>CAZNCT010000018.1:0-4787 GCA_964571615.1 uncultured Anaerolinea sp. | reverse complement strand
CCGCCATCTCACGCATGATGGCCCACTTTTTACTGGTTGCCAAAATTGTCGCCGTGCCCCTGCTCTGGAACTGGGCCCGCCAGCGCTCGGAAGAACTGCGAGCCAGCCTGCTCGTTTGGGGCTTAGCCACCTGCCTGAGCGGATTGGCACTCTTTGGCGTACAAATGCAGGCCATGCCCAACCCCATCTACGCCGAGTTTTTAGACCACCTCGACGCCCGCATGTACCAGAAACACTGGAACCGCCTGGCCCCGGGCAGCATGGTCTTCGACCCCAACTATGTGCGCGGCATCACCGTCACCGGACGCCCGGCCAGAGCCGCCATCAATTTTGGCACCACCCTGCCCGAATGGGATGCGCTGGCCGCCGACCCCCAGCCACACCTGCTTAAAGCCGCCGGGTACGACTACATCTACTACGACCTGCGCTTTGCCAACCGCTACAAAACCCTGCTGCAAGATTCTTGTGCCAGGTTAATGGACGAAGAAGAATGGCGCAACAACCAGGGCGAACTGCTCGACCTGCGCCGTCTACTAGACATCTCAAACTGCGAATAAGACATGCTTAAAAAATATTACCCCACCCTGCGCGACTTCACCCTGATTTTGCTCGGAACCCTCACCCAGGCCATCGGCCTGCGAATTTTCCTCGTCCCGGCCAACCTGGCCAGCGGCGGCGTAAGCGGCATTTCACAATTGATTAACTACTTCACCGACTGGCCCATCGGTATGATGGTCTTCATCGGCAACATCCCCCTGTTTGCGCTCGGCTGGCGCTTCCTCGGCGGACGCAGTTTCACCCTGCGCACCGCCTTTGCGATTGCCACCTACTCCTTTTTTGCCGATGCCCTGCTCTGGCTGCCCTTCTTCCCGGCCAAAGGCCTGACCGACGACCTGGTGCTCAACTCGCTCTATGGCGCAGTCGTCTCGGGCGTTGGCTACGCCCTGGTCTACCGTGGACGAGGCACCAGCGGCGGCTCAGACATCCTGGCACGCATCCTCAACCACTATCGCGGCATCCCCATGACCCAGAGTTACCTGCTGACCGACACAGTGGTCATCCTGGGGGCCGGGTTCATCTTCGGCTGGAAAGAAGCCCTGTATGCCGTCATCACCCTGTACGTCAGCGGCCTGGTCGTCGATACCGTCATGGAAGGCGGCGGCACAGTGCGCACCGCCCTGATTGTCACCAGCGAAGCCCAAACCGTCACCGAAAAAATCATGCGTGAGTTAGAGCGCGGCGTAACCGTCATCCCCGGCACCGGCGCCTACACCAACACCACCCGTCCCATCCTGTACTGCGTTGTCACCCGCTCCGAAATCCAAATGCTCAAGGCCATCGTACAAGAAGCCGACCCGCGCGCCTTTATGGTCGTTGGTGCGGCCCACGAAGCCTTGGGCGAAGGCTTTGCCCCATTCAAGAAAGGTTAACCCATGAGCCTGTATGCCCCCAACCCCAACCGCTATCAAGCCATGCCCTACAAACGCACCGGGCGCTCGGGTCTGTTGCTGCCTGCCATCTCGCTGGGCATGTGGTACAACTTCGGCAGCCTCGATTCTTTTGAAAATGCCCGCGCCATTGCCCGGCGGGCCTTCGACCTGGGCATCACCCACTTCGACCTGGCCAACAACTACGGCCCCCCTCCTGGCTCTGCCGAAGAGAACTTTGGCAGGTTGATGAAGCAAGATTTTGCCCCCTTCCGCGACGAGCTGGTCATCTCGACCAAAGCCGGTTACGACATGTGGCCCGGCCCCTATGGCGAGTGGGGATCGCGCAAATACCTGCTTGCCAGCCTAGACCAATCGCTCAAGCGCATGGGGCTGGATTATGTTGATATCTTCTACAGCCACCGCTTCGACCCCAATACCCCGCTCGAAGAAACAATGGGCGCACTGGATACCGCCGTCCGACAGGGCAAAGCGCTCTACGTCGGCATTTCATCCTACTCGCCCGCAGACACCCACCGCGCCGCCGAAATTTTGCGCCAGATGGGCACCCCCTGCCTGATTCACCAGCCCTCCTACAACATGTTCGACCGCTGGGTCGAAGATGGCCTGCTGGATGTGCTCGACGAGCAGGGCATCGGCTGTATCGTCTTTTCGCCGCTGGCCCAGGGACAATTGACCGACCGCTACCTGAGCGGAATTCCGGCTGGCAGCCGCGCCACCAAAACTGAGCGAGTCTGGCTCACCCCGGCAGAAGTACAGAGCAACCTGGGCAAAATTCAAAAACTAAACGCCCTGGCCCAAAAACGCGGACAAAAACTGGCCCAAATGGCCATTGCCTGGGTACTGAGAAAACCCCAGGTCACCTCGGCCCTGGTCGGCGCCAGCAGTGTCGCCCAACTCGAGCAAAACCTGGGCGCACTCGAAAACCTGTCCTTCTCACAAGAAGAACTCGACCAGATTGACGCCATTCTCAAGGAGTAAACTCATGGGCTTCTTCCAAAAACTCTTCAAAGCGTTCTCTCCCAAACACGAAAAACGCTACTACACCTTTCAGGTCAAATGCAAACGCTGTGGAGAAATCATCGAAGGCCGCGTTGACCTGGACAACGACCTGAGCATTGAATATGAAGAAGGCGGCGACCGCTACTACTGCCGCAAAGTGCTCATGGGCGCTGGCCGCTGCTACCAGAAAATCGAAGTCGGCCTGCAATTCGACAAAAACCGCAACCTGATTGAACGGCGCATCGAATCAGGCGGAGACTTTGCCGAACAATCATAACCGTTGCCGAACACGCCAGGCCGTAGTATAGTTACAATAACGCACGTCACACCGTCCTTTTTGCCCGCGCTTGCCCCGGCAGGCACAACGGAGGCGCAATGGCCCTCAAAGTTCTGCTCGTTGAAGACAACCAGGACAACCAGGATTTGATGCGCTTCCTGCTTGAACGCAACGGCTATCAGGTCGTCACCGCGCTCAATGGCAGGCTGGCCATCGAAACCGCCCGGCGCGAACAGCCCGACATCGTCCTGATGGATTTGACCATGCCCGAAATGAACGGCTGGGAAGCCGCCGCCGCCATGAAAGCCGACCCCAACCTGGCGCACATCCCCCTGATAGCCGTGACAGCCCACACCCTGCCCGGCGACCGGCGCAAAACCCTCGAAGCCGGGTTCGACAACTACATCTCGAAACCCATCAACGTCAAAATGTTCGACCACATCGTCGCCCAATCCCTAGGCGCGCGTGAATAACCCCCGCCAGCCCCCCCACACAGCCCGGCCCCCCTGACGCTACGGACTGGAGCGTCAGGGGTTCTATTTTCTACAACAGCACAAACGCTATATAATCAAAATAAGGAAGCAACACCCTATCAAAAAGGTGGTTTATGAAAAAAACAATCGCACTCCTTGTCTTCATCCTGAGCATCCTGCTGGCGGCCTGCGGCCCGAGCCAGCCCGCTGAACCCACCCCAACCCCGGTGGATATTGGCGCCATTCAGACCCAAGCCGTTCAAACCGTTGTCGCCGCCGTCACCCAAACCGCGCAGGCCATGCCCACCGAAACACCCATCCCAACCCCCGAAACCCCGCAGCCCACCGCAACCCTCAGCCCCACCCCCGAAAACACCGCCACCCCAACCGTCAACATCTGCAACAACTCCATCTACATTGCCGATGTCAGCGTGCCAGACGGCACCCAAATGACCGCCGGGCAGAAATTCGTCAAAACCTGGAAAGTCAAAAACACCGGCTCATGCAACTGGACCACCGCCTACACCATCCGCTACGGCTACGGCGACCGCATGAGCGGGCGCGATACTTATCTTTCGGCAGTCGTATTGCCCGGCCAGGAAGCCGAAATCAGCATTGAACTGACCGCTCCCAGCGTCCCTGGCACCTATCGCGGCTACTGGGTGCTCTTCGACAACAACGCATTCTCCTTTGGGCAATACCTGTCGGTCGTTATCACCGTGCCATGAGCCGCGCCGCCCTGGCCCAGCAACTCAAAGAACAAGCCCGCCAGCAAGGGTTCACGCTGGCGGGCATTACATCCCCCGACCCGCCGCCGCACTTCAGCGCCTACCAAAACTGGATTGAAGCCGGACAGCACGGCCAGATGACCTATCTGGCGGAGGAACGCGCCCTCGAGCGCCGCGCCGACCCACGCCTTATCCTGCCCGAATGCCGCTCCATCCTCGTCGTTGGGATGCCCTACGCCCCGCCGCCTGTCCCGCCGTTAAACGACCCCACCCCACGCGGACGGGTGGCCGCCTATGCCCTGGGCGATGACTACCACCTGGTTATCCCGCCGCGGCTCGAGCGTCTGGCCGCCTTTCTCGAAGAGCAGGTCGGGCACCCCATTCCACACCGCGCCTACACCGACACCGGCCCCATCCTCGAGCGCGACCTGGCCCAACGCGCCGGGCTGGGCTGGATCGGCAAAAACACCTGCCTCATCTCACCCACCGGCGGCTCCTACTTCCTGCTCGGCGAACTCCTGCTCGCTCTCGACCTGCCCCCCGACCCACCCTTTGTCAGCGACCACTGCGGCACCTGCACCCGCTGCATCGAAGCCTGCCCAACAGACTGCATCCAACCCAACCGCACCATCGACGCCAGGCGCTGTATCTCGTACCTGACCATCGAAAACAAAGACGAAATTCCGGTCTCACTGCGCCCCCAACTTGGTGAATGGGTCTTCGGCTGCGATATTTGCCAGACCGTCTGCCCGTGGAACAAACGATTCGGCAAGCACCCGCCCGACCCAGCCCTGGCACCGCGCCCCGGCCTGGCCCACCCTGCCATTGGCGCCGAGTTGGCGCTCACCCCGCAAGAATT
>CAZNCT010000017.1:8352-35432 GCA_964571615.1 uncultured Anaerolinea sp. | reverse complement strand
CATTATAGCCCAATCTCCCAAAAACTGCCATGAGCAAAACCAACCCGACCATTCGAGATGTCGCCCGCCAGGCCGGTGTATCGCACCAGACTGTTTCGCGCGTCATCAATGGCAGTGAGGATGTGACTCCCGAAACCCGTGAGCGGGTTGAAAGCGCGATTGCCGAACTCGGTTACCGCCCCAACGCCATTGCGCGCTCGATGGCTCGTGGACAAACCCGCACCCTGGCCTGTATTTCTCCCAATCTGACCGATTACACCTTTGCCAGCATCATCGAAGGCGCTGAAGCCGAAGCCCGCCGCATGGGCTACTTCCTGCTCTCTTCTTCGGCGGCAGACGCCGAAGGTTTTGCGGCTCTGGTGGAAGAACTGGTCGGCCATCGCCGGGTGGATGGTCTGCTGGTCATGAATCCGTATGCGGATGAGCGTTACCAAATGATTCCCGATGACTTTCCGGTGGTCTTTGTCGGTGCCCGCGCCCGCAGCGAGTCCATTTGCTCGGTCTGCCTGGACGATGAAGCCGTGGCCTACGAGGCCACCCGTTACCTGGTTGGCTGCGGTCACGAACGAATCGGCATGATTACCGGCCCCATGGCTGAAGATTGTTCGATGGATCGCATGATTGGCTTTCAAAAGGCGCTCGAAGAAGCAGGTTTGCTCTTTCAGCCCGAGTTGCTGATTGAAGGGGACTGGTCGGCTTCCTCTGGCCATGCCGCGCTGATGCAGTTGTCTGCCAATGGCGACCTGCCCGGCGCGCTTTTTGTCCAAAACGACCGCATGGCGATGGGTGTCTTGCGCGCCGCACGCGACCTGGGCATCTCTGTCCCACAGCAGCTTTCGGTCATTGGGGTGGACGACATGCCCCTGACCCAGCACTTTGACCCGCCGCTGACCACCATGCGCCAGGATATGCCGCGGATTGGCTGCGAGGCGGCCCGAATCCTGATTCGCACCATACAGGGCGCTGTCAGCCCGCAGTGTCAGATGAAACTGCCTGCCGAGTTGGTTGTGCGCCAGTCGGTGAAAAACTTGAAGGCTATCGAAATCCTTTCATAAAAAGGAGGTGGTTTTCCCCGAGAATCTGCTTTGCCCCTTGTTTTCCTACCGTATCCAATCCAAATAAACTCAGGAGAAGAAGAATGTTTCGTAAATCGTTCGTGTTCGTTACCAGCCTGTTGGTGATTGCTGGTTTTGTGCTGGGTGCTTGCGCTCCCGCGACCCCGGCCCCCACTCAGCCCCCGGCTGATTCTGGTGAATCGGTTGCCCCCGTCGCTGCTGATGTGACCGTCCGCTGGCGCACCCGCCCCGACAACCAGGAAGAAATCAATGTCTATAGCAACATCAGCAAGGAGTTGGATGACAAACTCGAAGGCATTACCCTGGTCTATGAACCGGGTGGCAGTGAAGGTTCAAACTACCAGGATCAACTGCGCACCGAAGTTGCCGCTGGCACCGCCCCCGATGTCTTCTGGATCCCCGGAACCGACATCGCTGACTTTGCCGAGCGCGGTTTGATCCTCAATATCTATGACCTGGCTTCAAAGACCGAAGGGTTTAGTGTGGATGCCTTCTATCCCGGCCCGATGTATCACCTGACCTATAACCCGGCCAGCGACAAGAGCGGCGCCGATTCTGGCGCGCTGTGGGGCCTGCCCCGCGACGTTTCGACCTTCGCCCTGTACCTGAACCTCGACCTGATTCAGGAAGCTGGCGCTCCCGACCCGCGCGAACTGGCCAAGCAAGGCAAATGGGACTGGGCTGCCTTCCTTGATGTCGCCCAGAAGACCCGCGCCCTCGGCTCGGATATCTATGGCTACGGCGCCAATGCCTGGTGGGGCCCCTACGGCGTGTGGTTGAATGCCGCCGGTGGTGGCTTCTTCACCCCCGACCGCAAAGCCTGCGGCCTCGACAGCCAGGGTTCGCTTGAAGGTCTGGCCTTCCAGCGCTCGCTGTACACCGAATACGATGTCGCCGTTCCTTACGGTGAAGACTCCGAACCGCCCTTCCGCGCCGGTAAAGTTGCCATGTTCCAGAATGGCCGCTGGGCGACCCCCGGTATCCGCACCGTTGAATTCAACTGGGATGTGGTTGAACTGCCCAAAGGCCCCTCGGGCACTCAGGGTAACTGGCTGTTCTGGGGCGCTTATGTCATCAACGCCAAGACCCAGCACCCCGAAGAAGCCTGGAAACTTGTTCAGGCTCTGACCACCGCTGAAACCCAGGGCAAGATTGCCGCCCTCGGCGCCAATATCCCCAGCCGCGTCAGCCAGGAAGCCTTCGATGCCTTCCTGACCTTCACCCCGCCCGCCAACAACCAGGCCTTCTTGAATGGCCTGGCCGACAGCCCCGCCACCGAAGGCCCGCTGTGGGCTGGTTCCTGGCCTGAATACGACCAGATTATGGGCCCGGCTGTTCAGGCTGTCCTGACCGGCCAGACCAGCGTCGAAGACTTTGGCGCGACCATCTGTGAACAGGCCAACAAGGTCTTCAAACCCTAAGCAAGCGTTTTGTGTACTCTCCGGGGCAGGCCGCCTGCCTGCCCCGGCTTTTTTTCAGCCTTACGTCAATGATGGGAAGTGACCAATGACCGATTCCAAACAGACCCAGCAACAGACAGAAATTATCCTGAAATCCATGCCGGTTTGGCGCGTACTGTTTGCCCTCATCGCTCTGGGCGCCATTGTCCTGCTCTGGGGTTTTGACCTGCCGGTTTTTCTGCAGGGCCTGTTTTCTGTCTTGCTCGCTGCGGCGGCGATTGCCAGCCTGGCGGCTCTGCCCTACCTGGCCCGACGGCATCATCACGGGCGCATGATTTCACTGGTACTCGATTATCTTGGCCTGCTGGTCTGTGTGCTGGGCATTTTGCAAGTTGGACAGGTCTTCATTGGCCTCGATGCTCTCGGTGCGGTTTTTCCGCGCGGGGTCTTGTTTCTTGGCCTGGCCCTGGCAGGTTATCTGATTTCGGTCTCGGTAGATTTTCTGCCCGTTTTGCCCGGCAGTGTTCGCACGACCCGGGGTGTTGGCCGGGTGATAGCCATTATTGGTTTTGTGCTTTTCTTGTTGGCCGTCAATGTCTTCAATGGTCTTTTTGCCCTGCTGACCAACCTGCTTCAACCGGCAGGTCTGGCCTTTGTGGCTGGCGCGTTGCTCTCTGGCCTGGCTTTTTGGGCCATGTGGCGCTCACCCAGCGCAGAAGCCTTTAATGCCAAAACCAGCCATGAACAGACAATTAGCGGCTGGCTCTTCCTCTCTCCCAACCTGCTCGGTTTCCTGGTTTTCTTTGCCGGGCCGCTCCTGCTCTCATTCTATTTTTCTTTCACCGATTCAGATGCCTTCAACACCCCCAACTGGGTCGGGCTGGATAACTATGCCCGTATTTTGAACATCACCATTCAGCCGCTCAGTGATTTTGCCCAACCCGCCCGCGATGTGATTGACATCAAAGTCTATGATGAAGTCGGGCGCCTGAAAATTGGCGATGGCGGCATTTTGTTTGGCGCGCAAGACCGCTTGTTCTGGCTGGCGCTGCGCAATACCCTGCTCTTCGCCCTGATGGCCGTGCCTTTGAGCGTCATCCCGGCTTTGTTTCTCTCCAATCTGCTAAACATGAAACTGCCCGGCATGAAGTTCTTCCGCGCTGTTTATTTCATGCCCAGCATTGCCGCCATTGTCGGCATCTCTCTGGTCTGGCAGTGGCTCTATAACGCCACCATTGGCTACATCAACTACTTTATTACCCTGGGAGTTAATTTTCTCAACTCGGGCTTTGGCCTGGCGCTGGTTGACCCCAAGATTCAATGGACTTCCAATAGCGACACCGCCTTGCTCTCAGTCGTGATTATTTCGGCCTGGCAGACCATGGGGTTCAACACGGTACTCTTCCTGGCAGGCCTGCAAAACATTCCCGGTGAACTCTACGAAGCCGCCACCGTCGATGGCGCCGGCGCCTGGGACAAGTTCTGGAGTGTCACCCTGCCCATGCTCGCCCCGACCACGTTTTTTGTGGTCACGACCACCACCATTCAGGCCATGCAGGTCTTTGAGCAAATCTTCATCCTGATGAACCCGCCAGAAGGCCCGGGCAACTCGACCATCTCGCTGGTTTTGTACCTGTATCGCAGCGGTTTCCAGAACTTCAAACAGGGCTACGCCTCCGCCATTGCCTGGGTGCTTTTTATCGTCATCTTTGGTCTCACCTTGCTTCAGTTCCAGCGCCAGCGCAAATCGAGCATTTACGAGGGATAAAAGCATGAATCTAAAATCGTACCGCTTTACTACATTTTTGCGCAACCTGGCCGTTTACAGCGTGCTGACGTTTTTCGCCTTCATCATGCTTTTCCCTTTCCTCTATATGCTGGCAACCTCGCTCAAAGTCCCGGCAGATACTTTTCGCTATCCACCGCGCATGTTGCCGCGTGACCCCGCCAGCGTCACTGTGCCAGGCTACGACAAGCCCCTGCCGCTTTACTATGTGACTTATAACGGTGAACAGCGCGAGTTTGCCCTGGCGCAGAGCAACATTCAGGTCGCCACCTTTGCCCCAGCCGATAACCCTGCGGCTACGGTTGAGCGCAAACTCAGCGATGTCGTTGCCACCACCCAGACCGTGACGGTCAACGGCAAAGAAGAGACCATTTACGATGTTGCCGTCAACAACCAGGTTGTGCCAATGATTCTGGTCAGCCGCACCACTGTTGGCGAATTTATTGACCCCGAAACCCCTTCTGTCAAGGTGTATCAAAACGTCCGCCTGAGCACTCCGGTCGAGACCATTACCTGGCATCCTGAAAACTACTCGGCGGTTATTGAACTGCAAGGCCTCGACCGCGCCCTTTCGAACACCGCCCTGGTCACCATCCTGGTGGTGATTGGGCAACTGGCGACTTCGGTCATCGGCGGCTATGCCTTTGCGCGGCTCAAATTCCCCGGGCGCGATAGCATCTTTGTTGTCTATCTTGGCACCATCATGATTCCCTTCGTCATGCTGATTGTGCCGCTCTACCAGTTGATGGTGCTGATTGGCTGGACTAACCGCCTGGCCGCCCTGATTATCCCCTGGATTTTCACCGCCTACGGGACTTTTCTGATGCGCCAATTCTTCATCACCGTCCCCAAGGAAATCGAAGAAGCGGCCGTCCTCGATGGCGCCTCGCGCTTCGAGATTCTGACGAAGATTTTCATCCCCGCCAGTGTCCCGGCCCTGGCGACCCAGGCAACCTTCACCTTCCTCTACGCCTGGAACTCGTTCATCTGGCCGCTGGTCATCATCAACGTTGGCAAGACCGAAAACCATGTCCTGACCCTGGCGCTCAATGTCCTGCGCGGACGCGCCTCCGATACGCCCAACCTGATTTTGGCAGGCGCGGCCATTGCCGTTATCCCGCCCCTGATTGTCTTCATCCTGGGGCAGCGCTTCTTTGTCGAAAGTGTCACCAGCAGCGGCGTCAAAGGTTAGGCCATGAGCACCCGGGGCAACCCTAACCTGCACAACCCGCACCTCGATGGCGACTCGTTCTTCTGGCAAGCCGGGCCGGTGGGTATCTTGCTCTCGCACGGCTTTACCGCCACGACTGCCGAAATTCGCCCCCTGGCCGAAAAACTGCACGAGCAGGGCTATACCGTCTCTGCGCCCCTGCTGCCCGGGCACGGCACCAGCCCCGAAGATTTGAACCGCTCTCACTGGCAGGATTGGGTGACAGCCGGTCAGTCTGCTCTCGATGCGCTCTGCAAGACCTGTGAGCGTGTTTATCTGGCTGGCGAATCGATGGGCGGATTGCTGGCGCTCTACCTGGCGGCCCAAAACCCACAGGTAGTGGGCATTCTGCTCTACGCCCCGGCGGTAGCCCTGAACCTGGGTGTCATTGACCGGCTCAAACTGCGCCTGGGTGCGCCCTTCATCAGCCAGGTGCCGCGCGAATCGCTTGACTGCGCCGAAAAATGGCAGGGGTATCCCGGCTTGCCGCTCAAAGGCGTAATTCAATTGCTTGAGTTTCAGTCCGTCACCCTGGCCCAACTGACAAAAATTCGCCAGCCTGTGCTGGTTTTTCAGGGCCGCCTCGATACCACTGTGGCCCCGCAGGCGGGTGAGATTGTTCTGAACGGCATTGCCTCGGCTCAGAAAGAGCGAGTCTGGATGGAGCGAACCCGTCACCCAATGGCGCTGGACGTAGAGTTGGATGAGATTGCCGCCCGGACGATTGAATTTGTTGAGAAAAATCGATAACTCGAAAATCAAATACCGAACCATCACACCCTGAAAGGAAATGATCTGATTATGAAAAAAGTGAACGGCCGTTACGAAGTGTACGGCAACCCGATTAGCGAATCGCAAACCCGCGCAGCGGACAAATGGAAAGCCTCTCTTGCCAAACAATTCAACTATGACCCGAACGAAACCTACAACCTGAGCGTGCGTGAGCACCCCTACGGCGGTGAGATTTTTGGACTGAAAGAAATCGTCCGCGACCAGCCGGGTGAACCGCTCAAGAAAGAAAATGGCGTCATCGTCAGCACCATCCGCATGGGATTTGGGCATTATCGCATTGCCATGGCGGGGGTCTCGGCGGCCAGGGCAATGGGTTTTACCCCCTACTGGCTCGACCTGCTCTCCATTCCTGGCGTACCGACCGATGTCATCAACTGGTGTAACTCCAATTACAGTAAGTACTCACGCATTTCGCAGCGTTACCCCTGGTTCGACAAATATGTTTGGGAAAGCCTGACCACCGGTGAACCGACCCTGCCCGGGCTGAACTGGCTTTTCAACCAGTGGATTGTCACCTGGCCCTGGCGCTTCTTGAAAACCGAGGTCAAAGACTACAAAATGAGTGAGCTCTTTGACCGTTTGTATGCCGCTCTGCCGTCAGATATGCCCACCCTGACCTCGCACATGTGGAACTGCATGGGCGCTGTCTCTGGCGGCATGACCAACGTGGTGGATATGATGTTCGATAACTGGCCGATGGCCTTCCAACTGACCGAGGGCGCCAAGCACGCGGTTCAGTCGCCCTCTGGCTACTACGGATTCCGGGTCATGCGCGGCTTTGACGAGAGCGGCAAGGTCATGAAACCTGTTCCCACCGATGCGCTCTACTACGTTGGCCACCATGTTGACCACGAACTGGTCGAAAACATCGAGCACGATTGTGACGCCCGTATGCGCCGTATGAAGGCCAAAGAGCCGCGCCGCTTCCTGGTGACGATGGGCGGCGCCGGGGCCCAGCGCGAACTGTTCAAGGCTATCATCGAACACGCCATTCCGATGGTGCAAAAGGACAAGATTGCTCTGTTCATCAACCTCGGCGACCACAAAAACAACTGGGAATGGCTGCAAGGTGAACTCGCCCAGCATAAGGACATGATTCACACCCACTTCACCTGGGAAGACACCAAAGCCTTCACCGATAGCATTCGTGAGAAACCTGCGCATGGCTTGCACGTCTTCTTGCACGACAACACCTTCCACGCTGTGTATGCCACCAACTACCTGATGCGCGTGGTGGATGTAATGATTACCAAGCCCTCCGAATTGGCCTTCTACCCCGTGCCAAAAATCTTCAATGCCCGTGTCGGCGGCCATGAAATGTGGGGAGCCATACGGGGCGCAGAAATTGGCGATTCGACCGTTGAAACCCGTACCATCCCCCAAACCCTGCAGGCCATTGACCTGCTGACCGAAGAAGACGACCTGCTGACGATGTATTGTGAGCATATCGTCAAAAATAAATCGATTGGCATCTACGATGGCGCCTACAAAAGCGTCGAGTTGGCGACCGGCAAAAAATTTGAGCGCAAATAGCCCTACCCGCTTTTCTGGCATGAGTTTGCGGCGACCGTCATTTTTGACGGTCGCCGTTTCTTTCTTGACTTTAGCGTTCGTTTTTACGAGTCTGGCAAAGCAGGAATCCTGGCTCAATGGGCGCTTAAAAACCAAAATCTGGACACGGATTACGCGGATTGGACGGATTTACGCGGTTTTTTTAAGAAAAATCCGTGAGATTCCGCGTAATCCGTGCAATCCGTGTACCAAAAGGTCTTAACCCAAATTGAACTCTAAACTCAAGTTCTTTATAGTTTCTCCTAAAAACCTGCTCTCTTTGTTTTTTGTTCGTATAACGAACTTGATGATAAAATCCCGCCATGAGCAAATCGTTCATCGTCTTGTGGGCCGGTCAGACGGTCTCTATTCTCGGCAGTGCGATGACCTGGTTTGCGCTCACCATTTGGGCCTGGCAGTCCACCGGCCAGCCTTCGGCGCTTTCGACAGTTAGTTTCTTTGCCTTTTTGCCAACGGTGCTGTTTACGCCGCTGGCGGGGGTTTTTGTTGACCGCTGGAGCCGAAAAACGGTCATGGCGCTCAGTGATGCCGCAACCGCCACCGGGACAGCCGCGCTTCTGGCCCTGTATCTGACCGGCAGTCTGCAAATCTGGCACATTTACATCATCAGCGCGCTGGCAGGTTTTTTTACCGCTTTTCAATACCCGGCTTACCTGGCGGCTGTCACTACCCTGCTGCCGCAAGAACAATATGGCCGCGCTCAGGGCCTGCTTGGATTGTCGCCCGCGCTGTCTGGCATCCTTGCCCCGGTATTTGCTGCCGCGCTCCTGGCCCGGGTCGGGATGCAGGGAATTATGCTGATTGACCTGGCGACCTTTGGCCTGGCCCTGGCGGCCCTGGCCTGGGTGCGCATCCCCCGGCCTGCCGAAAGCCCGGTTGGTCTCGAGAGCCGCGGCAGCCTGGGGCGTGAAATGCGCTTTGGGTTTGAGTACATTCTGGGGCGGGCTGGTTTGCGCGGCCTGGTCTTGTTGTTTATGCTTTCGAACTTTTTTCTGGCAATTGGCGCGACCCTGGTGGCTCCCCTGGTCTTGAGCCAGACCAGCAACGATGAAGGCGTGCTGGCTTCGGTACAGTCCATCGGTGCGCTTGGCGGGGTTGCGGGTGGAATTTTGCTCAGCGTTTGGGGAGGCCCGCGGCGGCGCATCCATGGTGTTCTGCTGGGTGGTGCTGGGGCTTGCCTGTTGGGCGTTACCTGGCTTGGGCTGGGAGCGGCTTTTCTGGCCTGGGCGGCAGGCAGTTTTTTCTTTGCTTTTTTCGAGCCGCTGGTCGAGGGCAGCAACCTGGCCATCTGGCAGGCGCGAGTTGAAGCCGATATTCAGGGCCGGGTGTTCTCAGCCCGTCAATTGCTGGTACAAATTCCTTACTTGCTGGGCATTTTTGTTTCTGGCCCGCTGGCCGAACATCACACCGGTATTGCGCCGCTGCTGGTGATGGCCGGTCTGGCGGGTGGGCTGGTTTTTCTGGCGGGTTATCTCTTCCGCCCGCTGCGCGAAGTCGAATTATGACACCCTGACCGAGGAGCCTGACCGATGCCGATTGAGATGGTGATGTTGATAGCCTTTGTTTTGTTATTGGGGGCACTCTACTATTTCATTGACCGTGAAATCTACTTTTACGAAGGCATGCGCCTCGGGCCGCGCTTGCAGCGCTGGTTGTATGACCGCTGGGCCGCCGACTATGACCGCGGCAAACAGGCCAGCCAGTCCGAAGATGAGCAAATGCTGGCCCGGCCCATCCTGGAGCGCTTGGGTGAGTTGCGTGCCCCCCTCGTTCTTGACCTGGCGACCGGCACCGGGCGGCTTGGCCGGGCCCTTTTTCTCCAGACCGATTTTTACGGCCGCATTGTGGCGATGGATATTTCGCATCGGATGTTGCAGCTGGCGGCCCGTAAGTTATCGGCTTTTCGTGACCGGCTCGACTTAATCCAGTACCTGACCCTGCCGCTGCCATTTCCCGATGAGAGTTTTGACGTGGTCTGTTGCCTTGAAGCCCTGGAAGTGATGCCCGAGATGGAAACTCCGCTGGCTGAGTTGTATCGGGTACTGCGGCCTGGCGGGCTGCTGGTTACATCGCGCGGCACCGAAGCCTCGGGCCGCAAAGACAAGGTTCGTAGCGCCGAAAACTTCAGCGCCCTGCTGCGGGCTTCGGGGTTTGAGCAGGTCGAAATCACAGCCTGGTGGAAGTATTTTGACCGTGTCTTCGCCCAAAAGCCGGGCAGCGCTCCCCCGGTTGAGCGGCGCCGACTCTCGAGCCTGCTAAAATGCCAGGTGTGCGGCAAAACCAACTGGCAGGAACATCCCGCCGAACTGCTCTGCCGGTCTTGTGGCCGCAAATATGCCTATGCCGAAAACGGCATTCTGGTTTTTGAACTCAAGAGCCGCGTATAACAAACAATTTTGTTTTTCAGGTTTTTGTGCGCTGCTTGTCAAGTTGTTATAAAATACATTTGCATTCTCATGAGCGCTGCCTCTCCTACCTTGCGACTGGAAACGTATTTTCGGATAGATGAAATTGAAGCCAGTCTTTGGGATTCTTTGAGTGCAGGGCAGCCTTTTCAGAGCCACCGCTGGTATGCCTATGCTGAGCAAGTGATGGCCGGGCAGGCTCCGTTTTACATTCTGGTCTATGAGGGTACCGCCTTGCTGGCCCGGGCTGCCTTTTACCGGGTTGCGGATGAGCCGCTGCCCCTGGCCCCCGGCTTGTTGCGCTCTGCGGCGGGTCAGTTTTTTCGGCGCTGGCCGTTGTTGATTTGCCGCTCGCCATTCTCTGGGCTTTCGGGCCTTGTGATAGCCAATTTTGCACCCCGCGCGGCAGTTTTGGAGCAGGTTTGCGGGGCGGCGCTGGCTCAGGCACGCGCCTGGCAGGTCTCTTTTGTGTTTTTCGATTTTGTTGAGCGCGAATTGACCCGTTTTGCGGGCTGGCCGCAGCGCTTTCGGGCGCTGATGGTCAATCAACCGGGTACGTTTTTACAGATAGCCTGGCCCGATTTTGAGCACTATCTTTCGCACCTGGCGAAAGAGGAACGTTATCATTATCGCCGCATTCAACGCAAAGCGCGCGAGAGCGGAATTTTTGTTACCCGCCACTCGCGCGTGGATGACCTGGAATCTGCGCTGGCGCTGATTGCCAATGTCGAGCGCAAGCATACTGCTGCGCCTGTCCCCTGGACGCGCGCCCTGCTTGAACGCCTCGGACAGGCTGACGCGACCTGGTTGACGGCTCATGTCGAAAATCGCCTGGTGGGCTGTGGCCTTTCGCTGCGCGACAACGGCGGACAGTTCAATACTGCTCTGGGCCTGGCTGAGGACGTTCCGTATGTTTATTTTGCGCTCTTGTATGAAAGTTTGCAGGTAGCCTTTGAACAGCAGGTGCAGGTTGTGCGCCTGGGCAGTGGCGCTTATGATGTTAAACGCCGCCTTGGTTTTGAAACCGAAAATAATAACTTCATCATGGCGGCCTCGCCAAATTTTGCGCTTCAATTTTTGCTGGACAGGATGACTTAAATGATTTCAGGTGTCTCGCTTTCAATTTTGCTTGGCGTGGTGGTTGCGGCATTTTTCTTTATGGACTTTTATTTTATGTTGCGCTATGACCGTGAACGCGTTTCAGGCAAAGGCTGGGCGTGGGATTATACGCTTTTGGTAGCGGGGCTGGGGCTGGCGGTAGTGCTTCAGCCTGTTTTTTTGCCTGCCATTGGCTTCAGCACCCCGGCGTTGTGGGGATTGTCTTTGCAGGTGATTGGCCTGGTGTTGATTGTGTTTTCGTTTGTCATCCACATCTGGTCACGGGTGCATCTGAAAAAATTCTACGCCGAGCGAGTCGAAGTGCAGTCTGACCATCAGGTGATTGATACCGGCCCATATGGATTGGTGCGGCACCCGCTGGTGACGTCATTTTTTATGCTGGGTACTGGGGTTTTCTTGCTGGCCCCGGCTCTGACAACCCTGGCGGCGATGGTCTATGTGTATTGGGATTTCACCCGCGCTGTGCGTCAGGAGGAGGAATTGCTCGGCAAGAGCCTGCCGGGGTATCAAGACTACATGAAGCGCGTGCCTCGCTTTGTGCCGCGCCTGAGAAAATAACGGAGGCTTTTGAATGCGCGTTTTTTGGTCTGTCTGGTCAAGGTCAAAGGGTTATCAGATTGCGCTGGTTGTTGCGGCTTTCTGGTTTGTCTTGCGGCTGACAATTCAGGTTATCTATGCCAGCGGGGCCATGCCCGAGTTGACCGGCGATAATGGCTTGCCGATGGATTTACCTGTTTACCTGGGCGCGGCGCAGAAATTTGCCGCCGGGCAAGACTTGTATCCGCAAGATTTAAGCGACTCGACATTCCATTATCCCTACTCGCCCCCGTTTGCAATGCTGTCTACGGTGCTGCTCTGGTTTCCTGAGCGCCTGATTGCGATTGCTGGTACTTTACTGTGTGTTGTGATTTATGCGCTTTTGTACTTGAAATGGATACAAATTTTTACAGATTTATCACTGCCTGATGTAAGCGAGAAAATGGTTTATACCTTGCCAGTCTGGCTGGTATTTTCTGCTTTTTGGGGCGGGGTAGTTTATTTGAACATCGGTATTCTGGTTGCCTTAATTACGACCCTGTTGATTGAGAGTGTTCTCAAAGAACGGCTGGCGTTGTCGGCAGGGTTGGCGTCTTTTCTCCTAATTTCAAAATTGATGTGGGCCTTTCCGCTTGCCCTGCCTTTGCTGTTGCGCCGTTGGAAATTTTTTATCCGTTTGCTCGGCTTGACGGCTTTGGCTTACTTGGCTTGGTTCACAGCGAGCTTGTTTGTGGCAGGGCCGGGGTATATTCTCGCCCAATATCACGAGTATTTTATTCATTTGGGTCGCATTGCGAACGAATTCCCCTGGCATATCTTGGGTCAGATGCCTTTTTTGGGCTATAACCATTCGCTCAAGCAATCCTTCATCTTTTTGTTGGGTTCTGCGCCCTGGGTACATTTTCTAGTCACTGGTATCAAACTGCTTATCCTGACACCTTTTGGCTTTTTGTGCTTGCAACTGTTACGAAGGCAGACGATTGTGGAAAATGCCAGATTGCAGATTGCGCTGGCTTTTGGTTTGTATCTGGCAGCCTTTATCTGGCTCGATATTGTCTGGGAAGTTCTGCTTGGTATTGCAGCCTTCCCATTTGTCTTGACCCTTGTGCGTGGTTATTGGGAAAAGGCGCTGGTTTGGGGTCTGTTCCTGCTTTACGCCCTGGTGGATGTCATTCAGTTTTTCAGTTATATGTTTGGCGGCGATAGTGTCGTCATTATGCAGGGCGCTTATGTTCTGACCGACCCCAGCCTTCATCTGCCGCTAACCATGATGGTGATTCTCGCTTTTTACGCCTTGATTACCCGTGAAATTGCCACAATTCTAAAGCAGTCATAGGAACAGGTATGGAACTGGAGACTTTCCTTAACTTACCCACCTCAGAAGTCGCCCAAATTGTTCGTTCACAGGGGCCAAAAGTCTGCGTCTTTCCAATCAATGGAACCCGGCGCTGGTTTTTGATGGAACATCAATCTCGATTTGACGAAAACTATTCATCTTATCTTGCGGCAATTATTTCAAACCACATAGGTTTGTATCGCCTTTTTTTTGAACATGGCATTAGTACCTTGCTAACTCCTGCAATGGGGACAGATTTGTGGGAACGTGGAGAAGAGTACGTAAGAATGGTTGCCGAAGGTTTTTTGGCGCTGGCTTCACATCCTGAATTTCTCAGATTTTATGAAGAATATCAGGTAAAAGTAAATTTTTATGGCGATTATCGAAAGTTTTTATCGGGTACGCAATACAAACACCTGCTTGATACTTTTGAACAAGTAAAACAAAAAACGAAATCTTATTCTCAAAATAGATTATTTTTTGGTTTGTTTGCTAATGATGCTACTGAGTTTGTAGCAGAGCAGTCTGTTCTGTATTATCAGCAGCATGATACTGTTCCAGATAAGAAGACACTTATTGAGTTGTATTATGGTGATTACGTATCTCATGTGAATTTCTTTATAGGATTTGATAAATTTAGTGTTTTTGACATGCCCCTGGTTAATTCTGGTTTTGAAGATTTATATTTTACTGTCAGCCCATCGGCTTATTTATCTGAGATGCAATTACGAGAAATTTTATTTGACCACCTATACCTAAGGCCGGCAAAGGAACCAAACTATACTGAAATGTCTGAATTTGCCTGGAAAAACCTGTGTCAGTTTTATAGAACATATCGAGAGACTACCTTAGGAGTGGGTATTTTAAAAGATGGTATTTGGTACCCGAAATTGCCAGGTGAAACTGAGAACAAGTCTTAGGAGAACAAAGTCAAATGAATCTGATTGAAGCGGCAAATCAACTCTTGAGAGAAGCTGGGCCGGGAAGAATGATGAACACAGTCTATGATACGGCCTGGGTGGCGATGTTGGGTGAAATTGATTGGCCTCTGAGTAATGCAGCTCTGGAATGGTTGTCCTTAAACCAATTGCCAGATGGTAGTTGGGGGAATGACTCTTTGTCCTATTATCATGACCGGCTAATTTGTACATTAACCGCAATGTTGGCGCTCTCTAAGAGAGGTCGCCGTGCTCACGACCAAAAACAGATTGAGTATGGAAAATCTGCAATTGAAAGAATTATTAGCGGCGCAACAAGTAAATTAGCTTCGGATCCCTATGGCGCTACCGTTGGCTTTGAACTGATAGTTCCAACCCTTGTTGCCGAAGCTCAGGCAATAGGACTAATTCCTAATCAGGATGGAAGAATCTTAGGCAGGCTACAACAACAACGAGCTAAAAAACTTGGGTTGTTGAGTGGTCGAAAAATTAGTAAATTTTTGACTATTGCTCATTCGTGTGAAATGGTCGGTTCTGATGGGCTTAACCTGCTTGATGTTGATAATCTTCAAGAGGAAAATGGCTCAATCGGATATAGCCCATCAGCGACAGCATTTTTTGCAAGTAAAGTCAGCCCTGGTAATCAACGGGCCCTTCAATATTTGCGCAATGTTCAATCTGATGGAGGGGTTCCCAACGTAGCCCCGATAGATGTGTTTGAAACCGCCTGGACTTTATGGAATTTCGCCCTAACAGGAATGGTAGATCGGCTAGACTCGAGCCTGGTGGTCAAACATATTGAGTTCTTAAATCAGAGTTGGAACAATAAAACAGGTGTTGGATTTGCTGCGAACTATTCTGCCCATGATGGTGATGATACAGGGCTTGTTTTTGACGTTCTTAAGCAATTTGGTTATCATCCGAGCCTTTCGGCAATGCTTTCATACGAGGAAAGAGATTTCTTTCGTTGTTTTGCTTTAGAAGCAAATCCGTCTGTAAGTGCTAATATCCATGCATTGGGAGCGCTTCGGCGGGCAGGGGTTGGTGTAGATGACTCTTCGGTACAAAAAGTACTAAGATTCCTTGACAAAAGAAGCCATTCGCAAACTTTTTGGTCTGATAAATGGCATATTTCTCCGTATTACGCAACTTCACATCTTGTGATTGTTTGTGCTGGTTTTGCAGATTCTTTTGTTCAAAAGGCAGTAGACTGGATGTGCGAGACCCAACACGCTAATGGTTCTTGGGGATATTACATGTCAACCGCAGAGGAAACTGCTTATTGTTTACAGGCTTTGTCTGTTTGGAAGCGGTCAGGGGGAAAAGTTCCAGAAAACATTCTCAAGAATGGCGCTCAATGGTTACTTGATAATATAAGCCGCCCTTATCCATCTCTGTGGATAGGAAAATGTCTGTATTCTCCATACCTTGTTGTGCGCTCTGCTATTTTGAGTGCCTTGATGCTTGTTCTTGAGAGATAATAATTATGAAGACTTTTCTTATGAATACTTTGGCTGTTAAAGTGGGTGACCTTGACGATAATCTTCGTCGTAAGAACCTGCTGGCTATTATTTTATTAGGTATGTCGTTATTAGGCATATTTTTATTATTAATGTTTGCTGCGTTCTTTCTCTTATCAGGTCAGCCAGTAAATAACGAGATAATAATCAGTCTTATCAGCATACTTCTTTTTGTTTTTTTATCTGTGGGTATCTACTTATTAAATCGTTATCGTTCTGGGTTATTGTCGAGCTGGTTATTTTTATTTTTACTCCTCATCGCCATCAGCTTTTCAGATAGCCCTGCCCAACTCGTGGACGGGCGTAGTTTGTACCTGTTTACTTTGCCTATCTTAATTGCCAGTTTTATTCTCTTTCCTTCTGCCAGTTTTGCTTTTGCGGCACTTTCAAGCCTGGCCTTGCTGCTCCTAACGTATTTTTACAATCTAGGGGTTGCCAATTTCTTTGGCATGATTGGCTTCTTTGCAATTGCCTTTGTTGCCTGGCTTGCATCGCGCAGCATGGAAACAGCCTTGCGTGACATTCGCATTCTCAACCGCGAGCTAGACAAGCGCGTCGAAGAGCGAACCCGTGAACTGGCCGAAGCCCTCACCCGCGAATTTGCTGAAACCGGCAAAAACCAGGCCATCCTTGAAGGGATTGCTGATGGTGTTATCGTTTTTGATGCCGATGGGCGTATGATTGTCGCCAACCCGGCGGTTTGTCGCTTGCTCAATCTCGCTCGCACAGAACTTCTTGGACTGAGCATCGAACAGTTTGTAGCCAAAGGCGGCCTACCAGATGCGGATAGCCAAAATTTACTGGCTATTCTACGCAAGCCTGACAAAGATGCCCCCAGCACGCGCTTGCTATGGGGTAACCGCACGCTTTCCGTCACCACCGCTGGCGTTGCCACACTGGTCGGCAAACCTATCGGTACCGTGGCGGTCTTCCGCGATTTCACCCGCGAAGCCGAACTTGAGCAGATGAAAAACACCTTTGTGGCGATGGTTTCGCATGAGTTACGTACCCCACTGAATGCCATTCTGGCCTATGCTGAGATGATTCAAGGTGAAGTTTATGGCCCGGTCAACCCCAAGCAGGCCAATGCCGCCGGACGTATTTTCTCGAACACCCAGCGGCTAATCAGCCTGGTCAGTGACTTGCTCGACCAGGCCCGTCTCGAGGCCGGCAAGTTGAAAATCAACTGGGAAGAATTTGCGATTGCCGACCTCCTCGATGCAGTACGCGGCGTCATGGAAAAACCCGCCCGTGACCGTGGCCTCGAACTGCAAATTCACCTTGACCCTGAAACCCCTGCCAGAGTCTGGGGTGATTCGCAGCGCTATCAACAGGTACTGATTAACCTGATTAATAACGCCGTTAAATTTACCGAACAGGGCCGCATCAGCGTCCATATCTCCAGGCCCGATGAGTCTCACTGGGCCATTCAGGTTAGTGATACCGGCCCTGGCATTCCCGCCGATTCTTTACCCTACATCTTTGACACCTTTCGCCAGGTCGATGGTGTCACTACCCGCCATCACGGTGGCGCCGGGCTTGGCCTTTCGATTGTCAAACGCCTGGTTGAACTGATGGGTGGAAAAATCGAAGTGTCCAGTGTCTTAAAACAAGGCACAACTTTCTTAATCACTGCGCCAATTTACCCCGAAAAACTAATCATCAAGGAGTAAAACCATGACTTCTCTCTCTGCCCTCATTATTGAAGATGACCCCGACCTTTCAAGTATCTTTGCTGAAGCCCTGGGCACGGCAGGCTATGAAACGGAAGTAATTTTAGATGGCCAGGCTGCGTTAGACCGCTTGGCCGATGTGAATGCCTCTGTGATTGTTCTCGACCTGCACTTGCCGAATGTCTCTGGGCAAACCATTCTTGAACATATCCGTTCAGATGCTCGATTTGAAAAAACGCGGGTGATTGTCACCACTGCTGATGCGGTAATGGCTGAATTACTGCGCGACCAGGCCGATTTTGTCCTGATTAAGCCCATTTCGTTTGGTCAATTGCGCGACCTGGCCTCGCGCCTGAAGGCCTCGTTTCAATAACCCTTTCATCTCGTCAAATGTCGGTTTACGCCCGGGCTTGCGCCTGCCCTCGCTCTATGGCAAAATAACCGCATGTCTCCTCAACGCTGGCTGTTTTTTGCGCTTTCGATTCTTGCCGGGCTGGGGCTTGGCCTCTTCTATGGCTGGGTCATCAGCCCGGTGCAATATGTAGATACCTCGCCCGATTCGTTGCGGGTGGACTATCGCTCTGACTATGTTCTAATGGTCGCCGAGGTTTACCAGGTGGAACAAGACCCCTTCCTGGCCGCCCGCAGGCTTTCGTTGCTGGGAAGTGCTTTGCCCCCTCACGAACTGGTAGCCCAGGCTTTGCAATTTGCCCAGGACAATGGATACGCCCCGCAAGATATTCGCCTGTTGCAAAGCCTGGCCATCGCCTTGCAAATTTATGCGGGCGGCGGAGTGGCGCCATGAGTGAAGCGCGTGGACACTGGTATCTCTTAACCGGCTTCTTGATAGGACTGCTTCTCGGTGTTGCCTACGCCTGGCTGGCCGCGCCATTAGAGTATGTCGATACCAGCCCAAGCAGCCTGCGTTCAGACTTCAAAGATGAATACCGTTATCTGATTGCTGCCTCGCACCAGGCCACCGGCAACCTGGGGCGCACGCGCGCCCGCCTGGCTTTACTTGGTGACCCAGACCCGGCAGCCGCCCTGGGAGAACAGGCCCAGCGAATGCTGGCCGTCAACGCCCCGATGGCCTCGATTCGGGTACTGGCAGACCTTGCAGAAACCCTGCAACGCGCCCCGGAAGAGCCGTCTGCCCAGCCAGCAAATAACCTCTCCTCGCTCATGACGGCTACGCCAGAACTGCTCAATGCTCAGCAGCCGGTCACTCCCCTGCCGACCGATGCAACCTCGCCTTTTGAACCTATCTTGCCTCCGACGGATACCCCCCTGCCTGAGCCGACCTTTTCGCCGACGCCCACGCTCAGGGCGGGCGTGCGAACAGCCACAGCCACCCGCACTCCGCTGCGTTCGCCGACCCCGATTGCCACGGCCACCTTGCGGCCCTCTCTGACCCCAACGGCCACCCCTGGCTTGCCCTTCCAACTGATAGCGCAATCCACTTTTTGTGACCCTCAGCAGCCGGCGCTTTTGCAGGTTTTCCTGACAGATGCGGCGGGTAACCCGGCTGCTGGCATTGAACTTGTTATCGCCTGGCTCGGCGGCGAGGAAGAATTTTTTACCGGCTTGAAGCCCGAACTGGGCAATGGTTATGCCGATTTTGTAATGACCCCAGGCGTGGAATATGTCCTTAGCCTGAGTAACGGTGTCACCCGTGTTGCAGGATTGCTGGCGCCCTCTTGCCCGGCAAGCCCGCAGCCCTACCCTGGCGGCATTCGACTCGAATTTCGCCAGCCGTGAAGTGCCGAAAACCGGGTTCGCAATCGGCTCTCAATGAACTCAAATAAAAACGGCGACCACCATCTCTGGCGGTCGCCATCTGCTTTAAGGGGCTTTTCGGACAGCCCCTTTCTCAAACGATAGGCCGTTATTTTTCAGGGCATCGGGTTATTGAGCGACCAGTCATCGCCCAGGATAATTTCAATATCTACCTGGGCATTCGGGTCATAGCGGCTGATAATCTGGCTGGTGCTGCTGACTTTGAACAGGTCGCGGAAGTATTGCAGTGCGTATGGGCTGCCGCGATAATCAATAATGCGGGTGACGGTTGTCACCTCGGGGGCGTTATCGGCGCCGACCACGTTGATGCCCAGGCTTTTAAAATATTCGGCGGTACGCAGACCAAGACCCTGGTTGAAAGTGCCATTCCGAACCAGAACCCGGGCATTTTCCTGGCGCATCAGGTCGGCCAGGTCAGTACCCTGAGCAGCTGGGCGCAGGGCGCCATCGGCGGTGAAGATGTCATCGCGCAATTCACGAATCTTGTCGGGGATGGGTTTGAAAATCTGTTGTCCATCCTCGGTGGTTTCCAGCAAAACCATCGAGTAGTCAATCACCCCGCGCTTGATGCTGCTCAAATCAACTTGCTGTAAAAAGACAGCCAGTTTGATGGCGTCATCAAACGACATGTTGGTATTGATGCCCGCCTGCAAATCCTGATAGATTTGCGGGGCGCGGGCCAGCAGGTTGGGGAAATTGGCCGGGTCGAGGGCTTTGTTGCGCATTGCCAGAATAACAGCTTGCTGACGTTTGGCCCGGTCAACATCGCCGCCTTCGGTGCCGCGGGCGCGGGCGTAGGCCAGGGCAATCATGCCGTCCATGCGCTTCAGGCCGCGCGGGATAACGCGGTTATCGGGCCCGGGGCCGAGCGGGTCAACGGTCACTTTTTGGTGCACTTCCACTTCAATCCCGCCCAGGTGATTGACCAGATGCACAAAAGTCATGAAATCTACCTGCCCGTAGTAGTGAATGGGAATGCCCAGGAATTGTTCAACTGTGCGGGCAACCAGACCAGCGCCGCCGCCAGGCAGTTTGGAGCCTTCTCCCAGCGGGTAGGCGGTATTGATGCGTCCATACCCAAAGCCAGGAATATTCACCCACATATCGCGCGGAATGGAGAGCATGCCGACGGTCTTACTTTGCGGGTCAATCGTAACGACCAGCACGGTGTCAGAGCGCGGCGGCCCGGCTTCATCTTCACGCACATCAACACCCAGCAGAATGATGTTGATGCGGCTGGCGCCATCCCAGGCGGGGGGCATATCGACCGGGGGAGCCACTGGTTCGGGGGTTGGCAGTTCAGGCGCATCGGGCGCGGGGGTGTTGTTTTCAACAATTGCAACGCCTGGCAAGTTGAACATTTGCTGGTTGCGAACAAAAGCGCGCACGCCAAACAGGCTGCCGGTGAAAAACAGAATGGCTACTATCCCCAAAATAATGTTACGAGGGGTTTTCAAAATTGAGAAAAGGTTGTTCATCTTTCTTTGCTGGCAAAAAATTGCCGGTTCTCCAAAAGTTTGTTACGGTTTCAGGTAAATCATGCCCAGACCGAGTTTTTCAAGGCCGTGCTCGGCCCAGTATTGCAACAAAGCCGAGTCGCTTTCCAGGGCTTGCATCAGGGCCGGAATAGCGCGATGGTCGCCGATTTCAGCCAGGGCACGCACGATGCCGCGCCGGGCCGAGGGGTTCTTTTCGCGGGGCAGGGCTTCGCTCAGAGCCTGGACGGCTTGCGGCCCCAATAGCGTCAGCGCGTTGGATGCCAGTTCTGAGACCATCGGGTCGGGGTCGGACAGAGCCCGCAACAGGGCCGGGAGGGCCTGGGGGTTGGGCTGGTGGCAAAGGGCCAATGCGGCGCACTGACGCACTTCGCTGCAATCGTCTTCGAGCGCGGTCAGCAGGTGACGGGTGGTTTGTTCCGTTGGTTCACATCCTGCCAGGGCGCGCACAGCCCACCAGCGCTGGTCGGGGTTAGGTGAGCTGAGTAATTTGTAAAGTTCGGGCGCGGCTTCTGGTTGGCGGGCCAGGGCTTGCGCGGCTTGTTCGGCGCGCGCGTCGTCACCTGATATCAGTTCAGACAGCAGGGCCGCGATGGTCATGACGTTTAGCGCGAGGGCGGGGGCACGGGCAGGGCTTCGGCGCTGGTGGCCTGCCATTTGTCGCCTTCGTCAATCAGCATGATGGGAATATCGTCCACAATCGGGTATTTTCGGCCACAATCCTGACAGATGAGCCAGGAGCCGTGGGTGTACGTCAGCGCGCCGCCGGTTTCGCGCACACAGGCCGGGCAACGCAAGATTTCGAGCAATTGGGGGTCAACCATGCGGGTTCTCCTATGATTCGGGTGTTGCAAATCAAATATTCTACCACGCTTAACGATAGCACAGGTTGCGCTTCTTGGCTTCTTTTTCGGGGTCTTCGATGCCGGGGCCGTATTCGCAGACCGCCCGCCAGGGTTGGTAGTAGGTGACGAATTTATCGACGAAGTGGATTTTATCGTCTTTCATCACGGTGCGGTTTACGGTTACGTCAGCGCCATCGGCGGCCCAATCGACCTGTTTGAACTCTTTTTCGGCCAGGCTGGGATTCAGTTGCAGGGTGGGTGGCGGCGCCGGGACGACGTTTTGCGGGCCGGTGGTTTGCCATTGCACGCTGCGGCCATCTTTGGTCGAGTAGAACTTCCACGTCAGGGTTTGGCTGGAGGCGGAGAAGTATGTCTCCATTAGAAGCCAGTAGGGGGTGTCGTTGGTGAATTTGAAATCTACGACCGGGAAGTACACGGTGGCATCTAACCCGGCCAGGCGTGGGTCAAGCCCGCTGGCCGATTGTTCGTAGTACGAGACGCGATAGGCATGAGCGTAACGCTCGGGGATGGGGAAGCCTGCAAAAAAGGCGGCCCGGAAGAGGGTGGTGCTGACCTGGCAAACGCCGCCGCCCACGCCCTGAATGGTGCGTCCGCCGTAGATGATCAGGGCTTCGGCGTAGCCGCTATCCAGGCTGACATCGCCCAGGGCTGCGCCCATCGAGAAGGTTTCGCCGGGGGCTACCAGCAGCCCGTGGAACTGGGCCGCGGCGGTTTTGATATTTTGCATGCGCGAGGCGCTTGAGCCTCTAAAGTAGGAGGTATATGAAATCACGTTTTCGGTGATGCCCAGTTCGTCGCCAGTAGCGGTTTCGCTGACTTGCGGCTGTTTGATGTTGACCACCAGCCCGGCGGAGGGTTCTCCACGCGCTACGGCTTGTTCAATGGCTTCAATCGAGGCGGCCAAATCGACCTCGCGGCCCAGGCTGGAGGGGCGAATGACTTCAAGCAGGCGGGTTTCATCATTGAAGATGAAGCGGGCGTTTTCTTCCTGGCGGTTGACCTGGCGGGCAATTTGCTCGAGGCGCGGGCGCAGTTTGTTGCGGTCAAGTTCCAGCTGGTAGGTGGCACCGGTTTCGGTCTGAATTTTGCGGACTTGCAGCATGGGGGCCAGGTCTTCGGGGGCGACCAGCCAGGGGCCGGGGTCGCCGGGAACGGCCTCGGGCAGGCTGATGACGAAGGGCGCCGAGAGCAGCCGCCGGGCCTGGCTGGCTTGTTCTTCGATGTTGAGCACATCAGGCTTCTGTTCGACGACCACAAGGTTGATTTCTCCCTCGCGGAAGGTCGCCAATTGGGCATTGAGCAGGGCCAGGGTGGCATCAACGTTCAGGGTGCGCCCAACCTGGCCGGGGGCGGCCAGCACTTGCGTGCCGTTGATTTCGAGACGCGCTTCTTGCATTGGGCGGTTGATTTGCGCGCCAATGTTTTGCAGGTAGGCGTGGGCCAGGCGCTGGTCAAACAGACTTTGCGGGGCCAGTTCGACGCCCGATTGCAGGCTGTCGAGCTGGTGTTTTAGCCCGGCGATGGGGTTGGTTTCGCGCCCAAACCGGAAGGCGGCGTTGGCGCTGGCCTGCGGGTCGAAGACCAGCCCCAATTGGGCTGGGGTGGTCAGCCAGGTGGAGTCGCCGTCGCGGAAAATAATGCGTCCACTGTAGGGGTAACTCAGGTGGCTGCTGAGTTGAATGGCGGCCTGGCTGGCGTCGAGGCCCGAGACATCGACCCCGGCTACCGAGACACCCGGAAAGATTTTGCCAGCATACAGGATGCGGTAGCCAATGGAGAGCGCAAAAACCACTGCGGCGAAGAGCATCACTCCGCCCATCAGGGCGGCGCTCAGTTGGGCCAGAATCATCCCCGTTTCGGTGGGATGATGGTTGGGATTGGGTCTTACATACGAACGCCGGGTTGTGTTGTACATGATAATTGGTAACTCGAAATTGAATGTTGGAAACTATTTTTGAACCCAAAAGCGGGGCAGCAGCATGGGCGTGCGGGCTTTGTACTCGGCATATTGCTGGCCAAACTCGCGCAGCAATTTGCGTTCTTCAAAGTAGGCGCCGATGATGAAATACAGGCTCAGGATGACCCACAGCACCAGGCGGTTGACGGTCATTTCGGGGGTTAGCCACAAGAAGACCAGCCCGGCGGTGTAGAGTGGATGCCGGACATAGCGGTACAGCCCATGCACGGTCAGACGGTTTTGCTCAGGCTGTGCGGGGCGGGTCAGTTGCGCCAGGCCGACAAAATCCCATACGCCGGTTTGCAAGACACCCACCAGGGCCGCCAGGGCCGCTGCCGCCTGACCAGCCAGAGCCAGGTAAAGCCAGGGGGCGGGGATGCGGTAGAGCGGTTGGTCTGGCAGTAGAACCAGCAGTACCAGCAAGGGCAGGAAAGTGACTGCCGAAAAGAGATTATAGCCCAGACGGTAGTAGCGCGCCGTGGCGGCCTCTCCGAACAGGCGGGCCGCCATTTCTTTGGCGCGATGCGAGGCGGTCAGCGAATGGACGATGGCCCACAGAATGGACGTTGTAATCAGCAATACGGTTCCGTTCATGGGCTACTCGCTTCCAAAGGCGGGCAGGGTCTGCACCTGTCCACCTGAGACTACCAGATAGTATGGCACCCAGGCGACGCCAAAGGTGTCTATGAAAATATCCGACTTTTTTGGGGTCAGCGTGATTTCGCTGACCTGGTTGCTGATAGCGGCCCAATGCTCGTGAATTTCACGCATAACAGCCTCTCGTTTTTGCTGCAATTCGGCCAGTTGGGTTTCATATTGCCGGATGGCTTCGATGGATTCATCGATATCGGCTTTGGCCTGCTGGGTCAGGCGGTTTTTGGCAACCTGCGAGGTGATGCTGCGCTTGCGCCCCAGCCCCAACAGGCTGGCGCCCATTTCGGCCAGGTTGCTGCGTTCTTCCCATTTGCGCTGGTCATATTTGACCTGATCCTGGGCCAGTTCGCGTTGTTCGCGCAGCAGGCGGTCGTTCAGGGTGGTTATCTGGCGGTCAATGACGGCAACCTGGCGGGCGATGTCGCGGTCGCGGTTTTCGCGGGCGGTGTCACTGCAGGCTTTGCGGAAATCGGCTGGGCTGACATCTGGCCCGGCGTAAACTTTGAGCGCCTGGTTGGCGCGCGCGCTCAGGGTGGTGCTGCGATAAACCCAATCGATGAAATCACGCTGCAAGGCGGCCAGCAGGCGGGCATCACCCAGGGGGGCGGGCAGGGCTTCGTAACGGGATTGCGGTGGGGCTTCGTGCTCCAGGCGTTCCAGGCCTGGTCCCTGGTAGGGGAAGTTCTCCCAGCGCACCACGCCGCGAGGGTCGAGTTTGTCTACCAGGGCGATACGCATGATTTCACTATCTACCCCGTAGCGGCGGTCCAGAAAACGGATTCGGGCTGCGGCCAAGAGGGCCGGGCGATAGAGAAAGCCTTCTATTCGGGCGTCGTGGGGTGGGTTTTGCCGGGCGGCGCGCCAGGCCTCAACGATGGTCAGGTTGGCGGGCAGAAAGACTTCCAAAATGCCGTTGGGGATGTGCGGCCGGGTGCGGCTGCCGGGCAGGCTGCTGATGCTGGCTGGGGCCGGGGCGGCCTGGGCTGGGGCCGAGACGACCGGGAAGGGGGCAATATCGGGTTCGGCGGCGGGGGCCGAGAAGTTGACAGGCTGTAACTTGCCCAGGTCGGCGGGAGCCGCTGCGCTAACGGTGGCAGGCGCGGGGGAGTCTGTTCCCGGGTGAAGCCGGTTTAAGGCCGGAATTTGGGCGCGGGTTAACGGCCCGGCCAGAAAATTCATCGCCCAGCGCGTTTGAAATAAAACTGGTTCGCGGGCGTGGATGTTGTGCATCAGAAAAGTGCGTTTGCCCAGGCCCGAGATGATTTTGTTGTAAGCGGCGCGGTCAATTTCGGCGCTGGCGCCTTGCAGACCATCGAGCAGGCGCTGTTTATCCCATTCGGTTTGCAATTTGCCGACAAACCAGGTTCCGGCGTTAGAAAGGCCTTTGTAATCTACATCGACAGGGTTTTGGGTGGCAAGCACCAGGCCGACCCCAAAGGCGCGGGCTTGTTTCAGCATTCGCAAGAGCGGGGTTTTGCTGGGCGGGTTGGCCTGGGGTGGCAGGTAGCCAAAGAGTTCATCGAAGTACAGAATGGTACGCAGGGTGCTGGAGCCTTTTTGAGTGCGCATCCAGGCTTCGAAGGCTGAGAGCAGCAGGGTGGTAAAGAACATGCGCTCGCCATCGCTCAGGTGGGCGGTGTAAAAAACGCTCTGACGCGGACGGCCATCGGCAGTGAAGAGAAAATCGGGGATGTGCAGGGGTTGGCCTTCGCGCCAGCTTTGAAAGGCGGGCGAAGCCAGGATGTTGTTGAGCGTCATGGCCAGGCTGGTGCGTTCTTTGGCCGGGAAGAAACTCTCGAGCGGGAAGGCGCCCAGTTTGTCGAAGGGCGGGTTTTGCACTTTGAGCACCAACTCGGTCATATCGAGCGGCAGACCACTGCTCCAGGCAATTTCAAAAATGTTCGAGAGCAGGATGTGTTCACGCGAGCGCAGGGGGTCTACATCGTTAAACCCTACCAGGCCGAGCAGGGCGGTGACGGTGCTGGCGATTTTCTCGCGCAAGATTTCGCGGTTGCCTTCCCAGGGCAGGTCGGGCGCTTCGAGCGAGGAGAGCACGCTTACCTGGCGGCCCGCGTCGGAGCCGGGGGTGTAAACGCTGAAAACCGCCGCATTGGCCAGGGTGCGTATGCGGTCGGGGGTGATATCCCATTCGGCCAGGCCGCTGCGCCAGCGTTGGGCGGTTTCGGCAGCCGCTTGCTCGATGGTTTTGCCCTGACGGCGCAGGCTGTCGGCATCGAGCCAGGGAGCAAAATCGGCGGGGGCCAGCTCGGGGAAGTGCAGCAGCAGGTTGGTCAGGTCGCCTTTGGGGTCAACCAGAATGGCCGGAATACCCTGCAAGGCGGCTTCTTCCATCAGGGAAATGCACAGACCGGTTTTTCCCGAGCCGGTCATGCCGGTCACAACGGCATGGGTGGTCAGGTCGGCGGGGTCGTAGTACAGGGCTTCGGTTGTGGCCCGGCCTGCGGCAAAGTCAAACTTGCGGCCCAGGTAAAAATGGGTGTCGTTCATCACGCCTCCCGGTGTAGATGAGGGATGGGTAAACTATAACACAAACAGGTAAGTGGATACTTAATGAAGGCGGTTATTTTGCGCGTTCACGCACGCGCTGAAATTCGGCCAGAAATTGGGCGGCAAAATCGTGGTCGAAGACGATGAGCACGTTTTCGTCGTTGCGCCGCTCGGCATTGCCGCTAAAGTTGTACGAGCCGAAGATGACGATGTTTTCATCAATAATGAAAACTTTGTGGTGCATGTTGCTTGGGTTGCCATCTATCGCGACCGAAACATTGGCCGATTTGAAGCGCTCATACTCACCACCGCTGTTCGAGTTGATCTGGCCTTCATCCATCATCCCGGCGACAGACAACCCCTGGCGGGCCTTGCTGATGATGATATCGGCAAAATCATCGGTGGTAAACGAATACGCCAAAAAGTAGATACTGCGTT
>CAZNCT010000017.1:7713-8342 GCA_964571615.1 uncultured Anaerolinea sp. | reverse complement strand
AGCGCCTTTGAGCAGTTCAAGAATGCGGCGGCTAACGCGGTCATCGGGCGAGAAGTAGGTTTCGACCAAGATGCCATCGATCGTTATGGCAGGGTTGGGGGTTGCGGCCAGCACATCCGGGCCGAAGAAATCGCTCTCGAACATTTCTTCAAACTCGCGCAGGTAGTTTTCAGCAATTTTGGTCGAACGGATGCGCACCAGGTTGTTGTTTTCTTCATAGGTGCCAGCGGTTGTCAGGTTCATCGAGCCTGTCCAGACCTCGGCCCGGTCAATAATCACAAATTTGTTGTGCATCAGGCCTTCGCGCCGGTCACCGATGATTGGAATGCCGGCATTGCCCAGGCGTTCTGGCACGTTGCGGTCGAGGTTATCGCTTTCCATCACCATCCGAATGCTGACGCCGCGTCGTTGGGCGCGCAAGAGCGCATCGCGGATCGATTCAAGGCTGATGCTGTAAACTGCAAGGTCAACCGAAAGACGGGCCTGGTCGATTGCCGCCACCAGGGCAGTATCTACCCCGCCTTCTCGCGTTTTGGACAGACGGTGAAAGGGCTCCGTAAAATAAATCTCGTAAAAATGGTCGGCGTAACCGTAGCCCACTTCCACGGGCAGGGTGCGGCCCCCCACCA
>CAZNCT010000017.1:0-7694 GCA_964571615.1 uncultured Anaerolinea sp. | reverse complement strand
GGGGCAAACCCTGTTGCCGGGGCTTGCAGGGTGGGCGGGGGCGCGCTTACGGTAACAATTGGCGCACTGACTTCTGGGGTGGTGCAGGATGTGCTAATCAGCAAAAGCGAGAACAAGGCAAAGAACAGTTTTTTTGACATAAAATCTCCACTAAGCGTGTCTGAATTATAGCACGCCTGTTCCAGACTATTTGATTTATAATCGCCCCGTGAGCGCCAATCAGCCCCCCAGTCTTTTTAGAGCCGCCGGAACGGTGGCTTTTGCGATTTTATTTGGCCAGGTCATGAGTCTTGTGCGCAGTATGCTCGTGGCAGGGGCTTTCCCGGATATTGAACGGGACGCCTTTTTTGCCGCCAACCGTGTCAGTGAGACCCTGTTTACCCTGATTGCCGCCGGGGCGCTCGGTTCGGCCTTCATGCCGACTTTTACGGGATTGCTCGTTAAAGAAGAGCGGCGCACAGCCTGGCGTTTGGCTGCTTCGCTGGCGTCTCTGGTCACACTCACCCTGAGCCTTTCCGCCGTTATAGCGGCAATTTTCGCCCCGCAAATTGTGCGCTACCTGCTGGCCCCGGGTTTTGCCAGCGACCCGGCCCTGGTGGCGCTGACGGTGGATTTGCTGCGCATTCAACTGGGCTCTGCCGTCCTGTTTGGCCTGGGCGGCCTGCTGGTGGGTGTTCTGAACGCCCATCACATTTTCTTCATCCCACAACTGACCGCCTCGATGTATCAGATAGGACAAATCTTTGGGGTCGTCATCCTGTCACGCTGGCTGGGAATTTACGGCCTGGCCTGGGGCGTGGTGCTTGGCTCGGGGCTTTACCTGCTCATTCAAATTCCGACCCTGCTCCAGTTACTCAAAACCGAGAACCATAAACCGGCCCCTGCCGATTGGTCACTCTTCACTGACTTCACCAACCCGCTTGTTTTGCATGTTCTGCGTCTGATGGGGCCGCGTGTGCTGGGCGCTGCCATTGTGCAGCTCAACTTTTGGGTTAACAACAACCTTGCTTCTCAAATGGGCAGTGGGTTTGTCAATACCCTGGCGTACGGATTTACCCTGATGTTGATGGCTCAGGCGGCCATTGCCCAATCGGTAGCAATTGCCGTCATGCCGACTTTTTCGGCTCAGTTTGCGCTTGGCAAACAGGATGAAATGCGCGCCGCCCTGGCATCGGCCCTGCGTGGGGTGCTCATGCTGGCTTTGCCCGCCAGCCTGGGGCTTATTTTGCTGGCCAGGCCAATTGTTGCCATGCTCTATCAGCGCGGCACGTTTGATGCCCTGGCAGTCGAGATGACCACCTGGGCGCTGGGCTGGTACGCCGCCGGAATGGTCGGACACGCCCTGCTCGAAGTGCTGACACGCGCCTTTTATGCCCGCCAGGATACCCGAACCCCGGTTTTGGTTGGCATGGCCGCCATGAGCCTGAATGTGGTCTTGAGTTTTGCGCTTTCGGCCTGGTTTGGCCAACTGGGCTGGATGCCGCACGGCGGCCTGGCCCTGGCCAATTCGCTGGCAACTGCCCTGGAGGCGCTGACGCTGTTTGTGCTCATTCGCCGTCCTTTGGGCGGGGTGCAGGGACGCGCCTTGCTAGATGGCCTGCTCCGCTTTGGGCTGGCCGGGGCAGGCATGAGCGCCGCGCTGCTGGCCTGGAACCAGGTTTCGGTTGGGCTGAATCCCTGGCTGGTCGGGCTGGGCGGGGTGGCCCTCGGCGGCCTGGTTTATGGCCTGGGGCTTGTTTTGCTGCGCGTGGGTGAAGTGCAGATGGTTTTGCGGATTATCAAATCTCGTTTGCCTGGCTGATATACAGTCCAACGACTCCTGACTTTTGAAATCCAACGACACGAGTCGTTGGACTCCGGAACAACACAATGACCAATTTCTCTTTTTCCCCCGTTACTCTTGAAGGTCAATTGGTGCGCCTCGAGCCTTTGAGTCTCGTCCATAGCGAGGGACTGGCCGAGGCAGGCAGCGACCCGTCCATTTGGCGCTATATGCTCTATGGCAATCTCAGCCTGCCAGGCGCAATGGAAGCCTGGGTGCGGTTCATCTTGCAAAAACAAGCCGCCGGTACCGATTTACCTTTTGCCGTCATCCACAAACCGAGCGGCAAGGTGGCGGGGGCAACCCGCTATCTCGACATCCGCCCCAAAGACCGCGGGCTTGAGATTGGCGGCACCTGGTACGGGACGGCCTTCCAGCGCACCGGCGTCAATACCGAGACCAAATACCTGCTGCTACGGCACGCTTTTGAAGTGCTGGGCTGCATTCGGGTGCAGTTCAAAGCCGATTCGCGCAATGAGCGCTCACTGCGCGGCATCGAGCGGATTGGGGCGCAGCGCGAGGGCGTTTTGCGCAATCACATGCTGTTAGAAGATGGCACCCGGCGCCATTCGGTGTATTACAGCATTATCGATAGCGAGTGGCCGGGGGTCAAGGCCCGGCTCGAGGCGTTGATGGCCTCGTATCAGGGTTCTGCCGGGATGGCTGGCAGCGCAACCGGCTCGTAGGTGGGGCTTGGGGCCAGTTCAAGATGCAAGTCCGACATGGCATAAGGCGTATAAGCCAGGCCAATAAAACTGCCCTGGTTGAGCAAATCCCAGCGCATCGATAAAATTGCCTGTCCAACACTCTGCCCGCGGCCCAGGTGGCCGAAGAACTTTTCGGCGGCCTGGTAGCCAAACTCAACCGTCACTTCAATTTCGGTGCCAATCACCCCACCGGCCATCAGGTCGCGGAAGGCGCTGACAAAATCGAGGGTCAGTTCGGGCAGCAGGTCGGTGGTGTAACAGCCGTTGATGAAGACCAGCGGACGGGTTTCTTCCCATTTTTCAAGGTCAATGTAATCATGTTCGCCCCAGTTGCCGGGCAGGTCGGGCGTCAGGGTGTGTCTGGCGTCCTGGTCACGCGGGCCAATGCTCAGGGTGGTGACTTTGCCGCTCTTGCCGCCATGACACAGGATGTAAACCAACTGCGGGGCGCGCAGGCTGTCGCGGAATTCGTCACGCTCACGGGCCAGGCTGGCCGGGATGTATTCGGCGCTGACCGCCTGGCGGATGGCGTCAAAATGGGCGTTGAAGCGGCTCTGGCGCGGCACATCCTCGGTGGCGGCCACTGCCATCTTGACCGGCACTTCTGCCAGCACCCGCCGGGCGGGTTCCAAATCCCATCCCTGGTTGAGCAGGGCCGAAATCGGCTGTTCCAGGGTGTACTGATAGCCCCAGAAACCGAACGGGCAAATGACGTTGGTCGCGTGTTCGTGCTGATAGGGGCAGGTCAGGGTTGGCTGCTGTGCAAAGTTTTTCAGGCGGGTGGCGTCAATTTTGCTCCATTGTTCATCCACCACCCGGCAGATTTTGAGCGCTTTCTGGCTGTGTCCCGGCTCAATTGGCAGTTCATACACCAGCGCCCAGGGGATAACATGGCTTGTCGGCACCGAACCGGCCCGCGCCAGCTGGATGACATCGCCGGGTTGCAGCGCGGCCCGGAATTTTTTGCGCCAAACCAGCGGCGAAACCCCACCGCCGGGAGTAATGCCTTGCAGTAAGATGCTGTATAACTCCGCGCCCAGGATTGCCAGGGCCGTCAGGTCTTCCTTAAACTTATCCAGAAAAAAGGTTTCGCCCTCGTATTCTTCGAGTTTTCGCCCGCCCGGGTTGGCAAGGATGGCCCGGGCGCGCTCCAGAATAGAACGTAGCATATCGGCATCGTAAGATTTCCAGGCCGGGGGCAGGGATTCGGTTGCGGGTTTGCCGGTGTGCATTTTGAGCAGCAGACGGTGACTGCCCGAAAGGTCATCATTGAGCATCAGCCCGACCTTGACCGGGGCTGGCTCCAGCCCTTCGCCGCGCCAACGGGTGGATATCCGCTCCTCGACCGCGCGGAAACCGGGCGTCAGCACATAATCGATCCGGCCGCTGTTGGGTTTCGCCTGTCCGTCCGCTGGTTCGTTTTGCACCCCGGCCTCCAGGATGGCCGATTGGATGACCTGCGCACCGTAGTACAGGCACAACCGCCCATGAGCGCGCAAAGCCGGGCTGTTTTCTGGCGCGCGCGGGGCCTGAATTTCCAGCCTGACCGGCCCGGGCTGGGCGGCGAGTTTCGTCCCGATATACGGGATGCTCCTGCCAACCGGCAGCAGCGGCACCCGCATGCGGGCGCTGACCAGGTTGGGCGCAAACTGCTCACTGACAAACACTGCTTCAACATCGAACCAGCCCTGCTGTCTTTCCTCCTCGCTGAGCAATTCGCCGACGGCCTGTTCGGGGAAAGCAGCGTTTTCGTCACCCAGCAGGTTGGGGATGCGGTTCCAGCGTGGGCCGATATCGACCAGCAACTGGTATCTTTGCCCGCTCTTGAGCGGCTCAGAGAGCGGAATCACCCGTCCGCCGGGTTCGGCGAAATTGGCGTTCAGCACCCGCGGCGCGTTGCGTATCTCGTCGGCCAGTTGGGGCGCATCCGGGAGTTCGTGGTAGGCCGCCATTGTGACCCGGTCTGCCATGCGCGCCGATTCCCGCATACGGGGCAGATAGACTGCCCCATCTCGTTCGTGATCCCAGGGCATGCTGCGAATTGTGCGCAGTTTTTCCAGGTTTTCGCGCAGCGAACTGCCCGAATTTTCGACCACCTCGCGCAAGTTCTGGCCAAACAAACGAGACAATTGCTGATGGTGCAACAGAGGAGATAATCTTTCCAGATTTTTCTGCGCATGGGTAATCCGCTCGACCCGCTTTTCGGCGCGTGCCAGGCGTTTTTCGAGCGCGTCCATCCAGCGATCGAAGTTGAGCATATCTTCGCAGCCTTTGGGATAGGTCAATTCCACCTGCAACTGCTCTTCAATCTGGGGTTGCGGTCTGGTCATCTCGGGCAGCGGACGGTTGTGTAGCAGGTTGGCGTATACATTCATCAGGTATTCTTCACGGGCCGCATCAGAGGGGCTAAAGACCCGCAAGACACCCAGCCCCAGGTTTTTGGCCAGGGCCGCAAGCGCGGCGGAGCGTTTGAAGTTTTCCAGGTCGATGGCCTCGTAGATGAACAGGCGGGTGCGGCTGGCCTCCAGCCCCTTTTGCAAGGCCTCCAGGGTCAGAATTTCGCCGTTTGCGCCAAGCAGCAGTTCCCCCTGCGACAAAACCTGCCCGTAGAAATGGACAATCTCGTAATCCTTGCGCTGGAACGTCAGCGCGGCCTGGCCCGGAAAGGAGGTTGCGCGCAGCCGGCTCTGGCGGTAAATCTCGGGCGGGTATGATCCCCGCACTGGCGAGGCGGCGAAAGCGGCCAGGGTTTCTTTGTCCAGCGAGGGCGCCCAAACGTGCGGACGCAGCATTTGCGCAGCCACATCGGCATGCCGGCCCAGGAGCAACGAAAGCGCCCCGACCAGGTTGAAGGCCGGAGGCCGCGCGGCGTAATCCGGCAGCCCGAGCAGGATGTCGATTGGCATCTGGATGCCGCTTGCGCCGGGGCCTTCCCGGCTGGCGCGAATCGGCTTTTGCTTGAAAAAATGTTTCCCTGACAAGGCGCACTCCTGCGGCGATTTGTGAACAAAGTTGATGGTATATTTATAGTATACGTTTTTTCGCCCGGCGATAAAACCTGCGCAAAAAACGTTTCGTTTTTTGCCGCTTTTGTTCTCCAATCATCCCGGAGGCCAACTCCTTGGAAGAAAAAATCAGCATTCTGCTTGTCGACGACCATCCCCTTGCCCGCCAGGGCGTGCGGACGGCGCTGGCCCTGGCTCACGATCTTGAAATTGTGGCCGAAGCCGAAAATGGCGAGCAGGCTCTTGAAATGGTTGCTCGCTTGCAGCCCAAAGTCCTGCTCCTGGACCTGAAGATGCCCGGTATGCGCGCTGCCGAAGTGGAAGCCTGGGTGCGTGAGCATTACCCGGATACGGTCACCCTGGTGCTGACCGCTCACGACCGCGATTTTTATCTGTCGGAAATGATCGAGGCTGGTGTGGCGGGTTATCTTGACAAAAGTCAGCGCGGCGAGCAATTGATTGCCGCCATTCGGCGCGCGGTGGCCGGTGAAACCTTGTTCACCAATGAGCAGTTGAGCCGCGTCTTGCGCTGGCGCAGCGAAGTGGGCGACAAATGGCATGCGCTCAGCAAACGCGAACGGCAAATCGCGAAACTGCTCGTCCAGGGGCTGAACGATTCAGCCCTGGCGCAGGCCCTTGAGATTTCGCATCGCACCGCTTCGCATCATGTTGCCAGTCTGCTCAAAAAGCTGGGCGTCGCCTCGCGCCAGGAAGCGGTCACCTGGCTGATTCGGCATATCCCCGATGTGGTCGATGAGTTGATCGAAACGCGGGATTGAAAAGTGGAAGGGTCGCTGGAAAAGGGCGGCCCTTTTTTGATTCCCATCTTTCTACACTTCGCAGCCGTTTCCAAATCGATTTTGGCTGGTTTGCTCGATGAGTTGATAGAAATACGGAATTTTAAATAGGTATTTTTACCGCAGACAAGAAGCCAGCCTCCTTTTATGATACGTGTTGTTCGGCTAATCCAAAAAATTATAAGGGAGATAAAGTTATGAAATTTCGAATTATTGGAGTTCTTTTTGTTTTGACCCTGATATTCACTGGCTTGGGTTTGTATACCCAGCAAGCACTGGCTGCTGGGTGTTATGGTTTAACGTGTGCGAATAAAAACCCTGCGACGATGGGTTGTGCAGCTCTTCGAGCTGGCTCATTAAGACAGTTACCTTCTTATTCTGGTACAGTTGAAACAAGATATTCTCCAGCATCTGGAACAAATGCCTGCGATACAAAATGGTCCCGAACCTATAACCTATCAGGTGGTGATAGATATGTAGCGGCTACTTTATACTGCAAAGATCCATCTGCTTATAGCTTTCAGCATTGTCGTAGTTTACGCAGCGAACATAAAATACAGAGCTCCCAAAGTGTTGGAATATTCACCATGATGGAACCATTTCATACAAAAAACACAAGATCATGCGGCTCGGTTCAAGATGGAACTCAACCCATTTCTGTTCCCATCCCTTTAGGCGATAGTTGGTGTACTGGAACCAACTAACTTATTTTTAGGAGCTTTTAAAATGAAAAAAAATGCATCTATTTTTGTTTTTTTTGTAGGTTTACTAATTCTAGCCACATTTGCGTCTGTTGCTTTTTATTTCTCCCAACCGCAAGCGGTGGCCCTGGCGGAGAGCCAGCCCACGCCTCAACCCCAAATACAGGATGCGGATGATGAGCGACAGCCTGGCACTGAAGTTGTGCGCGAACTTCCTGCATTGACGGTCAATGACATCAAGGTTGAAGTAACATCGGTCAAGCTCACCCAATTCAACCGGGAAGTTTATACAGAAACCGGGGAAGGTACATATACATACCAGTTGACAGGGTATGCGCTTACTCATGGCGTCGAGATAGGGATTTGCTATACCGCGCCTGATGATGGGGAGTGGAGACCCTGGGTTGGCGATCTTGTCTATGATAAATATGTTGTTTACCCGGATAATATTACCATTTTGGAAAACGAAATATTGGCTGATGGAAAGAAGCCTGGAACACGCTGTTCTTTAATTCTTTATGTTATAGAAGACCCAGACAGAATCACCTTGCCTCTTGAATTTTCGATCACCCGGTTTTACGCGCCAGGGCGGGAATTGTACTCTCCCTGCCAGGAGATGCAGCAAAGGCTGGCCACCAGCCCCAAGGCCCAGCAATACGGTC
>CAZNCT010000016.1:22939-35853 GCA_964571615.1 uncultured Anaerolinea sp. | reverse complement strand
CAATCCGCTCCCCTCCGTGATTCCGCTACAAAGTCCGTTGACCAGTCCGCTAACCAGTCCGCCCTTAGCCCGGCGCTCGTCAACCAGCAGCGCCCCTCTCCGCGCCAGGCAATGCAAGAGACCATGATGCTTGGCCTGCGCCTGGTGCAAGAAGGCGTTTCAGACGAAGCCTTTCGCGCCCGTTTCGGAATTGGCATCGCTGAAGCCTTTCCGCGCGAGGTAGCCAACCTGACCCGCCTCGGCCTGCTGGAATGGCAAAACGGCGCGCTGCGGCTGACAGCACGCGCGCGCCTGATAGGCAACCAGGTTTTCTTGCGTTTTGTTGGGGATTAGTGCCGGGGTTTCTTCTGTCCGCTTTTGGGCGGCGGGCCAGGCAGACGAAAAGGCGGCTTGAGATTCATGCCGCTAACCTGCGCGCCATGCTTTCCGAGATGCAGAACACTCAACGAAGCAGTATCACAGGCCAGGCGTTGAAAGGTATCCAGCGACATGCCCAGGTAGTAGGCCAGAGTCAGCTTGACGGGGTCGGCATGGAATACCACCGCCAGCAAATCATCCTCGGCATGAGCCGCCGCCAGCGACTCAAAAACAGCCACTATCCGCGCCTGACAGGCCAGAAAAGACTCGCCCCCCGGGAAAACAAAGCGCGAAGGGGCCTGCTGAACAGTCTTCCACTCGGGCAATTTGCGCAGGGCCTTCAACTCCTGACCCTGCCACTCGCCCACATCGGTGTCCATCAAATCGGGCAGGGTCTTAATCTCCAGGCCGCGTCCGGCGGCAATCGGAGCAGCGGTTTCAAGCGCGCGCTCAAGCGGACTGCTGTAAATGGCGGTCAACGGGGTGTCGCGCAGGGCCTCACCCAAAGCGGCGGCCTGTTCACGTCCGCGCTCGTTCAGGTGAATACCGGCCACCCGGCCAGGCAGGCGGCCAGCCTTCACAAAATCGTTTTCTCCGTGTCGAATCAGCAGAAAAGTTGGCATCGAGGCAATTCCGGTTACCAGTTTTGAAGCAAAGCCGCCAGCAGACGGGCCCGCTCGACCAGGCTGTCTTTGAAGATGTACTCACGCTCTGAGTGGAAGCCTTCACCAATGGCGCCCAGGCCATCGAGCACCGGCACACCCAACGGAGCGACAAAATTACCATCTGAGCCGCCACCCGAGCCGCTGGCGCGTAATTCCAGCCCCAACCCGGCCCGGGCTATCTCGGCGGCCTTCTCAAAAGCGGCCCGGTTGACGTCGTTATACGGCAAAGGCGGACGGTTGAGCGACCCACTGACTTCAATCGAAGTGCCTTCCAGCACCGGCTTGAGAGCCAGCATCGCGGCGTGGACACGCTCCGCTTCGCCAGGTTGAAGAACGCGCATATCAACTTCCAACTCGCACTCATCGGGGACGACGTTGGCGGCAAAGCCGCCGCGAATCACCCCGGCATTCAGGGTGGTGCCGCGCTGGTAATCGGTCATTTTCTGAATAGCCAGTACCTGATGAGCCATTTCTTCGATGGCATTGCGCCCCTTCTCGTGGTCGCCGCCCGAATGGGCCGCGCGCCCCCTGACCTTGACGAGAAAATCGCCCACACCTTTGCGCCAGGTTTTAAGGGCGCCATCGAGCAAACCAGACTCTAAGACAAAGACCATTTCGGCCCGGCGGGCCAGGGTTTCAATCAGGGCGCGCGAAGTTCCGCTGCCGATTTCCTCGTCTGATGTAAACAGGGCCACCACCGGGCGCTCTGGCATAGCGTTTGCCTGCCGCAGGGCGGCAATTGTGCCAAGGGTGATGGCAATGCCGCCTTTCATGTCGAGCGTTCCGGGGCCAAAAATTTTTCCATCCCGCTCGTAAAAGGGCATTTTAGCGAGCGTGCCGAGCGGGAAAACTGTATCCATGTGGCAAAGAATCAAGAGGCTTTTGGCCTGCGAGCCGCCCCAGCGGGCAATCACATGGTCGCCTGTTGTCGTGTTGGGGACAATTTCGACAACAGCGTCCAGGCTGCGGCAGGTATCGGCAACAAGCGCGCCAACCCGGTCGACTGCGGCTTTGTTGGTGGAGGGCGATTCGGTCTCGACCAGGCGTTTGAGCAGGTCGAGCATAAAAGAAAGGTCTGGTTGGATGAAAGGCATCTTATTCCTTCTCAAGAACAGGTTGATTTTTCCCGCGTAAGCCCAGGGCGTAGAACAAGCCCGCCAGCAAGAGAACGGCGAATAGCAAGAAAGGGCTAAACCAGCCATCGGCTTGCAGCATGTAGGGCAACCCACCAATTATAACGCCTGTTCCCAGAACCAACCCCGCCGCCAGGGAGGGGGTTTGGGGCAAGAGTTTGCCAACCGCCGCCAGAGAAAGCGGGGTCAGCGATTGAAGCAGGAATACGCCCGGCAAGAGCAGGAAGGGCTGAATCAGCCCGGCACCCAAGGCCAACCCAGACAGTCCCAGCCCGACCAGGGCATAACGCCGCCAGCCCAGGCGGTCTGCGAAAAAGCCGCCCGATAATTTTCCGGCTCCGGCGGCCAGGGCCAGCCCAAGCGCCAGGCTATCGGACTCAGGCAATGAAGAACTGAAGCCGACCCAGATGTATGAGCGCAATCCAACCGCCAGCAAGAGCGCGGACAGCGTGACCCAGGGCAGGCTGTTCCAGGCTGGCGGGGCAAAATCGGGCCGGGGGATTGACCTGGCAGGGAAAAACCATAAAGCGGCTGCAAAACCGGTTACCAGCACAAGCAGCGGGGCTGCAGGGAGTTTATCCCAAAACAGGAAACCCAATGCCTGGCCGATGACTCCAAAGCCTGCAAACAGGCCAGGGGCGGAGGCTCTCCCCGGCGAGAGGAGCAGAGACTGCGCCCCGGCGCCCGCATGGAACAGGCAGGAGCCAAAGCCGACCAGCGCCATCGCAAGGCGAAAGTTCAGCCCCCAAACGGAGAGACCCGCGGCGGTGAGCGCGAGTCCGAGAGGCGCAGCAAACCGGGGCTTGCCGAGCAGGTCGAGCAGGTATCCGGCTACGGGTTGGAAGCCAAAAGCCAATCCGTTGTAAAGCAAGACCAGAAGGGCGGCTTCAGCAGGCGGATAGGACAGGAGCGCGCCCATGACCAGCGCGCCCGCGATGGCATCAGACAGCCCATGCGCCAGACCCAGCAGAAGGGCGAGATTCATTAGAAAATAGACTGAAGAAAGACCAGGTAAATCAGCCAAATCACAAAATAGCTGGCAAGATTGGCCGCCAATGCAGAAACGAGATTCTGGCGGAGCGCGTCGCGGCGCATTAACATCAAAACGCCAGACTCAACCAGCCATGAAACGACAAAAGAAGCCAGGAAGCGCAGCAGGGACGACAGGATTGAGCCAACAACGAATAAAAACGCCAGCCCCAGGACAGCCGAGGCCAGGTTCATCAGGAAACACGCCAGCAGAGAGCGGCTCCACTCGCCCCAGCCGGTTCGCACGAGAATGGCGGCTTCGAGCAGGCCAATTAAAATAACAGAGACAATGAAGGCCGCCAGGATTGGCAAACCGCTAATCAGCAAGGCTTCAGGCCCGGCCACATCAGGCAAGATGGAAAAATACATGACAGCCTCCTTTTGAAATGGTGAATTACCAAAGGTGAATCGCCAGCGTAAGCGCGCCCAAGACGGCGCAGTATGCGGCGAAAACAAACAACGAGCGTTTGCCCAGATAGCCAATCAGCCAGCGAATCGCCAGCCAGCCCGAAAAAGCGGCAGCGATAAAGCCAACCGCCAACGCAGGCAGAAAATTACCCAGGTCTGGCATTTGCAAGACATCGAGCAACTCATAGCCCCCAGCGGCCAGCATGACCGGCACGGACATCAGAAAGGCAAAGCGGGCAGCGGAGGGGCGGTCAAACCCGCGGAACAAACCGCCGCTGATGGTTGTTCCACTGCGCGAGGCCCCGGGGAAAACCGCAATGATCTGAAAAACACCAATTACCAGGGCATCCAGCCAGGTCATCGAAACCAGTTGGCGCTCTTTACGGGTCAGCGTTTCAGCCAGGCTGAGCAGGATGGCCGCCGAAAACAGGCGGGTGGCGGCTTGCAGCAAGGGCTGGCGGAAGAGCGCTTCGACGGCATCCCGCAGCAGGTAACCCGCCAGCAGGGCTGGGATGGTTGCAAGCAAGATGTAGAGGCCGAGCAAAGTATCGGGGGTCAGGTTCCAGGTCTGACGAGGTCGGCGCAAGGACGAAATGAAGCCTAACGTGTCGCCGACAATCTTGAACAAATCTTGCCAGTAGAAGACGAAGAGCGAAACCAGCGTGCCAAGTTGCACAATCACCAGAAAGGAAAATGTGGCGCTGTCGGCAGGAATGCCCAGCAATTGCTGAGCAATAAGCAGGTGGGCGGTGGAGGAAACCGGGATAAATTCGGTCAATCCTTGAATCAGGCCAAGCAGGAGGGCATAGAGAAGGTTCATGAGTATGCGAAGAAAGAAGGGGGAATGGAGGCTTGATGATCTCGAGGAACAAAGGCCGCAGACAGGCCTTAGCTCAGGCGATCAGATAGACTTTCAGGGGCAATTCCTTGCCTTTGACGGCAATTTCTTTTTGTGCCACAGGGGTAAGATCCGATAGGTTTTCAAAAGTAGCGGTGGAAATCCAAATTTCGCCTGCATCCGCCGCGCTTTCAATCCGCTGGGCTGTATTGACGGTATCTCCAATTGCATCGTAGAAGCGCAGGTTTTTGCTTCCTAACAAACCTTCAACCAGCAAGCCGGTATGAATGCCAATGCCTGCGCCAAGGTTGTATACAGAGAGCGCCGTCGCCATTGCGTCGCGCAGATGACGCGCCGCCAGAATTGCCTCCTGGGGGCTAAGAAAAACAGCCATCACCTCATCGGCAGTGAATTTGTATTTAATCACCTGGCGGTTTTCCAATTCGCGCTCAATCTGCATGTAGTAGGCATCGAGCAAAGTAGCAACTTCGGCAGGGGTATGCGTCTCACTCCAGCGGGTAAAGCCGCGAATATCCATGAAGAGAATGGTGCGCTCCCGTTGTTGCAGCTGCATGGATTGCGGGTCATTGATGGCGCGCCCCAGCAGGTCACGCCCAAGCAGCCACTCTGAATATACTTTGAGTTGTTTTGCGGTCTGGCGCAGATTTTCGAGTGAGCCACGCGCATTCACATCAGCCAGGCCACTCGAAAGGCCGAGGGTCAGGGTGACCCACAACATAAGGACATGCGATGGGTCAGAAAAAAAGACCGCAATGCTTGTCGTGGCGTTCGGGCTGGTGTAGCTCTCGTAGATGGCATACACCGCAAACAAAATCTGGGCGCGGACAATATTCTCAACAATCAGCAGGATGTTATTAAGCCCACGCAGCGAAGTCCCCTGGAAGGCTTGCAACAGACCAATCACAAATGCGAACAGCCAGTAAGCAATATGGTGCGGCGATTCGAAAAATCCCCAGCCATCGAGACTCATTTCAAAAGCCGTGTAAAGCGCTGGCGCAATAAGATTACCGATGAAGCGTTGCCAGCCAGGGCGGTCTTCCGTTTTACTCAGCCAATAAGCCTGCAACATGGCAGCAAGGATCAGCGCGTACAGGTCAGGCTTGAACATATAACTGCTGTTGTTCAAGACTTCAATAAAGATAATCCCAATTGGGAATTGCCCACTATTGCGGAAAAGTTCCTGCACAAAACGCGTCAGGCGCGAATCGCTCAAGAGTTGCTCAATGGAGGCAGATTTGGGTGCAGACATAGGTTTCTGGGGTGGAAAATCTATCCAATATGACTTTATTCTACAACCGACGGGTTCCGTTTTGCATTATTTGACCATTGCTTCAGCAAATCGGCGGCGCGCGCGCTAAAAGAGCCATCGGCAACATAAACGCGGATTTGCTCCATCAGCCGAATCAGCGCCCGCAGGTTGTGAATCGAAATCAGCGTCCCGGCCAGGTACTCACGGGCCACAATCAGATGACGAATATAGGCGCGGGTAAAAGTCTGACAGGTATAACAATCACAGGTCTCATCAATCGGGCGCGGGTCGCGGGCAAAGGAAGCGTTCATCAGGTTCAGGCGGCCCTCGGAAGAAAAGGCGGCATGATGACGCGCCAGGCGGGTCGGCAGAACACAGTCGAAAATATCCACCCCGCGCAAGACACCGTTAATCAGGTCTTCAGGCGTGCCAACGCCCATCAGGTAACGCGGCTTGTTTTCTGGTAAGAGCGGGGTGACGACATCGAGCGTGCTATACATTTCATCTTTGGTCTCGCCGACCGAAAGCCCGCCAATGGCGATGCCCGGAAACGGCAGGGAGGCGATAAATTCGGCAGATTGGGCGCGCAGGTCGGGGTTCACCCCCCCTTGAACAATCCCGAACAGGGCCTGGTCAGCGCGGCGATGAGCCTCGAGTGAACGCAGCGCCCAACGATGAGTGCGCTCCATCGCTTTTTGAATGTAGGCGTGGTCGTTCGGGTCGGCGCACTCATCGAAAGCCATGATGATATCGGCGCCGAGGTTGTTCTGAATCTGGACGGATCGCTCGGGGGTGAAACGATGGGTTGAGCCGTCAATATGGCTCTTGAAAGTCACACCGTCTTCATCAATTTTGCGGATGTTGGAAAGCGAGAAGACCTGAAACCCACCCGAGTCGGTCAGCATGGGGTTAGGCCACTGCATGAAGTTGTGCAATCCGCCCATATCGCGGACGAGTTCATCGCCAGGGCGCAGGTAAAGGTGATAGGTGTTCGATAAGACCAGCGAGGCATTGATGCTTTTGAGATGCTCAGGCGTCAGCGTCTTGACAGTGGCCTGCGTGCCAACCGGGGCAAAGACCGGGGTCTGCAAATCGCCGTGCGGGGTCGAAAACACGCCCGTGCGGGCGCGTTCGTTGGTGGAGGTTATCTTAAATTCAAACATAGAGATGATTGTAAACGAAAATGAGGGCCTTTAAGCCGGTAAAAACCAGCCGATGCTAAAACTGGTCAGGTTTGCCGCCAGGCTAAGCGCAAGCGCATCGTGCCAGGTGAGGCGATTTGAAGGGATAAAGCGCAAAAAAATGGCTTCAAACAGCCAGATAGCAATTTCAGTGGCAAAACAAAGTCGGAGGTTTGCGGAACAAGTTCAAATTCCATGCCGGGCTTGGGGCCGACATCCGCGCTGGCCTGTAGGGATCGAAACCAGCGCAAGCAACAGCCAGCCCATCAGCAAGGCAAAAGGGACTTTGCTCATGCGGCCTTATGACCAATACTAAACGTCAGCACGGGCGCATTAATCAGCGCCATCGGCACCTGCAGGTGCATCTGCGGCAAGGCCGGGTTGCTAACCTCGATTTCATAAAATGAAAGCCAGGTCAGGCGGTTGCCTTCCATGCCTGTGGGTAAATCGGTAGCGGCTGAAACGCGCAGCTTACCGCTAAGCAAAAAACCTCCGGCCAGCAAAGTCATTGGCTGCATCAGGCGGTTTTGCTCATCGGGTTCATAATCAAGCGGGTCGCTGGCCGGCGGGGTCAGGTGATAGGCCAGGCACTCGACCACCGGAAAATAAACTTCTTCGCAGTTGCTAACACGCAACCCACTCGCGCCAAAACTAATGATGTTAGCGCGCAGGATGTGCATATACGTGGGCGCCCCCTGGGTGCGCAGCCAACGGCTCACCATGATGCTTTGCTTGGTGACAACATCACCTCGAATCAGTTTATCGCGGCCATAAACCATAATGGATGTCAGTTTTTCATCAGCAAGCGGGGTATACATGGGCAGCCTCCTTGGGAGATTTGCTCCAATTATACAATACCCATTCGGGCATGATATACGATATACTCGCGGGCATGAATCACAGCAAACGTTGGATTATTGCCCCCAAACTCAGCCCCCAGGCCGAGGCCGAACTGGGCCACATCCGCCAGGCGCCTTTGCGCCAGATTCTCTTCAATCGCGGCATCTGTACCCGGGCCGAGGCCGATTCGTTCCTGCGCGCCGAACTGACCTTTGACGACAACCCCTTTGGCCTGAAAGACATGGACAAAACCGTTGCGCGCATCGTCCAGGCCATTGAGCGCGGTGAACAGGTTGCCATTTACGGTGACTACGATGTGGACGGTGTCACCGCCACCGCCCTGATGGTGCAAACCCTGCGCGCCCTGGGCGGCAACGTGCGCGAGTACATTCCCAATCGTTTTGATGAAGGTTACGGACTGAACACCGACGCCCTCGATACGCTCAAAAATGAGGGCGTTTCACTGGTCATCAGCGTAGATTGCGGCATCCGCTCCCCTGCGGAGGCCAATCATGCCCGCGCGATTGGCCTCGACCTCATCATCAGCGACCACCACGAACCCGCCGGAGAAATTCCGCAAGCCCTGGCCGTCATCAACCCCAAACAGCCCGGCGACAACTACCCCGAAAAATACCTGGCCGGGGTCGGCATTGCCTACAAAATTGCCCAAGCCCTGCATCAAACCTTTCAATCTGGTCTCGATACGCCGCAAAATCAGCGACTACTCGACCTGCGGCTCGAATCGTTGCTCGACCTGGTTGCCCTCGGCACCGTCGCCGACCTGGCCCCGCTGACTGGAGAAAACCGCTACCTGGTGCGCGGCGGATTGCGCCAGATGCGCAACTCGGCCCGTCAGGGTCTGATGTCACTGGCGGCTGTTTCTGAGATTTCACTCGCCAAAGTAACGGCCATCAACATCGGTTTTGCGCTTGGCCCGCGCCTGAACGCCTCCGGGCGGCTCGATTCGGCCCTGGCTTCGTACAAACTGCTCACCACCACCGACCTGTTTGAAGCCGGACAACTCGCCCAGCAACTCAACGTCCAAAACAGTCAGCGCCAGCAACTGACCCGCAAAATCCAGGCTGAGGCTGAAGCCCTGGCACAACAAGAAGAAAAAGACCCGCTCATTCTGTTTGCCGTCAAAGAAGATTTTAACCCTGGCGTGGTCGGCCTGGCCGCCGCCCGCCTGACCGATGCCTACTACCGCCCGGCCATCGTCGGTCACAGCGACCCCGAAAAAGGCGAAACGCGCTGTTCGTGCCGCTCCATCCCCGAATTTCACATCACCCAGGCCCTCGACCAGTGCGCCGACCTGCTTGTCCGGCATGGTGGGCACGCCGCCGCCGCCGGGTTCACCGTCCCCAATCATCAACTCGATGCGCTCAAAGAGCGCCTGCGCGAAATCGCCGCCCGCGAGCTAGAAGGCAAAGACCTGCGTCACAGCCTGGCCGCCGATGCCGAAGCCCCGCTCGCAGACATGACCGCCGACCTGCTCAAATCGCTCGACCTGCTCGAGCCAACCGGCTACGGCAACCCCGGGGCAGTTTTTGTTTCGCGCAACGTGCGTGTCGTCAATCATCGGGCGGTTGGGACCGATTCAAAGCACCTGAAACTGACCGTCAGCGATGGCAAAGTCACCTTTGATGCGATCGCCTTTCGCCTGGGCGAGTGGGCCGGTAAACTGCCTGAACGCATCGACCTGATGTACACCCTTGAAACCAACGAGTTCAACGGGCGCACCACCCTGCAACTGAACGTCAAAGACCTGAAACCAAGTGGGCTACCAGATTGATGAGCAGAATTCGCTTGTCTTCAACCTATTCCTTCAACAACATCCTGAAAACACCCCTCGCGCAAGGAGTCTTCATCTTCCTGGCCATTGTCATCAGCCTGGTTGCGCTCATCGAAACGACCGCGCGGCTGCTGGTCATCCCGGCCCCGTTCCCCAGCCTGGGTTCAGATAATTTTTACTTCGACTATAAAATCTACACCATCGAAAGCATGGAGCGCCACGAAGGCCAGCCCAACTGCCTGATTGCGGGCAGTTCTGTCGCCCACTTTAACATGGATGCCGCCGCGCTGGAACAAGCCTACGCTCAATCCGGCGGCCAAACACTGCGCTGTTTCAACATTGGCATTCCGGCCCTGACCGTTGAAACCGCCGTGCCGGTGCTCGAAGCGCTCATACGGCGCTATCACCCGCAGGTTGTTCTTTACATCGTCATGCCGCGCGACCTGATGGAACACGAATTTTCGGTGCGCCAGCTGGCCCAAAACCCCTGGGTCACTTACCACAACCAGCACATCACCCCCTACAACTGGCTGATCGTCCACTCCTACAGCCTGCGCTACCTGACCACCTGGCAATACTGGCTGACCCCCTCCAACCGCCCCAAAATGGCCCAGGATACCGAAAAAATTGACCCCGCCACACGCGGCTTTTCAGGGCGCGAGGGCGTCAATCAGGCCGCTCCGGCAAACTGGCTGATTGAAAATGACGCCAAATTTTACGACCTGTGGAGCAATCAGCAGAATCTCGAAAATATCGACAGGTTGATTGCCTTTCAGCAAGAATACCAGACCAAAATCGTCTTCATCGAAGCGCCAGCCTACTCCATCGTTCACCTGCAACGAGACAACCCGGATATTCAGGGCTATGAGCAGGGCTTCATTGCCCCGTTGCAAAGCCATCTCCAGGCCCAGCATGTTCCATTTTGGCGGATTCTCGAAATCGGGCGCCAGATTCCCGACTCTGGCTGGTTCGACTGGCTGCACCTGAATAACGAAGGCGCACAACGCTTCAGCCGCTGGGTCGGAGAGCAATTGGCCCAGACCCCCGAACTTTTCAGATAACGCATGGAAATTGTCTCGGTTCAATTCCTGGTCTTTGTCCTGGCCCTGTTAGCGGTCTATGCCCTGCTGGGGCGCCAGGCCCAAAACATCTGGCTTGTCGCCGCCTCCTACGCCTTCTACCTGACCTGGGGCTGGCCATTTGCCCTTGCGCTGGCAGGTCTGACCATTCTCAACTACCTGCTGGGCCAGCAAATTGCCCAAAAGAACAGCCGGATGCTTTTGTGGATGGGGATTGGGCTGAACGCCTCGGCCTTGTTGCTGCTCAAAGTGCTGGTCGGCCCCTACGGCAAGACATTGCTCACCACCCTCGGCCTGGCCGCCGTTGATACAAGCCTGCTCTTACCGATTGGCTTTTCCTTCTACGTCCTTCAAGCAATCGCTTACCTGGTCGATCTTTCGCGCACCCCACGCCTGGCCCAGGCATCCCCGCTCGACCTGGCACTCTACCTGGCTTACTTCCCCAAACTGCTTTCAGGGCCTATTGAACGACCGGCGGCCTTTTTTGCCCAACTGGCCCGCGAACGCAAGGTAGACAACACTACCCTCGGGCGCGGACTGGGCCTGATTGTGATTGGCCTGCTGCGCAAAGTCGTCATTGCCGAGCACCTGCGGCTCTTCCTGGCCCCCGACCTGTTCGCCAAACCAGCAGAATTTGTCTTCAGCGAAAAACTGCTCGGCCTGCTCTTGTTTGCCTTCATTCTCTATAACGACTTTGCAGGCTACAGCGCCATCGTGCGCGGCGTCAGCCTGCTCTTTGGCATCGACCTGACGGTCAACTTCCGTCAGCCTTTCTTTGCCAACTCTTTCAGCGATTTCTGGAACCGCTGGCACATCAGCCTTTCGGCCTGGCTGCGCGACTACGTCTTTTTCCCATTACGGCGCAGCCTGGTCAAAGCCAAATGGCCGCAAGGTCTCACCATCCTGCTCCCGCCCATGATGACCATGCTCATCAGCGGTTTATGGCACGGCAGTTATCTTTCAATGCTGTTCTGGGGCGGCCTGCACGGAATGTACCTGGTCATACAAGAATTTGCGCTCAATAAATTCCTGCCGCGCCTGAAAGACAATCGTATCGCGCAAATCTCCCTGCCCTTTTTCTTCTTCGTTTTCACCAGCCTGGCCTGGGTTCCGTTTGGGGCATCGAGCCTGGCTTCGGCGTTTACTTTTTATCGCGGCCTCCTGCCACCCTTTGGGGTTGCGCCCCTGCCCGATTTCTGGCTTTTCGACCTCGGCTTTCCGCTGAGTCTCTCACTGTGGATTGATTGGCAGGAATACCGCGCCAACCAGGTCGATTTTTTCCTTCAGTGGCGGCCCTCGGCCCAGGCCTGGGGCTTCGCCCTGGCGATGCTGACCTTGCTCCTGTTCTCATTGAGCGGCGCTGACCTTTCCGGTTTCGTTTATCAGGGATTCTGATGCCAGTTCTCGAATTTCACTGCCACACCATCTACTCCAAAGATAGCCTGACCCGCCCCGCCGACCTGGTGCGGGCTGCCCGCCAAAAAGGGATTGACCGGCTGGTCGTCACCGACCACAACAGCATCGGTGGCGCGCTCGAAGCCCAAAAACTCGACCCCGCGCGGGTCATCGTCGGCGAAGAAATTTTGACAACCAAAGGAGAACTTCTGGCGGCCTTCGTGCGCGAGGAAATTCCAGCCCGGCTCGAACCGCTCGAGGTTATCCGCCGTTTGCGCGCACAGGGCGCTTTTATCAGCGTCTCGCATCCGTTTGACGCGCATCGCGGCTGGGCGCTCGAGGACCTGCTTGCCATTGCGCCGCTGGTAGATGCGATAGAAATCTTCAACGCGCGCTGCATTTCTGATAGTTACAATCGGCGCGCCGCCGAGTTTGCCCGCGAACATCGCCTGCCTGGCACAGTCGGCTCAGATGCGCATACCTTGCGCGAGTTGGGGCGGGCCGTCTCAGTGCTGGAAACAGACTTCGATAACGCCGAAACGCTCAAATCGGCGCTGCAAACCGCCCGGGTTCGCACCCGACTTTCCAGTCCACTCATCCACGCCACGTCCCGCTGGGCAGTGACGGTCAAAAAGTTGGGTCTGGTCAAACGCCCATGAAAATCCGCCGCCGCGATTTGCTGTTTGCGCTGATTGTGCTGCTGGCAGCCTGGCAGATTGCCGCCTGGCTGCTCAACCAGCGCATCTTGCCAACCCCGGCAACGGTGCTGGCGGTCTTCTGGCGCGATACGCTGAACGGGGTCTTACCCTATCACCTGGCAGTCAGCCTGTGGCGGGTGCTGGCTGGAACAGTGCTGGCAATTATCAGCGCAGCTCCAATTGGCCTGGTACTTGGGCAATCAAAACGGCTCGACCGCCTGTTTGCCCC
>CAZNCT010000016.1:8158-22929 GCA_964571615.1 uncultured Anaerolinea sp. | reverse complement strand
TGATTTACCTGGTTTATCCCATTCCCAAAGTGGTGTTTGTGCCGGTCATCCTGATTATGTTTGGGATTGGCGATGCGGCCAAGATTTTCATCATCTTTATCATCCTGTTCTTTCAAATTCTGGTGCTGGTGCGCGACCAGGCCGCCAGCCTGCGCCCGGAACTGATTCAGGCAGTTCGCAGCCTGGGCGCCGGACGACGCGCGCTCTTCCGCTTTGTGTACCTGCCCGCCAGCCTGCCAGGCATTCTAACGGCCCTGCGCCAATCAGTTGGAACAGCGGTAGCGGTCTTATACATCGCTGAAAACTTCGCCACCGAGCAAGGCCTGGGGCATTACATCGCTTATCAGGGGCTGAGTCTGCTCAATTACCCGGCCATGTATGCCGGGGTCATGGCGATGTCACTGCTTGGGTTGGGCATGTATTTCAGCGTAGATTGGCTCGAGCGGCGCGTTTGCCCCTGGCTGTTTCAAAACTAGGCTAAACCGATTCCTTAAGCAGACCTTTACACAACCTTAATCTGCCATTTTCTGCCACTTAACAGCCGCCTCGTACAATTCGCTCTATCAAAATCTGAGAGCGAGGCAGGCGGAAAATGAAAATCTTGTTTATTGGTGGGTCACGCAACCAGACCAGCATGCTGCACAAAATTGCCCGTCATCTCGACGGGCACGAGTGTTTTTTCACCCCTCATTACGGCGATGGGATTGTGGACTGGGCCGCCAAACAAGGCTGGCTCGATTTCACCGTCCTGGGCGGGTGCCACAAAGCCTACACCGACCAGTACCTGGCAGAGAACAACCTGCAAGTCGATTTTGGCGGACGCAAGCATGACTATGACCTGGTGGTCACCTCCTCTGACCTGCTCGACCACCAAATCTGGCGTAACCGGCGGGTCGTGCTGGTGCAAGAGGGGATTATGGAGCCGCTCAACCTGCGTTATTACCTGCATCGTTATCTCGGCTTTCCGCGCTGGCTGGCAAACACTGCGACCACCGGGCTTTCTGATGCCTACGATGTTTTCTGTGTCGCCTCGCGCGGCTACCGCGACCAGTTTGTGGCCCGCGGCGTACGCCCAGAGAAAATTGCCGTCACCGGAATTCCAAATTTTGATAATGTCCAATCTTTTCTTGAAAACGATTTCCCGTACAAAGGCTATGTGCTGGCGGCAACTTCAAACTCGCGCGAAACCTTCAAGTACGATGACCGCCCGGCCTTCATCCGCTGGGCGAGGCAAATTGCCGCCCAAAAAGGCAAACCGCTGTTCTTCAAACTGCACCCCAACGAGCGCGTAGAGCGGGCGGTGCGTGAAATTCGTGAACACGCTCCCGAAGCCCGAATTTTCATTGATGGCAACACCGACCACATGGTAGCCAACTGTGACGTGCTGGTGACGCAATATTCTTCAACGACCTTTGTCGGCGCGGCGCTGGGCAAGGAAATTCACACTTATCTCGATACAAATGAATTGCGCCGCCTGCTCCCTATCCAAAATGGCGGCGCGTCGGCAAAAAAGATTACCTCGATTTGCGATGCCGTTTTGCGCACCCCGCTCGAGGAACTCAAACGCGCCCCACGCCGCGCCAGCCGCCTGGCCTGGCGCCGACGCTGGAACCCGGATGCGGCCTGATGGCGCAGAGCAGGTTTCGGCCATTCTTCCATCCTCAGGCATGGCCTTTTCTGCCAAAATGGCGTACACTGTGGGCGGAGGATGGATTATGCCCAATCTCGCCTCAATTGACGTTGGCTCAAACGGAATTCGGATGATGGTCAGCCGTCTCGATGCCGATGGCCGGCTGGAGACGCTTGAAAACCTGCGCCTGCCTGTCCGCCTGGGGCAAGACGCCTTCACAACAGGCCAATTTAGCGAACAAACCATGCAAATGGCGGTGGATGCCTTTCTAAACTTTCGCAAGGTGGCTGAGTTGTTTGAAGTCAAAAAAACGCGCGCCGTGGCCACCAGCGCCATGCGCGAAACCGCCAATAGCGACCTGCTGATTGAACGGATTGCCCGCGAGACCGGCTTTCAGATAGAAGTAATCGATGGGGAAGAAGAAGCCCGCCTGATTCACCTGGCCGTTACCCGGGCTGTCAACCTGAAAGGCAAAAACGCCGTCCTGATTGACATCGGCGGCGGCAGTGTCGAAGTGACGCTTTCAGACGGCGAAAATATCCTATCCACCGAGAGTTACGGCATGGGCACCGTGCGCCTGCTGCGCAAACTCAACTCGGGCGAACTCTCGGGCCCCGATTTTAACCGCCTGGTGCGCGAATACGCCGAATCATCGCGCCGCCATATTGAGCGCGAAATTGGCGGACAAAAGGTCGATGCCTGCCTGGGGACTGGCGGCAACATCGAAGAAATGGGCAAACTCTCCAAACGGCTTTTGAAGCGCGAAGATGATACCCGCATCAGTACCGATGACCTGCAAAAAATCATTGAACGCCTGGGGGAAATGAGCGTTGAAGAACGCATTCAAAAGTTAAAACTACGTCCCGACCGGGCCGATGTCATCCTGCCGGCCAGTGTGGTCTTGCACATGATTGCACGCGAAGCCAGGGTAAGTGAAGTCTTAATTCCCAACGTTGGGTTGAAAGACGGCGTCTTGCTCGATATGGCCCCCCAAATGAAAGGCCCTAGCCTGCCGCGCCGCCAGCAAGCCCTGGCCTCGGCTGCGCGCATGGGACAAAAATACGCCTACGACGCCGACCACGCCGCTCTGACCGCCCGCCTGGCGGCCCGCATTTTCAACCAGTCACTCTCCCTGCATCACCTGACCGAAGATGAGTGCCTGTTGCTTGAAATCGCCGCCATGCTACACGACATAGGTCACTTCATCAATACCATTAACCATGACCAGCACGGCTACTACCTGCTCAAGCATCATCCGCTGATTGGCCTGACCCGCGCCGAGCAAGACATTGTGGCAAATATTGTGCGTTATCACCGTAATGAGACGCCTTCGAGCAGTGACGAAAACCTGAAAGCCCTGCCACCCAAAGACCGGCTGGTGGTCAGCAAGTTGTGCGCTCTGCTGCGGCTGGCCGATGCGCTCGATACCAGTCATACGGCCCGCGTGCTGGATATCAGCATGGAGAAAACATCGAATGGCAACTGGCGCCTGCACCTGTTTGGCGAAGGAGAGTTGATGCTGGAAAAATGGAAACTGGAAAAGCGCAAAACGCTTTTCCAGGATGTCTTTGGGGTAAAGTTAGAAGTTGTAACCGTTTAGCCTGCTCAGGGCTTGCCATCATAGCGCCACAATTGCAGCGCAGAGCGCTTCTTGTTCGGGTCACAAAAACCTTTCAGGCTGCAAGCCTGGCAGGCATCTGAACAGGAAGCGTTTTGGTAGGCGCTCAAAAGGCCCAGGCGTTGCAAATGCTCCAGCATCGCCTCGACCATCTGCGGGGTCGTTTCGAGCGTTACAGCCAGTTTGGCGGCATCCAGCGGCCCGCCAGCGCGAATCTCGGTCATCAGGCGTTCGAGCATTTTATAACCCTATCCACACAGCCGCGTTGTAAATCAACATACCAGCCAGGAGCGAAATCACCAGGAACATGCCAACGTTGATCAGCGCCCAACGCCATGAATTAGTCTCCTGCTTAATGACCGCCACGGTGGCCAGGCAAGGCACAAATAACATCGTCACTGCCAGAAACGAAATTGCCGTTGCCAGCGAGTAGGCCTGGGTGAGAGCCACCGCCAGACCTGTATCGCTTGTGCCGCCATACAGGACGCCCAGGGTTGCAATCGCGTTCTCTTTGGCCGGGAAGGTCGTCAGCAATGCCACCGTCAGGCGCCAATCAAAGCCCATCAGCCGCCCTACCGGTTCAAAAAGCTGCCCAAATTGGGCCAGGTAACTGCTTTCAATCTCGCCGCCGGGCAAAACCGAAAGTGCCCAAATGATGGCGGAAATGACCAGAATCACCGTCCCGGCCTTAATCACAAACGACAAGGCCCGCTGCCAGACCAGCATTCCCACCGTTCGCAAGTTCGGAATGTGATAGAGCGGCATTTCCATGATGAAAGCCGAACGTTCCCCTTTGAACAGGATGCGGTTGAGGGCCGTTCCAAGCGCGACCAGGGTTGCGAGCGAAAAAAGCACCAGCCCCCAGGTGACCCACAAGGCATTGGCGCCAAAAAAAGCCGGGGCAAGGAAGGCCACCACCGCCATACGCGCCGTGCAGGGCACCAGGGGAGCAATCAAAATCGTCAGCAAGCGGGCCGGCCACGAGTCAATGACGCGCGTCCCCATGATGGCCGGTACATTACAACCAAACCCGAGGAAAAGCGGCAAGAAAGACTTGCCGTGCAGGCCCATCAGGTGCATCAGGTTATCCATCACATAGGCGGCCCGGGCCATGTAGCCGACATCTTCAAGCAGGCCAAAGGCCGCGAAAAAAATCACCAGAATAGGCAAAAAGGTCAGCACCGAGCCGACCCCGCCAATGATGCCATCCACCAGCAAGCCGTGCAGCCACCAGGGGGCGCCAGAAAGCGCCGCCGAAGCCATCTCTGCCAGCCCGCCGACCACAACCACATCGAGCCACTCTTGCAAAGGCGCACCAACCGTAAAGGTCAGCCAAAAGACCAGCCCCAAAATGCCCGCCAAGACGAAAAGGCCCCAAACCGGGTGAGCCGCCACACGGTCGAGGCGCTCTGTCAGGCTAATTTGGCCCATTTTGGGCCGCACGACCGCTGCCCGCACCATGCGCCCAATCCATTCGTAACGGCCCGAAGCCACCGCCAGCATGGCATCATCATGCTGTACCAGAATACTGTGGACAGCGTTCCAGATTTCAGCAGGCAGGGCGGCCTGCATGGTCTGAGTGACATCGGCATCGCCCTCAAGAAGTTTGAGCGCCATCCAATCGGCAGGGTAAGGCGCAGGGACATGCGCTGCAATCAACTGCAAGACATCGTTGAGCGCGTTTTGATGGTCAGCGCGAATTTCGGGGATGCGTGGTTCTGGTCGGATTTTGCCATCGAGCAATTTGCGAACGACATAGAGCAGTTCGCGCACCCCCTGGGCCTTGGTCGCCGTTATCGGTACAACCGGCACGCCCAGGGCGGCTTCTAGCACCTGCGGCTCAACGATTAGCCCTTCACTGGCGGCCACATCCATCATGTTGAGCGCTACCACCAACCGCACGGGCAGGCCAATCAACTCAGAAACCAGGTAAAGACTGCGCTCAAGGTTGGCCGCGCTGACAACGGCGACAACCACATCGGGGCTTTCGCGCAAAATGAACTCGCGCGCAATCACTTCCTCGGGCGAATTGGCAGTCAGGCTGTAGGTTCCGGGTAAATCAACCAGGCTGTACTCGCGCCCATCCATGCTGAACTGACCTTCGCGGCGTTCGACAGTTTTACCGGGCCAGTTGCCAACATGCTGATTGAGACCTGTCAGCAGGTTAAAGAGAGTCGATTTGCCCATATTCGGCTGGCCTGCCAGGGCAATCATGGGCAGGCCAGCGCGTCTGATATTGGTAGTTGTCGCCGGGGCGGCAGGATGGCACTCGGCGCTCATTCCCATCTCCGCTCGACGCAAATTTTGGCTGCCTCCCCGCGCCCAAGCGCTACCCGGGTGCCGCGCACAGTGACAATCAGCGGGCCGCGCCCAAAGTTTTGTGACATTTGCACCTCCGCTCCGGGGGTAAACCCCAGCGAGGTCAGGCGCCCCGCGATGCCAATGCCGTGCGAAAAATTAAGCACAACCGCGCTTTCGCCCGTGTGAATTTCAGAGAGGGAGAGTGTATGAGATTTAAGTGGCATTAAATGCTCCATATCAGGCAGCCAGAAAAGGTTTGTTATAATTGCATCAGCAGAGCAAAAGTATTAGCGTATGCTAATTTCAAAAATTAGTATACTCCTTTTTTGCGGTTACGGAAATGGATAAATGTCACAAAAAAGGTAGACAAAATGGAACCAGTTAAGCATAGCCAGACGATTGAGGATTATCTTTCATTGATTTATGTGATGGAACGCGACGGCGAGCCAATTGTTGGGGCACGTCTGGCCGAATTACTGGGAGTTACCCCTCCGACCGTGACCAATACGCTCAAGCGCATGGCCCGTGATGGTCTGCTGACGGTCAATGACAACGGTACTCACCTGACCGAGCAAGGCTGGTCGGCAGCCAAAGATGTCATGCGCCGCCACATGCTGATGGAATGGATGATGCTCAAGATGCTGCCCTGGTCAAAACTGCACGGCGAAGCCCACAACCTGGAGCACGCCATTTCGCCCGAGGCCGAAGCAGCGGTTTACGAGGAATTGGGCCGCCCGCAGACCTGTCCGCATGGCAACCCGCTCCCCGGGTGCGAAGCCGCCGTCTCCAGTTGGGTGCCGCTGACCACGCTCTCGAGCGGGGAAAAGGTGATTATCCGCCGTATCCACGAACTGGCGGAGGAAAATCCCCCTCTGCTGGCTTTTCTGGAAGAGAAAAAAATGCTGCCCGGGGCGCAGGCGACGATTGGAGACATCCTGCCGTTTAACCAGACCGTTAGCGTGGAAGTGGGTGGCGCCGCGGTGACTCTTGGCTTTGCCGTGGCCCGTTACATTTTTGCTGAGCGCCCGGCTGCGTAAAGAAAGCATAAAATTTCACAAAGAAAATTGACAGGAAGTTGTCTAAACTTTATCATCGGGCGAATTATGGAAACCGCTTACAGCCTGTCCCTTATCGTCATTATTATCGTCCTTTTGGGTGTCATCCTGAAAGGGCTAATGACGGTTGGGAAGGCAAAAGCGCGCTAAACAAGCGTACTCAAGTGCAAGATGAGAGCCGCCCAACCGTAACGGGCGGCTTTTTTACATATTTTTCAGGAGAATTGACTTTATGCGTTCATCACAGATTAAATCCGGCTACGAGCGCGCCCCCCACCGGGCTTTGCTTAAGGCAACCGGCGTTACCGACGCCGATATGGACAAGCCCTTTGTGGCAATCGTCAACTCATACGTTGATATTGTGCCGGGTCATGTTCACCTGCAAGAGTTTGGCAAAATGGTCAAAGAGGCGGTGCGTGCTGCTGGGGCTGTTCCGTTTGAATTCAACACCATTGGTGTAGATGATGGTATCGCTATGGGCCATTCTGGTATGAAATATTCCCTGCCTTCACGCGAATTAATCGCTGACAGCGTGGAAACCATGATGGAAGCGCACAAATTCGATGGCATGGTGTGTATTCCCAACTGCGACAAAATCGTCCCGGGTATGTTGATGGCTGCGGCCAGAGTCAACGTCCCGGCGATTTTTATCTCGGGTGGGCCAATGGCTGCCGGGCGCACCCCTGATGGCGAAAAAATTGACCTGATTTCGGTCTTTGAGGGGGTTGGCGCGTATGCGAGCGGGAAAATTGACGCAGCCCGGCTGAAAACGCTTGAGGATTTTGCCTGTCCTTCGTGCGGTTCTTGTTCTGGCATGTTTACTGCCAATTCGATGAACTGCCTGATGGAAGCGCTTGGGCTGGCCTTGCCCTATAATGGCTCAGCCCTGGCCAAAACCGCAGAACGCGAAGAACTGGCACGCAAAGCCGCAGGCCGGATTATGGATTTGATTGAACGGCAGATTAAGCCGCGTGACATCATCACTGCGGAGGCCCTCGACGATGCTTTTGCGCTCGATATGGCAATGGGCGGCTCGACCAACACCATCCTGCATACCCTGGCAATTGCTCAGGAAGCCGGTCTGGATTACCCCCTGGAACGCATCAACATGGTTTCAGACCGTGTTCCGCACCTGTGCAAAGTTTCGCCAGCGGGCAAATGGCACATGGAGGATGTGCATCGCGCCGGTGGAATTCCGGCAATTTTGAAAGAAGTGCAGCGCGGAACAAATTCACTGCATTTTGACCGCATCACTGTCTCGGGTGTGACCCTGGGCGAGTCGATTAAGGATGCCGAAATCAAAGACGATGAGGTGATTCGGCGCTATGAGAACCCGCACTCCATTCATGGCGGGCTGGCTATTTTATTTGGCAACCTGGCACCCAAAGGAGCGGTGGTCAAAACCGGGGGGGTAGGGCACTCAATGATTAAGTTTGCAGGCCCGGCGCGAATTTACGAATCGCAAGAAGACGCCATCAAAGGCATTCTCGGACGCGAGGTTCAGCCGGGCGATGTGGTTGTCATTCGTTATGAAGGGCCTCGCGGCGGGCCAGGAATGCAGGAGATGCTCTCTCCGACTTCTGCAATTATGGGCATGGGGCTGGGAGACAAGGTTGCCCTGGTCACCGATGGGCGGTTCAGCGGCGGAACACGCGGGGCTTGTATTGGGCATGTATCTCCCGAAGCAGCCGCGGGCGGCCCAATTGCGGCATTAGAGCCAGGCGACGTTATTGAACTTGACCTAATGGCCCGCACTTTAAATGTCCGCCTGAGCGATGAGGAAATTCAAAAACGACTTGCCGCTCTGCCGCCTTTCAAGAGCAAAGCCGAAAGCAAATGGCTAAAGCGTTATGCCCATTTTGTAACCAGTGCAGATACAGGCGCAGTGCTGAAAACGGATTTCTAACAACGGACTTTGTAACGGAATTGCGGACGGAAGCGGATTTCTGACAACGGACTTTGTAGCGGAATCACGGATGGAAGCGGATTTCTGACAACGGACTTTGTAGCGGAATTACGGACGAAAGCGGATTTCTCTCAACGGACTTTGTAGCGGAATCGCGGACGGGAACGGATTTCTCTCAACGGACTTTGTAGCGGAATTGCGGATGGAAGCGGATTTCTCTCAACGGACTTTGTAGCGGAATCGCGGACGGGAACGGATTTCTCTCAACGGACTTTGGAACGGAATCACGGATGGAAGCGGATTTCTAACAACGGACTTTGGAACGGAATTGCGGACGAACGCGGACGCGGACAAAGAACAAAAACATAAGCCGCGAAACAGGAAAACCAGAAAACGAATTTATTTCAGGAGAAAACATGAAAAAGACTGGTGCTGAAATTTTGTGGGAGTGCATGGTGCGCGAGGGGGTGGAGGTCGTCTTTGGCTACCCGGGCGGGGCCAATATGCCAATTTACGATGCCATGCTCAGTTATCCCGTGCATCATGTGCTGGTGCGGCACGAGCAAGGCGCTGCGCACATGGCCGATGGCTACGCCCGCGCTTCGGGCAAGGTGGGGGTGGCGATGGGGACTTCTGGCCCGGGTGCGACCAACCTGGTGACCGGCATTGCCACAGCCATGATGGACTCTTCGCCGGTGGTCTTTATCACCGGCCAGGTGGCGGCGCACCTGATTGGCGGCGATGCCTTTCAAGAAACGGATGTGACCGGCATCACCCTGCCGATTACCAAGCACAATTATCTCGTCACCCGCGCCGATGAAATTGCCCAGGTGGTACGCGAGGCCTTTTACATCGCCCGCAGCGGACGACCCGGCCCAGTGCTGATTGACATCTGCAAGAACGCTCAGATTGAACAGACGGAGTTCATTTACCCCGAAGAAGTCAAACTGCCAGGCTACAAACCGCCTTCACATGCGCCCAAAGCCGACTTACAAAAAGCGGTCGATTTGATTGCCGCGGCCAAACGCCCAATTATCCTGTGCGGCCATGGCGTCATTATGTCAAAAGCCGAGGAAGTCTTGATGCACTTTGCGGTCAAGACTCAAACCCCGGTCGCCAGCACCCTGCTGGGGTTGGGCGCGTTCCCGGCTTCTCATCCGCTTAGCCTGGGCATGATGGGGATGCACGGCGAGGCGCATACCAACCTGGCTATTCAGAATTCCGATTTGATTCTGGCTTTCGGAATGCGCTTCGATGACCGCGTGACCGGCACCCTGAATACCTACGCGCCGCGCGCCAAGAAAATCCACATTGAAATTGACCCCTCCGAAGTGCACAAAAACGTCCGCGCCGATGTACCGCTAGTCGGTGACTTGAAAACTGTCTTGACGGACCTTGTGCCAATGGTGGATGAGTACGAGCACGATGAATGGATTAGCCAGATTCGTGATTGGCGTGATGAAGGTGATGCGCGCAGCATTATGGCCTGGCCTGAAGATGGCAAACTGTACGTAGCGCACCTGATTAACGACATCTGGAAAGCCACCGGCGGCGGGGCGATTGTGACCACCGATGTCGGACAGCACCAGATGTGGGCGGCGCAATATTATCAGCTCGACAAGCCCAACCGCTGGATTACTTCCGGCGGGGCCGGGACGATGGGCTTTGGCCTGCCCTCGGCGATTGGCGCCTGGTTTGCCCAGAAAGACCAGGAAATCTGGGCCATTGCCGGGGACGGCGGTTTTCAGATGACAGCCAGCGAACTCTCGACTGCTATGCAGGAGGGGGCGAATGTCAAAATTGCCATCATGAACAACAATTTTTTGGGCATGGTGCGGCAATGGCAGGAGTTTTTCTTTGAGAAGCGTTACTCGGCGGTCAACATGCTGACCCCCGACTTCGTCAAACTGGCCGATGCGCATGGCATCCCGGCCCGCTGCGTGACCAAACGTGAAGAAGTTGCCGAAGCGATTGAATGGGCGCGCAAAACCCCCGGCCCAGTGGTGCTTGAATTCCGGGTTGAAAAAGAAGACGCGGTTTACCCGATGGTGCCCACGGGCGCAGCCTTAGACCAGATGATTCGCAGACCTATGCGAAACAATTCATAACAGAGGAAAGACCATGCAATACACATTTATTACGCTCGTAGAAAATAAACCTGGCGTGCTAAACCGGGTGGCATCGCTCTTTCGGCGGCGCAATTTCAATATCGAATCGCTGGCGGTTGGCCGCACCGAAAAACCTGAGATTTCGCGCATGACAATTGTTGTAGATTGCCAAAGCGAATTTGATGCGCACAAAATTGAAGCCAACCTGTACAAACTGGTCAATGTGATTGACGTGCAAGACGTCACCCATCAGCCCGCTGTCACCCGTGACCTGGCATTGATTAAGGTGCAGGTCGGCCCTGAGAAGCGCGCCGAGGTCAACAACCTGGCGGCCATCTTCCGGGCCCGAATTGTGGATGTCGCCCCGGATTCGGTGATTGTTGAAATCACCGGCACAGAAGACAAAGTGGAAAGTATGGTGGAACTGCTGCGCCCGCTGGGAATTGTGGAAATGGTTCGCACCGGTCAGATTTCAATGACCCGTGGCGCCACTTCTGGCATCCGCCGCACGGCTGGGGCGAACGGAAACGGCTGGCACGAGGAAATGCTGGTAGATACACAGTAATTGGTAATTGGCGCACGGGGATTGGGGAAATTCTCCTGTCCTGGTGCATGATTATCAAATTCGCCCATCTATAAACATCAATAACCAATCATAAATTACCAATTATCAAAAAGGAGTCATCATGGCAAAAATTAATTTTGGCGGCACCTGGGAAGAAGTTGTTACCCGCGAAGAATTTCCGCTTGAAAAGGCGCGTGAAGTGTTGAAAAACGAAGTTGTTGCGGTGCTTGGCTACGGCGTGCAAGGCCCGGCCCAGGCCATGAACATGCGCGATAATGGCATCAACGTCATCGTGGGTCAGCGCGAGGGAACAGCCAATTGGGATAAAGCCGTTGCCGATGGCTGGGTTCCCGGTGAGACCTTGTTTTCCATCGAAGAAGCCGCCGAGCGTGGCACCGTCATTCAGTATCTGCTTTCGGATGCCGGTCAGCGTAGCCAATGGCCCAAAATCGTCGAGACGCTCAACGAGGGCGATATGCTCTACTTCTCGCACGGCTTCTCTGTCACTTTCAAAGAAGACACCGGCGTTGTTCCGCCCCCGCATGTGGATGTAGCCCTGGTAGCGCCGAAAGGCTCGGGGCGCAGTGTGCGCACCAACTTTCTAGAAGGCTCGGGCATTAACGCCAGTTTTGCCATCCATCAAGACGCTACCGGGCGCGCCTGGGAACGCACCGTTGCCCTGGGCATCGCCATCGGCGCGGGCTATCTCTTCCCGACCACCTTTGAGAAGGAAGTTTATAGCGACCTGACCGGTGAGCGCGGCATTTTGATGGGCGCCCTGGCGGGTGTGATGGAAGCCCAGTACAACACCCTGCGCGCCAACGGACACAGCCCCAGCGAAGCTTTCAACGAAACGGTTGAAGAACTGACCCAATCGCTCATCCGCCTGGTGGGACAAAACGGCATGGACTGGATGTACGCTAACTGCTCAACCACCGCCCAGCGCGGCGCACTGGACTGGAAAGATAAATTCCGCGATGCAGTGGCGCCCGTCTTTGCCGACCTGTACCAGAGCGTGGTTAGCGGCAACGAAGCCCGCATTACGCTGGAGGCCAACAGCCGCCCCGATTACCGCGCCAAACTGGAAGAGGAACTGCGCGCCATCCGCGAATCGGAAATGTGGCAGGCCGGCGCGGCGGTACGGTCTTTGAGGCCGGAAAATTGGAAGAAGTAGTTTGGTAAATGGTAATTGGAGGTTGGCAATTACCAACCTCCAATTACCAAACAGCAAGGAGCACCCATGAGCAACTATGTAAAAATCTTCGACACCACCCTGCGAGACGGCGAACAATCGCCGGGCGCGACAATGACTTCGGCGGAAAAACTCGAAGTGGCGCGCGCCCTGGCCCGCCTGGGTGTGGATGTCATCGAGGCTGGCTTCCCTGCCGCTTCGCCGGACGATTTGGAAGCTGTCCGCCGGATTGCGATTGAAGTGGGCAACCCAAGCGACGGGTCGAAAGCGCCGGTCATCTGCGGGCTGGCGAGAGCCACCAAAAACGACATCGACGCCGCCTGGGAAGCCGTCCGCCACGCGAAGCATCCACGCATACACACCTTTCTGGCGACTTCGCCCATCCACATGAAATACAAATTGAAGATGGATACCGAAGAAGTGGTGGAACAGGTTTACAAGATGGTCAGTTACGCCCGCAGCCTGTGCGAAGATGTCGAGTTCAGCCCCGAAGACGGCGGGCGCTCTGACCCGGAATTCCTGTATGTGGTACTGGGCGAAGCCATCCGCGCGGGGGCAACCACCCTGAACATCCCTGACACAGTTGGTTACACCACGCCAGAAGAGTTTGGCGCGCTCATCGAGGGCATCATCAAGAACACGCCCGGCATGCACGAGGGGATTACCGTCTCGGTGCATTGCCACAACGACCTGGGGCTGGCAACCGCCAACACCCTGGCGGGCATTCAGGCGGGGGCGCGTCAGGCCGAAGTGACCATCAACGGCATCGGTGAGCGGGCTGGCAATACCGCCATGGAAGAAGTGGTCATGGCGCTCAAAACCCGCCCCAACACCTTCAACTGCGTCACCGGCATTGACACGACACAGATTACGCGCGTCAGCAAACTGGTCAGCAACTACACTGGCATGAGCGTCCAGCCAAACAAGGCCATTGTTGGGGCCAATGCTTTTGCGCACGAGGCCGGCATCCACCAGGACGGAATGCTCAAAAACCACCAGACCTACGAAATCATGACCCCCGAAACGGTTGGCCTGAGCCGCTCAAAACTGGTGCTGGGCAAACACTCCGGGCGGCACGCGCTGAAAGTGCATTTGCAAGAGATGGGATACGAGTTTAGCCCCGAAGACCTGGGCGTCATTTTTGAACGTTTCAAAGAACTGGCGGACAAAAAGAAGACCATCACCGATGCCGACCTGGAAGCGCTGGTTGAAGACCAGGTGTACCAGGCCAATGAAGTCTATAGCCTGGACGGCCTGCAAGTGGCCTGCGGAACCATGGGCATGCCCACCGCCACTGTGCGCCTGCGCGGGCCTGACGGTCAGATTTATGTTCAGCCTGCGGTTGGCACCGGGCCAGTGGATGCCATCTACAAAGCGATTGACCAGATTGTCAAAGCCAAGAATAAACTGCTTGAATTCAATGTCCATGCTGTCACCGAAGGCATTGACGCGATGGGTGAAGTCACCGTGCGTTTGCAGGCTGAGAATGGGCAGTCCTCCACGCGCACCTCGCCGCAAACCGAGGACAATCACAAACGCACCTTTGGCGGCTACGGCGCCGATACCGACATCATCGTAGCAAGCGCAAAGGCTTATCTTTCAGCATTGAACAAATTGCTGCTTTCGACCTATCACGAAACGAGTGCAGAAGTGACAAGTAAGTAATTGGTGAATGGTAAAGGATTAATCGCAGAGATTATCGAACTCCCAATCACCTATCACAAATTACAAATTATCAATTACCAATTACCACCCAGAAGGAGAACCACCATGAGCGCACCTGAAGAAATCAGTTTTGACCACAGCGAACCCCGCACCATCCCCGGTGGCTGGGATATGTCTGAACTGGCCGGTGTCAGCCCGGCGCGCGCCAACAAACCCCGCCAACACGACCCGCACGCCGAATGGTTTGCAGAGCATCTCGAAAGCCTGCGCACCCTGCCCGGCGGCTGGGATCTTTCTGATGTGAGATAGGTTATGCCAAAGACATTATTTCAAAAAATCTGGGAAAAACACATTGTCGCCCAGGAACCGGATTCGCCGGCAGTTTTGTATATTGACCTGCACCTCGTCCACGAGGTGACTTCGCCCCAGGCCTTTAGCGGCTTACGGGCGCGTGGATTGAAAGTGCGGCAGCCAGGCAAAACCGTTGCCACCATGGATCACGGCATCCCAACCCGAACAGACAACCCGTCCGACCCGTTTGGGCGCCTCGCTTACGCCGATATCGCGGCCAGGACCCAACTTCAGCAGTTAACCGATAACTGCGCCGAGTTTGGCATTCCGCTCTACGGCATGGGCAACGACAAACAGGGCATTGTCCACGTCATCGGGCCAGAACTAGGGCTAACCCAGCCCGGCATGACCATCGTCTGTGGCGACAGCCATACGGCCAC
>CAZNCT010000016.1:0-8106 GCA_964571615.1 uncultured Anaerolinea sp. | reverse complement strand
GGAACACGTCCTGGCGACTCAGTGCTTGCTGCAACGTCAGCCCAAAACCTACGAAGTGCGCGTGACCGGCAAACTCAAACCCGGCGTCACAGCCAAAGACATTATTCTGGCACTGATTGCCAAAATCGGCGTCGGCGGCGGGACGGGGCACGTCTTTGAATACACCGGCGAGGCCATCCGCAACTTGAGCATGGAAGAACGCATGACCATTTGCAACATGTCCATCGAAGGCGGCGCCCGCGCCGGGCTGATTGCCCCCGATGAAACCACCTTTGAATACATCAAAGGGCGTGAATTTGCCCCCAAAGGCGCCGATTGGGACAAAGCCGTTGCCTATTGGAAAACCCTGCCCAGCGATGAAGGCGCAGTCTATGACAAGACCGTCGTCATCAACGCTGACGAACTGGAACCGATGATTACCTACGGCACCAACCCCGGCATGGGCATGCCCATCACAGGCCGCGTGCCAGACCCCGACCACCTCGACGACGAGAACGCCCGCCTGGCCCTGCGCAAGGCCCTGGCCTATATGGGGCTGTATCCCGGCGAAAGCCTGGTCGGCAAAAAAGTGGATGTGGTCTTTATCGGCTCATGCACAAACTCGCGCATCTCAGACCTGCGCCAGGCGGCGGCTTACCTGAAAGGCAAGAAAGTCGCCGATGGGCTGCGCGTACTGGTGGTGCCCGGCTCAGGCCAGGTTAAAAAGCAGGCCGAAGCCGAAGGGCTGGATGAGATTTTCAAACAAGCCGGGGCCGAATGGCGCGAAGCAGGCTGTTCGATGTGCATTGCCATGAACGGTGACCAACTCGAACCGGGTCAATACGCCGTCAGCACCAGCAACCGCAACTTCGAAGGCCGTCAGGGCAAAGGCGGACGTACCTTTTTGGCCAGCCCGCTGACCGCCGCCGCTACCGCTGTAACCGGACTGGTGACAGACCCGCGAACACTCAATTAAATGTCATTCCCGAAGGAAATCGGGACGATGTGCGAGCCGCCGATGCTCTTCCGGCGGCGTGGCAATCGCCTATGTAATAGAAACATCCCATTAAACGGGTTTATTCAAAACTTCAGGCGATTGCTTCGTCGGGCTAACGCCCTCCTCGCAATGACGCAAAAGGAATTTTATGGCTCAATTTACCCAACTCACCTCCGGCCTCGTGCCGCTACCAGTCAACGACATCGACACTGACCAAATCATCCCGGCGCGGTTTTTGAAAGCCACCGACAAGAACGGCATGGGCAACAACCTGTTCGCCGATTGGCGCTACAACGCCGATGGCTCACCCAAAGCCGATTTTGTGCTCAACAAACCCGAATCAGCCGGGAAACAAATCCTTTTAGCGGGAGACAACTTCGGGTGCGGTTCGTCCCGCGAACATGCCCCCTGGGCGCTGACCGGCTACGGATTCCGGGCCGTCATCAGCACCTCCTTCGCCGACATCTTCCGCAACAACGCCCTGAAGAACGGCTTGCTGCCCGTCATCGTGGACGGCGAGACCCACAAAATGCTCTTTGACCTGGTGGCGGAAGCGCCAAACGCCGAAGTCAGCATTGACCTGGACAGCCAGTCGGTGCAATTGCCCAACGGGCACAGTGTTTCTTTTCCGATTGACCCGTTCTCAAAAGCCTGCCTGCTCAAAGGCGTGGACGAACTGGGTTACATCTTGAGTTTTGAAGACAAAATTGCGGCGTACGAAAGCCAATCATAGCTGTCATTGCGAGGAGGGCGTTAGCCCGACGACACTTGCGCTGGCGCACAGTGCCAGTGAGCAATCTGCTATTTAGGTTGGATAACCCCAATAAACTGGAGATTGCTTCGCCGCCAAGAGCGCGGCTCGCACATCGTCCCGATGTCCTTCGGGAATGACAGAATAGGACTTGTTATGACCCTTATTCAAATCTACGACACCACCCTGCGCGATGGAACGCAGTCAGAAGGCTTCAACCTTTCGGCGAGCGATAAAATCCGCATTGCCCAAAAGCTGGATGACCTGGGCGTGGCTTTCATTGAAGGCGGCTGGCCGGGCTCGAACCCCAAAGATGCCGAATTTTTTGAACGCGCCCGCCAGCTAACCTGGAAAAACGCCCAGATTACGGCCTTTGGCTCAACCTGCCGCGTCAAAGGCGGCCCAGAAGACGACGCCAACATCAAAGCCCTGCTCGACTCGGGCGCGCCGGTTTGCACGATTTTTGGCAAAACCTGGATGCTGCATGTGCTCGAAGTGCTCAAAACCACGCCTGAAGACAACCTGCGGATTATCGAACAGTCGGTTGCCTACCTGCGTGGGCAAGGGCGGCGCGTCATCTACGATGCCGAACACTTCTTCGATGGCTACAAGGCCGATAAGGAATACGCCCTCGAAACTCTCAAAGCCGCCATTCGCGGCGGCGCGGAGACGGTCGTCCTGTGTGACACCAACGGCGGGACAATGCCCTGGGAAGTGGAGCAAATGGTACGCGAAGTCAAATCAGCCGTCGATCATCCGCTTGGAATTCACACCCACAACGACAGTGAAGCGGCGGTGGTCAATTCGCTGGTCGCGGTGCGCGAAGGCGCCATTCAGGTGCAGGGCACCATCAACGGCTACGGCGAACGCTGCGGCAACGCCAACCTGTGCTCCATCATCCCCGACCTGGAACTGAAACTCAACCTGCGCTGCCTGCCCGAAGGCAGTCTGGAAAAACTTTACGACCTGGCCCACTTCGTGGATGAAGTCGCCAACCAGACGCCCAACGAGCACCTGCCTTTTGTCGGCAAATCTGCCTTTGCGCACAAGGGCGGCGTGCATGTTGCCGCCATGCGGCGCTCGGCGCAATCGTACCAGCACATTGAGCCGGAAAAAGTCGGCAACAAGATGCGCGTGGTGGTTTCAGATTTGTCGGGGCGCGGCAACCTGCTCAGCAAGGCCGAAGAATATGGCCTGGAAGTGGATACCGGCGAGGAAGTGGTCGGCGTTTTGGGCGAAATCAAAGAACTTGAAGCGCGCGGATTTTCCTTTGAGGCCGCCGAAGCCTCGGTTGCCATGATGCTCAAACGCCAGGAAATGTACTACAAAGCCCCGTTTGAACTGATTGATTTCAGCGTGACGGTCGAACACCGCGACAAGCGCGGCATCTTTGCCGAGGCAACCGTCAAAGTGCGCGTGCCTGGCAGCGACGAAGTGTTGCACACCGCCGCCGAAGGCAACGGCCCCGTCAACGCGCTCGACAAAGCCCTGCGCAAAGCCCTGCTGCCGCATTACCCCATGCTGGCAAACTTCCAACTGGCCGATTACAAAGTCCGCATTCTGGATGGCAACAACGGCACCTCGGCCCTGACCCGCGTACTGATCGACACCCAAAACGGCACCAAGCGCTGGACAACCGTCGGCGCAAGCACCAACATCATCGAAGCCTCCTGGCGCGCCCTGGCAGATTCGATTGAATATGGTCTGATGGTGGCGCACTGAAAAATGCAGAACGCGGAATAAAGAATGCAGAATAAAACTGGATAACCAATTCAATGAACTTCAACATCACCCTCCTCCCCGGCGACGGCATTGGGCCAGAAATCATTGCCGAAACCGTAACCGTACTCGAAACCATCGCGAGCAAATACGGGCACACCTTCAACTTCAGCGAACGCCTGATGGGCGGCTGCTCGATTGACAAATACGGCTCATCCCTGACCGATGAAACCCTGGCCGATTGCCAGGCCGCCGATGCCGTTTTGCTCGGCGCGGTTGGCGGCCCCAAATGGGACGACCCCAAAGCCAAAGACCGCCCCGAGCGCGGGCTGTTAGCCCTGCGCAAAGGGTTGGGCGTTTTCGCCAACCTGCGCCCGGTCAAAGTCCATCCGGCGCTGATAGACTCCTCGCCACTCAAACCGGAAAAGCTCAAAGGCGTTGACATCCTCGTCATCCGCGAACTGACCGGCGGGTTATACTTCGGCTTCCCCAAAGGGCGAGATGTCAAAGATGGCCGCGAACGCGCTGTCGATACCCTTGAATACTACGACTACGAAATCCGCCGGGTCGTGGAACTGGCTTTTAAACTCGCCCGAGGACGCAAGAAAAAAGTTACCTCGGTCGATAAAGCCAACGTGCTCGAATCCTCGCGCCTGTGGCGGCAGATTGCGGTTGAAATTGGCGCGCAGAACCCGGATATCGAACTCGAACACACCCTGGTCGATACCGCCTCGATGCGCCTGATCGCCGGCCCGGCCTGGATGGACGTTATCATCACCGAAAACATGTTCGGCGACATCCTGACCGATGAAGCCAGCGTTTTGGCCGGGTCGATGGGCATGCTGCCCTCCGCCAGCCTGGGCGCAGGCAAAACCGGGCTATACGAACCGATTCACGGCTCTGCGCCAGATATCGCCGGGAAAGGCATCGCCAACCCGATTGGCACAATTCTTTCAGCCGCCATGATGCTGCGCCATTCCTTCGGCCTCGAAAGCGAAGCCGCCGCCATTGAAAACGCCGTCGAGGCCACCATCACTGCCGGGGCGCGCACCGCCGACCTGGGCGGAAAGTTAACCACCCGGCAAATGACGCAAGAAATCATAAACAAAATGTAGAATGCAGAACACTCTGCTACAAAAACAATGGCTGTCACTGCGAGGAGGCTGAAAGCCGACGAAGCAGTCTCCTGGTAAGCATTCAGATTGCTTCGCCCCTGCAGGGCTCGCAATGACATCCTGCAACAGAGCAAACAAAATAAAATTCTGCACTCTTCATTCATAATTCTGCATTAAGGAGTATTTCCCATGGGAATGGAATCGAAATTCATCTGGATGAACGGCGAACTCGTCCCGTTCGAGAAAGCCACCATCCACTTCTTGACCCCGGCCCTGCACTATGGCGCAGCCGTCTTTGAGGGCATCCGCTCGTACCAGACCGAAAAAGGCCCGGCCGTCTTCCGTCTGCAAGACCACGCCGAACGGCTGATAGAATCGGCAGAAATCTTCGGTTTCCGCAACCTGCAATTCACCCCGCAAGACGTTGTCGAAGCCGTCAAACTGGTCGTCAAAGCCAACGGCTTCGGCGATAGTTACATCCGCCCGCTGCTTTACCTTGACGGCGGCGGCTGGAACCTGAACGTGGACGCCGGGCGCGCCAGCCTGGCCATCGCCGCCTGGGAATGGGGCAACTACCTGGGAGAAGAAGCCCTGGCCAAAGGCATCCGCGCCAACATCTCCTCCTTCACCCGCCATCACCCCAACATCATGCTCACCAAATCCAAAGTTGCGGGCAACTATGTCAACTCCTTCCTCGCCAAAACCGAGTCCGTCCGGCTGGGCTTTGAGGAAGCCATCATGCTCGACCCGCAAGGCTATGTGGCCGAGTGCACCGGCGAAAACATCTTCACCGTGCGGCGCGGCAAACTCTACACTCCCGCCACCGCGCCCATCCTTGAAGGCATCACCCGCCATTCGCTCTTTACCATCGTCAGCGCCCTGGGTTACACCATCAAAGAACAGCCCATCTCGCGTGACCATCTGTACGCCGCCGATGAAGTCTTCGTCTGTGGCACCGCCGCCGAGGTCATTGGCCTGCGCGAAATCGACTTCCGCAAAATTGGCGACGGCACCAGCGGCCCCATCACCCGCAGCATCCAAAAAGTCTTCCACGATGCCATCCGCGGGCGCGACAAACGCTACGAACACTGGCTCACCTACGTCGAGTGAAATTACACGAAAGCAAGATTGCCATCGTTGGTCTGGGTCTCATGGGAGCCTCCCTGGCCCAGGCCCTGCGCGGCCAGTGCGCCGCGCTTTTTGGCGTCGATTCGGACCCCGAAACGGTGGAAAAGGCGGCGGGATTGGGTCTGGTGGAGGCCGCCTCCGTCAAAATGGAGGAGATTCTGCCCCAGGCCAATCTCGTTATCTTCGCCGCCCCGGTGCGAGCTACGCTCGGGCTTTTGTCGCGCTTAAGCGACATTCCCAACGCCGGGGGCGTTGTCCTCGACCTGTGCTCGACCAAAAGCGAAATCGTCAGCGCTATGGAGGCCCTGCCGCCGCGCTTCGACCCGGTGGGCGGGCACCCGATGTGCGGCAAAGAGACCTCCGGGCTGGCAAACGCCGACCCGGGCATCTACCGCGAAGCCCCGTTTGCCATCGTCCCGCTGGAACGCACCAGCCCGGCGGCCTTGGCCTTAACCGGCGAATTGGTGCAGGCGATTGACGCCCGTCCCCTGCTGTTAGATGCCGCCACCCACGACGCCTGGACCGCCGCGACCAGCCACTTCCCCTACCTGCTGACGGCGGCGCTGGTGCTCTCAACCCCACCCGACGCCGCGCCGCTCATCGGTAGCGGATTCCGCTCGACGGCGCGCATCGCGGGCAGTTCCGTCCCGATGATGATGGACATTTTGACCACCAACCGCGCCAACGTGCTGGCCGCCATCGCCCGGATGAAGGAAACGCTCGATGGCCTCGAATCAGCCCTTCGTGAGTCTGAGTCCGAGCAGGAATTGGCCGAGGCGTTGAGCAAGGCCCGGGAACGGTATCAGGCGCTGGTGGGGAAAAAATGACCGATTCCAAAATCGAAAATCTCCCGATTTTCGATTTTGATTCTCCAAAGTCAGGAGACTTTGGAGTCCAGCAACAATGGAGATGTTATGACTTACAAAGTGGCTTTCCAGGGTGAGCCGGGGGCGTATTCTGAAGCGGCGGTGCTGGCGCATTTTGGCGAGGAGGTGACGCCGGTGCCGAACCCGTCTTTTGAGCAGGCGTTTGCGGCAGTTGCCAGCGGCGCATGCGATTTCGGAATGCTGCCAATCGAAAATTCGCTGGCGGGCAGTATTCACCGCAATTATGACCTGATGCTGGAAAACAACCTGCACATTGTGGGTGAGCAGTTTTTGCGCGTGCGTCATTGCCTGATTGGCCTGCCCGGCGCGGATAAGGCCCGGCTGAAGAAGGTCATCAGCCATCCGCAAGCGCTGGCGCAGTGCGACCACACCCTGCGCGCCCTGGGCGTGGAGGTGGAGGCGGTGTACGATACGGCGGGCAGCGTGCGCATTATGAAAGAAAAAGGCGACCCAACCCTGGCGGCGATTGCTTCGGCGCGGGCGGCGCAGGTGTACGGAATGCCGATTTTGCAGGAGGGCATTGAGGATAACCCGGCGAACTATACGCGCTTTCTGGTGCTGGCGCGCGAGGCGGTTAACCCGCAAGGCGCGTCGAAGACTACGATTGTTTTCACGCTCAAAAACATGCCGGGGGCGCTGTTTAAGGCGCTTTCGGTCTTTGCCCTGCGCGATATTGACCTGACCAAGATTGAGTCGCGCCCGCTGGCGGGCAGTCCGTGGGAATATCTGTTTTATATTGATTTTGCTGGCAACCTGAACGACCCGAATTGCGCCCGCGCTCTCGACCACCTGGGCGAAATGGCGACCATGCTGCGGGTGCTGGGGTCGTATCCGCGTTTTGTGTGGGCTGAGAATTTATCTTGACAAATATGCTTTGCGTGATAAACTTGCGCCCAATGTCTGAACAGGTACTTGTCTAGTCCACTTTGCCCTCTGGCGGAAGGTTCCGCCGGAGGGCGTTTTTTTATATCGGAGAGAGAAATGAAAGAGAACACAGCCATCCTTGTGCTGGAAGACGGCTCGGTTTATACCGGAAGGGCTTTTGGCGCAAAAACAACAGCGGTTTTTGAACTGGTCTTTAATACCAGCATGACTGGTTATCAAGAAATCATCACCGACCCGTCGTATCGCGGGCAGGGCGTGCTGTTTACCGTCTCGCACATTGGGAATGTGGGCATTAACCTGGAAGATGACGAATCGCTCAAACCGCAGGTTTCGGGGATTGTGGTGCGTTCGCTGAGTCCGATGGTTTCAAACTGGCGTTCGCAAATGGATTTGTCGTCCTGGCTGGCTGAACACGGCGTGCCAGGCATCAGCGGAATTGATACGCGTGCAATTACGAGGAAGCTGCGCGAGAAGGGGACGATGCGGGCGGCGCTGCTGACAACGGACTCTACAACGGACTCTGTAACGGACTTTGCAACGGACTCTATAACGGATTCACGGATGGGAACGGACTTGGCAACGGGCTCTGTAACGGATTCACGGATGGGAACGGACTTGGCAGCGGACTCTGTGACGGATTCACGG
>CAZNCT010000015.1:29133-36993 GCA_964571615.1 uncultured Anaerolinea sp. | reverse complement strand
GATTCCTTGCGCCCGGCCTCGAACTGCGGCTTAATCAACGTCACCAGGTCGGCCCGCCCTGGCCCAAACCAGCCTTTCATCACGGGCAACAAAACCTTGAGCGAGATAAACGAAGCGTCGCAGACCACCAACCCGACCGTTTCGGGCAGCGATGTCACAAAACGGGCGTTGGTCTCCTCCATCACCACCACGCGCGGGTCGGTGCGCAATTTCCAATGCAAAATTCCCTTGCCGACATCAATCGCATACACCCGGGCCGCGCCATGCTGAAGCAGGCAGTCGGTAAATCCGCCTGTCGAAGCGCCCACATCGGCGCAGGTCTGCCCGCGCGGGTCAATCGGGAAAGCCTGCAACGCGCCGAGCAGTTTCTCACCGCCGCGAGAGACAAACCGCGGCCCGGCATCCACTTCTATCAGCACATCGGGCCCAAAACTGGCCGAAGCCTTGTCGGCCACCTGCCCATTGACGCGCACCTGCCCGGCCATAATCACCGCCTGGGCCTTGGCGCGGCTTTCGACCAGGCCGCGTTCCACCAGCAACACATCGAGACGAATTTTCTGCATGGCCTGATTTTATCACCCCGGATTTTGCATTCATCGTTCTCCGACCCCTATTCTGCATTAAAATAACCCCCATGCTCACCGCCTTGCTCAAAACCATGCGTCCACGTCAATGGACGAAAAACGGCTTTGTCTTTTTCGCCCTGATATTTGATAAACAACTCTTCATCCTCGAGTCTTTCTTGCGCACCTTTGAAGGGTTTGTGCTGTTCTGCCTGATTTCAAGCGTCATCTACATTGTCAACGACATCGCCGACCTCGAAGCCGACCGCAAACACCCCGAAAAGCGCAAACGCCCCCTGCCCTCGGGCCAATTGCCCGTGCCGGTGGCCTGGGCCGCCGCCGCCCTGCTGACGGTGGTCATCCTGCCGCTGGGCTATCTGCTCAGCCCGGCCTTTGCCGCCGTTTTGCTGGCCTACCTGCTGCTCAACCTGGCCTATTCGCGCTGGCTCAAACACATCCCGATTGTCGATGTGCTGGTGATTGCCGCCGGGTTTGTCTTGCGCGTTCACAGCGGCGTGACCCTGATAGACGTGGAACGCTTCTCACCCTGGCTCTACGTGGTCACTACCCTGGGCGCGCTCTACCTGGGCCTGGGCAAGCGCCGCTCCGAACTCAACCTGCTGACCCAGGGGGCCGGTTCACACCGCAAAGTGCTCGACGGCTACACCATCCCTCTGCTCGACCAGTATGTGACCATCATCTCGGCGGCCACCATCCTGGCTTATTCGCTCTACACCTTCTCGGCGCCCAACCTGCCCGAAAATCACAGCATGATGCTGACCATTCCGTTTATCGTTTACATCGTCTTTCGTTACCTTTATCTCATTCAGGTCAGTAACCACGCTGGCGCGCCCGAAGAAGTCCTGCTGACAGACCGTCCCATCCAGTTTGCCATTGCCCTGTTTGGTCTGACCGTTCTGGTGATTTTTTACCTGGCATGAGCCTCGCATCCGCCCCTGGCAAGGTCATCCTGTTTGGCGAACACGCCGTCGTCTATGGCCGCCCGGCCCTGGCCGTGCCGGTCACACAGGTGCGGGCCGAGGCCCAGGCAGAGTTTGGCCCACAAACTGTGGGGGAAAACTGGGCCGATTCGGTGTGGGTGATCGCACCCGATATCGGGCTGGATGCGCCCCTCAGCCGTTTGCAAGCGGAGCAGACTCCCCATCCGCTGGCCGCCGTTATCCAAATCGTGCTCAACCGCCTGGGCATTGTCCGCCCCCCGGCCTTTCGTCTGACCATTCGCTCCAGCATCCCGGTTGCTTCGGGCCTGGGGTCGGGGGCCGCCGTTTCGGTGGCGGTCATCCGCGCCCTGGCCGGGCTGTTCGAGCAAACCCTTAGCGATGAGCAGGTCAACCAGGTGGCCTACGAAATCGAAAAACTGCATCACGGCACGCCTTCGGGCATCGATAACACCGTCATCACCTACGCCCGTCCGGTCTATTTTGTGCGCGGTCAACCCATTCAGACCTTTGAAGCCGCCCGCCCCTTCACCCTGCTGATTGCCGATACCGGCATTGCCGCCCCGACCCGTCAATCGGTTGGCGACCTGCGCCTGCTCTGGCAGGCCGACCCCAATCGTTGGGAAGCCGTTTTCGACCAGGTAGCGGCCATTGTCCAGCAGGCCCGCCAGGCCATCGAAAGCGGCGAAATCGCCCGCCTCGGCCCGCTGATGGATGCCAACCATGCCCTGCTGCAAGAAATGACCGTCTCCAGTCCCGAGCTCGACCGGCTGGTACAGGCGGCCAGAGATGCCGGGGCCAGCGGCGCCAAATTGAGCGGCGGCGGGCGCGGCGGCAATATGATTGCCCTGGCCGAAACACAAAACGCCCCGGGGATCTCCGAGGCGCTCTATCTCAGCGGTGCCAAAAATGTCATTATCACCCGTGTGGGGGAATTTACCAGATAGTCTCGACTTCGTATTTTTGAATCTCAGGGTCAGCGCTGAGTAAGACCATTTTCTCCATTTGCGCTTGCGCAATCAACAAGCGGTCAAACGGGTCATCGTGATGGCGTGGAAGCGCATAAACCTGTGCCGCGTGGCTGACCTCCACCGGCAATGGAGAAAAATGATGAAGTTGCAGCCGTTTGGCAATATAAGCCGCGGGGTCTTCGGGCAGTACCAGCCTGCCTTTGGCGGTTTTTATGGCAATTTCCCAGGCGCTGGCCGCCGAGAAATAAATTTCATTGCTGCCATCTGCAATAATTTCCCGTGCTGTCTGCGATAACTGCTCGTCAGCCATGTTCCACCACAAAAAGGTATGCGTATCAAGCAAGGCTTTCACGGTTCAAATTCTTTCAGGGGGGCATCAAAATCTTCGCTGATGATGATTTTTTTTTTTTTTTGGCCGGGTGTGCGCACAGCAGGGTTATCGCGGATAGGCAGAATACGCGCAATCGGTTTGCCTGCCCGGGCGATAATAATTTCCTCCCCGTTCATAACGCGCTCAATCAGACGTGAAAAATGGGTTTTGGTCTCGTGAATATTAAAAGTTGCCATGTCACACCTTTAGAATATTATAGACTAACCTGTGGACTAAGTCAACCTGGGGTAAAATGCGCTTAAATTCGATTCGGCGAGGGCAAAATGAACTCACTTACCCCCGGCTTATCCGCCGACTATGAACTAACTGTCTCATCCGAAGATACCGCCGACCGCTGGGGCAGCGGATTGGTGCCGGTTTACAGCACCCCCGCCCTGGTCGGCGCAATGGAAAAAACCGCAGTTCTGGCCCTGGCGGGCAGTTTGCCCGCTGGACAGACCACCGTCGGCGGGCGAATCGAAGTCCGCCACCTGGCGCCCACCCCGGTTGGGATGAAGGTGCGCGTAAGCGCAAAACTGGTCGAGGTCGAGGGCCGCCGACTGGGCTTTAGCATCGAGGCCTGGGACGAAAACGAAAAAATCGGCGAAGCCTCGCACGACCGCTTCATCATTGATGAAGCCCGCTTTATGCAAAAAGTCCGCTCGAAGGGTGGTTAGACTTTTCGGACCGGGTTAGTGAGCGTTCCCAGGCCCTCAATTTCCACCGTCACTTCATCGCCATCTAACAGCGGGCCAACCCCGGCGGGTGTGCCGGTAAAGAGCAGGTCGCCTGGCTCGAGGGTCATGACCGAGGAGACGAAGGCAATTAACGTCCCAACGTTGAAGACCATATCGCGGGTCGAGCCCATCTGGCGCGGCTGTCCGCTTACCCGGCAGGTGATGAGCGCATCGGCGGGGTCGAAATCGGTATCAATCCACGGCCCAAACGGACAAAACGTATCGAATCCTTTAGCGCGCGTCCACTGCCCGTCGCTTTTTTGCAGGTCGCGGGCGGTGATGTCATTCCCCAGGGTATAGCCAAAAATATAGTCGCGGGCCTGGTCGGCGGTAATGTTGCGTCCGCGTTTGCCGATGACGGCCACCAGCTCGGCCTCGTGCTCCACCTGCTTGGATTGGGGCGGTAGCAGGATGGTCTCGCCCGGCCCAATTACGGAGGAGGGCGGTTTCAGGAAAATGAGCGGGATTTTCGGCACTTCATTGCCGAGTTCTTTGGCATGGTCGGCGTAATTACGCCCAACGCAGATAATTTTCCCCGGCTGGCAGGGCGCCAGCAGACGGGCCTCCTCCAGCGGAATTTCAGCCTTCAGGCGGCGGTATTCGCTGAAAAAATCCCCTTCTACTTCGCCAATTTTGTCATCCAGAATCCAACCCTGGCGGGGGGGCTGGTTTTTGAGTTGGAAGCGAATGAAACGCATGAGAGTCTCCTGTTCCGGTTGCTGAAAATCTTGCCGATGGCTGAAGTTGAGTATACTCCTGCCCCGCTCAAGTTGTTAAACAAATTTTTACACAATCGTAATTGACATTCCCATCCAAAAAGCGCACAATATGGATAATCACATTGCAGATGAGTGCCTCTTTGAGACCCTTCAAAATACGCTCACGTTCCTTTCCCCCCAGTTTTTCAGCGCGAACCCCGCTGGTTCGCCTGTCTTTCAATCGCCCTCATGCGCCCGCAGACTCAACGCTGCGGGTGCGTCTTTTTTCAGGAGATGTGTATGCTGAGACTGGAATTTGATGGCTTGTTCCGCAACACTGATGGCGAACATTCTTCAGCCGGAATTATGTGCTACGGCTGGCGCATTTTGCGCGGCAAACGCGTCATTGCCCACGGACACGGCACCTTCGCTCGCAGTCAGAACGCCAACTCGAATATTGCCGAGTACCTGGCCCTGGTTGAAGGCCTCGAAGCTTTGCTCGATATGGGCGTCAATCACGAGCGGGTGGTGGTCTGCGGCGACGCCAAGAGCGTCATTCACCAGATGCAGGGAGTGGCCAGCGTCTCCTCCCCGGCGGTGAAGCCTCTGCACACCCGCGCCGCCCGTCTGGCGCGCCATTTCAGCCATTTGCGCTGGCAATGGCTGCCGCGCAAGCACAACCGCGGCGCCGACCTGCTCTCGCGCCATGCCCTCAAGCACCTGTGGAATGACCCGGGCCTGTACGAGTCGATTGTCAACCGCTTGCAGGCTGCCGCCAGCGGCGGCCTGGCCAACCGGCTGCTCGATATGGGCGGCTTGCGCGTTTATCAATCCGCCTGAAAATTTCGGGTATAATACGGCGCACGGGCGCGTAGCTCAGTTGGTTAGAGCGCCTCGCTTACACCGAGGAGGTCAGGGGTTCGAGTCCCTTCGCGCCCACAAGGGCTCTCTGCAAAGAGGCCCTTTTTGTTTTCCACCGAGACTCACGATACCGTAAATTAACTTGAATTTAGAGTTCATTTTGCCTCGCCTTGAAAGACAAAAAACATGGCTTCGTTGGCGGATTTCACCCTGGCCTGATGCCAGTGCAGGCAGATTTGACGGATTTGCGCGGATTTCTTAAGAAAAACCCGTGAGATTCCGTGTCTAAAGGTCTTTGGACAATCGATAGATTGCCTTATTTTCGGCGTACAATAGGCCTATGAATACCGTCTTGCGAGAAAAGGACTGTTCCGGGCGCCTGCTCCAACTGGTGCAGGGCGACATCACCGCCGAAGCCGTTGATGCCATCGTCAACGCCGCCAATGCCGCCCTTCAGCATGGCGGCGGGGTGGCTGGCGTCATTGCGCGGCGCGGCGGGCCGTCTATCCAGCGCGAGAGTGACGAGTGGGTGCGCAAGCATGGCCTCGTCTCTCACGACCAGCCCGCTGTCACTGGCGCGGGCAGCCTGCCCTGCCGCTATGTCATTCATGCGGTTGGCCCGATTTGGGGCCAGGGGGATGAAGACCGCAAACTGGCCGATGCCGTGCGCGGAGCGCTGACCGTTGCCTCGGCTCTCGAACTGGCCTCCCTCAGCCTGCCCGCCATTTCGACTGGCATTTTTGGCTACCCCAAAGAGCGCGCCGCCCCGCTCATGTTTTCGGTCATCGAGGCCTTTTTCGCCGCCCGGCCCGATTCCTCGCTCCGACAGGTGCGACTGGTGTTGTTCGACCAGCCCACCCTGGATGTTTTTCTCTCCGCCTGGGATTCTTCTTTTTCATGATTACTTCTGCCCACAACCCCAAACTCAAACTCGTTCGCGCCCTGGCGGGCCGTCCCAAAGAGCGCCGCGAAGCGGGCGCATTTCTGGCCGAAGGCGCGCGCCTGGTCGAAGAAGCCCTGGCGGCAGGCTGGCCGATCCGCTTTGCGCTCTATGCCCAGGGACTTTCTGAGCGTCCGGCCCAGGTTGTCGAAGCCCTGGCCCGCGCCGGGGTCGAGACCGAATCGGTCGAGGCCGGGTTGTTCAACTCGGTCAGCGAAACCGAAACCAGTCAGGGCGTTTTGGCTGTGCTCGAACTCTCGTCCATCCCCGCGCCTGCCCACCCGACCTTTACCCTGGTGCTTGACCAGATTCGTGACCCTGGCAATCTCGGCACGCTTTTGCGCAGCGCCCAGGCTGCGGGGGTCGAGTCGGTGCTGATTCCGCCCGAAACCAGCGACCCGTTCGCGCCCAAAGTGGTGCGGGCCGGCATGGGCGCGCACTTCCGCCTGCCGATAGAACGCGTCAGTTGGGACGAAATCCGCGCCCGATTGGGCAAAACTCCTGTATACTTGGCAGAGACCGAGAACGCCATCCCCTGCTGGCAGATTGATTTCAGGCCCGCCCTGGCCCTGGTGATAGGCAGTGAAGCCGAAGGCGCCAGCCCCGAAGCCCGCGCGTTGGCTACCCAAAATGTGGTCATCCCCATGCCCGGCGGCATGGAATCGCTCAACGCAGCGGTGGCTGGGTCGGTCTTGATGTTTGAAGTGGTGCGGCAGAGAAGTTAATTTTTGTTACCCCGGAGCCATGCTTATGAAAATCCGCTCGATTACCTACTTCTTTAACCCCGGCTGGCCCATCAGCGAAGAGAAAATGCAGGAGGCCGGGCGCTTCCTGTCCGAAGCCAAACGCGCCTACGAAGCCGAAGGCTTTGAAGTTCAGACCACCCGCGTTGCCAGCGTGCCGTTCCCGACCATTTTGACCGAGCCGCTGATTGGTCTGACCATGCGCATGACCCAAAAACTTGCGGCGGCCATCAAGGCCCAGGGCATTACCTACGCATCGCTTGGCCCGGCCATGCCAGAAGTGTTTGAGAGTTACGAACTCATCCCCGATTCGTTGATGCTCTCCGATAATATTTTCTTCTCGGGCGAAATTGCCACCCGGCAAAAAGGAATTTCCCTGCCTGCCATTCGGGCCTGTTCAGAAATCATTCTGCGCAACCGCGACCTGAAACCGGATGGTTTTGCCAACCTGCGTTTTACGGTCATTTCAAATGTCGGCCCGGGCGGGCCGTTCTTCCCGGCGGCCTATCATGAAGGCGAGGGAATTTCTTTTGCCCTGGCGCTTGAAGCGGCCGATTTGGCGGTGGAAGCCTTTGAGAACGCCAAAAATCTCGAAGAAGCGCGCAAAAATCTGGTGACGGCGATGACTCAGAATGCCAACCGCCTGAACAATGTCGCCAATGTGCTCAAATACCAGTTTTCGATTAAGTTTGGCGGCATGGATTTCTCGCTGGCGCCTTTCCCCGAAGAAGCGCGTTCGCTTGGCGCGGCCTTCGAGCGCCTGGGCGTTCCGCGGGTTGGGGCGCATGGCTCGCTGGCGGCGGCTTCTTTCATCACCGAAGCCATGGATCGCGCCGAATACCAGCGCGCCGGGTTCAACGGGCTGATGATGCCGGCTCTCGAAGATGCCACCTTTGCCAAACGCGCCGCTGAGGGCATTCTGACGGTCAAAGACCTGCTGATGTATTCGGCGGTCTGCGGCACCGGGCTGGATACCATTCCGCTGCCCGGGGATGTGACTGCTGACCAGATTTCGGCC
>CAZNCT010000015.1:19065-29123 GCA_964571615.1 uncultured Anaerolinea sp. | reverse complement strand
TATTGCCGCCCTGTCGCTGCGCCTGAACAAACCCCTGACCGCTCGCCTGATGCCCATCCCTGGCAAAAAGGCTGGTGACGAGGTCCGCTTCGATTTCGATTACTTCGCCCCCAGCCGGGTGATGGCTCTCGAAAGCGAAGGCCTGGGCGGGTTGTTTGGGTCAGATGAAATCTTCAATTTGAAAGCGCGCGGATAATCAACGCATGAGTGAGCGCAAAAGTGGTGAGCGACACAACCTCGCTCACCACTTTTTGCTTATACCCGCCAGTATTCGCCCCCGCCGCCCTCGCGGGCCAGCAGTTTACTGCCGACCAGCTCGCGGCGCAGGGTGGCCGTATCGGGGTGGAAACGCGCCAGGATGTCGTTGACCTGCTTCTCGGAGTAGCGGATGCCTGGTTCAAAGGATTGGACGACATAACGGAGGACAGCCTCCAGCTTCTTGCGCTGGGCGGGAATCGTCTTCAGCCGCCCATCCGCTGTCGAATAGTCCGCCAGCACCTTGCGGTCATAGGCGTCCAAATCCACATCTTCAATGACCGCCGAGGCCTCTTGGCTCGACAAGATGCGCTGAGTTGTGGCTTGTAACGCCTGTTCGTTGAGATGGTAAATGCTGTAGTAGCCCTCGGCCCGGGCTGAAACCAGCCCGGCTTTTGAGAGTTTTGAGAGATGATGCGAGACTGTCGAGGCTTTCAGGTTGAGCAAAGCCGCCAGTTCCTCGACACTGTAGGACCGCTGAGCCAGCAACCCGATGATTTTCAGGCGGTTGGCGTCGGCCAGGGCTTTGAAGAGTTCGACCAGTTCGGCGTTGTCGCTCATTTGGGCCTCCAGTACTGCGAGCCGTCGCTTTTGCGGGCCAACATGCCGCGGTCAATCAGGTCGCGGCGCAAGCCAGCGACATCTTCATGGTAGCGGCGCAGGATGTTGTTGACTTCCCTTTCGGTGTAGAGCACATCGGTGCTGAAAAATTGCAGCAGGTAGTCGAGAATGACCTGCAGTTTGGCGGGCTGGCTGAGGGGCAGTTCACGGATGCTGCCATCGGCGTTGAGGTAGGCTTTGAGCACCTTGCGCGATTTTTCGTCCAGGTCGGGGGATGGCTCGAAGGTTTTTTTCTGGCCTGCGAACTGGCTGCGGGCCAGGCTTTCGAGGTCCTCTTCGGCCAGTTCGTAGAGTGCATCGGCCCGGTTTTCAGCCGGTTGGGCGCGTACTGCGCCGATGTGTTCCAGGTAGGCGAGGTGGTTCATCGCATCTTTGAAGGGGATGTCGAGCGCCTGGCTGACCTGCTTGATGCTGGCGGGGGTTTTGGTCAGCACACCAACCACGCGCAGACGGTCGGCGTGGCCGAGGGCTTTGATAAATTCGAGCATCTGGTTTTGTTCCATGATAACCTGCTTTCGTCTAACTATTTCGATAAGTATCGAATTGGTTTTACCGGATTGGTGAAGTTTGTCAAGGATTTTCCTGGATTTTGCCAGATGATTCCGAAAACTGCTCCCACGAATTCTTTTTTTTGTGGTTGACGAAACAGAAGTTGTCATGTAAAATAGCGGTCGCCTTAAAAACGGCATGGGCCCATAGCGCAGTTGGGAGCGCGTCTCAATGGCATTGAGAAGGTCGAGGGTTCGAATCCCTCTGGGTCCACAACTTGAGTAGGACAGGCGAGAGCCTGTCCTACATGCTAAAAGCCACAAACAGGAGTAGTAGGTCATCCCGTCAGCGAGTTGGGAGAGCAAGGTGGAAGCCCAACACAGCGCCCAACGGGAGCGCGCCAGCAGCACAAGCAAGACCGAACTCGCCTGTTTTCCCGTCAGGGAGGCTGCGCTGGTGAATTCAAATAGCCAGCGCCGGGGAGGCCCGTTAGTGCCTGTAAAGTGGCGGCGCAAAGTGTTCTTGTGCGTTGCAAACCGGGTGGTACCGCGGAGCGTGTCTTCGTCCCAGTGTGGATGAAGGCTTTTTTATTTAACCATTCAGGAGGCTGTCATGAACCGGATTACTGAAAGCATCAAAAATGCCATGCGCAAAGCCCGTCACCTGCTTGGCCGCCTTCTTGGCGCGCCCGCCTCCCAGCCTGCGCTTCGACCTGTGCCTGTTCGTTCGCGCCGTGTAACCTGGCGTAAGTAAACTGTTTTCAGAAAAATATGCAGATTTTTGACTCAAATACCGAGGAGCAAGAATGAGCAAAGCCTACACCCCCAAAGAGATTGAACCGAAATGGCAGGCCCAATGGGAAGCCGACGGCCTGTATCACTCTGATATTGATGAAAGTAAACCCAAGCACTATGCCCTGACGATGCTGCCCTACCCGAGCGGCGACCTGCACATTGGTCACTGGTATGCAATGACGCCATCGGATGCGCGCGCCCGTTTTATGCGCATGAAGGGCTACAACGTCTTGTTCCCAATGGGCTTTGATGCTTTTGGCCTGCCGGCTGAAAATGCGGCCATTAAGAGTGGCATTCATCCGATGGTGCGGACCCGGGACAACATTCAGCGGATGCGCGGACAATTGCGCTCGATGGGTGCGATGTTTGACTGGCGGCGCGAGATGGTTTCGTGCGAACCCGATTACTACAAGTGGACGGAGTGGTTCTTCATCCAGTTGTATAAGCACGGCCTGGCCTATCGCAAGAAATCGCCTGTCGATTTTTGTCCGCATTGCAATACTACCTTAGCCCGTGAGCAGGTCTGGGGCGAAGACCGGCATTGTGAGCGCTGTGGCACGCCTGTCATCAAAAAAGACCTGGAACAATGGTTTTTTAAGACCACCCGCTATGCCGAGGAATTGCTGCGCTATGATGGCATCGATTGGCCCGAGCGGGTGCGCACCCTGCAAACGAATTGGATTGGCAAGTCGGAAGGTGCGGAGGTTCAGTTCCCGGTTATCAGTAACCAGTCATCGGGTGAGCCGGATGAGGCCATTACCGTTTTTACCACCCGGCCCGATACGCTCTGGGGCGCGACTTTTATGGTCATGTCGCCTGAGCACCCGCTGGTAGAGAAAATCACGTCGTCCGAACAGAAGGCGGCAGTGCAGGCTTACCAGGCCCAGGCCGCCCGCCAGAGCGACATCGAGCGCGAGGCCGCCGACAAGGAAAAAACCGGTGTTTTCACCGGCGGCTATGCCATTAACCCGGTTAATGGGGCTAAAATCCCGATTTGGATTGCAGATTACGTCCTGATGACGTATGGCACCGGCGCGATTATGGCCGTCCCGGCGCATGACGAGCGCGATTTTGCCTTTGCCCGCAAGTTTGGGCTGCCCATCATTCCGGTCATTCAGCCGCAGGGCGAGCCGGATCTGGATGGGGCCACGATGGAAGCCGCCTATACCGGCGGCGGCATCATGGTCAATTCTGGCCCGTTTAACGGCACATCCGTTAACGATAAAAAGGGCCGCGAAAACCCGGGCATTATTGCGGTCGCCAAATGGCTGGAAGAAAAGGGGATTGGCAAACTGGCGGTGACCTACAAACTGCGCGATTGGCTGATTTCGCGCCAGCGCTATTGGGGGTCGCCCATCCCGATGATTTATTGCGAGACTTGCGGCTGGAACCCGGTGCCCGATGAGCAATTACCCGTCACCCTGCCCGAAGACGTGGAATGGAAGCCGACCGGCGAAAGCCCGCTGAAACTGCATCCCACCTGGGCCAGGACCACCTGCCCCATCTGCAATGGCCCGGCCACCCGCGAGACCGATACGATGGATACGTTTATGTGCTCATCGTGGTATCACCTGCGCTATCTCTCACCCTGGTATGACCAGGGGCCCTTCGATGAGAAGGAATATAACTATTGGATGCCGGTGGATACTTACACGGGCGGCATTGAACATGCCAACATGCACCTGATTTATACGCGCTTCTTCCACAAAGCCTTGCGCGATATGGGCATTACCAGGGGCGATGAGCCGATGCTGCAATTGCGCAATCAGGGTATGGTCCTGGGCGAGGACAATGAGAAGATGTCGAAGAGCCGCGGCAACGTGGTGGCCCCCGACCAGCTGGTTGAAATCTATGGTGCAGATACGGTACGCGCTTACCTGATGTTTTTTGCGCGTTGGGAGATGGGCGCTCCCTGGGATAGCCAGGGCATTGAAGGCTCGGCCCGCTGGGTGCGGCGCACCTGGATGCTGTTTACTGATGAGCCTGCGGATTCGCAAGGCTCCGCTCAGGACAATCTTTTGCGCGACCTGCGCCGCAAAGTTCACCAGACCCTGCGGCGGGTGACCCGTGATTTTGAGAACTTTGAGTTCAACACCATTGTTTCGAGCCTGATGTCTTTGCTGAATGACCTTTACAAAGCCCGCGAGGCTGGGGCTGCCGGGTCTGCCGAATGGGAGGAAGCCCTGGATATTTACGTCCGCATGATGGCGCCGGTTACGCCCCACATTGCGGAAGAACTGTGGACAAACGTCTTGGGCAAGCCGTACAGCGTTCATACCCAGCCCTGGCCGCAGGTGGATGAGGAAGCCGCTCGGGATGATGAACTCACCATCCCGGTGCAGGTGAATGGCAAACTGCGCGACCGCTTGGTTGTCCCGGCAGAATCGAGCGAGGAGCAGATTAAGGCTCTGGCCCTGGCAAGTGAATCTGTGCGCAAGCACCTGGAGGGCAAAGAGCCCAAGAAGGTGATTGTCGTCCAGAAGAAGTTGATTAATATCGTGGTCTAGGTTGGGAGCGGCCTGGGCCAATGAAATCAAAAGGGACTGTCTGCAAGAGACAGTCCCTTTTTTTGTTAGGGCCTTTTTTAGCGGTTGAGCAGGTAAAGTACACCAGCCACCAGGGCAACAACCCCGGTGATGGTTCCCATGAACGGGAAGTTGAATCCCAGGGCGGCAAGCCCGGCCAGGATCAGGTAAACAGCCAGCAACAGGGTAGATAAATTCTTGGGCAGTTTCATCATTTTCTCCTTGGGGTGAGTGAGTTTAGCAGTCAAAACACACAAGCGGCCCTGAAGTTACCCGCCAGAAGCCGCCTGGTCGGTAATCTCGAGGGCTTTATCCAGCACCGCAAAGCCTTCTTTGAGTTGTTCTTCGGTGATAATCAGCGGCGGGATGATTAAGATGGTGTGCCAGTGGGTATAGACAAACAGGCCATGCTCTGTGCAGTATTTTTTGAGCGCGTTCATCTCTGGGCTGGAACTGTTCCAGGGGGCCATTGGTTCTTTGGTCGCCCGGTTTTTGACCACTTCGATGATGCCAAACAGCCCGATGGAGCGCACATCGCCCACCGAAGGATGATTCTCACCCAGGTCGGCCAGCAGGTTGTGCAATACCGGGCCCATGGCCGCGGCGTGTTCGACAATCCGGTCGCTGCGCAGGACTTCGATATTGGCCAGTGCCGCCGCCAGCGAAATTGGGTGGGCGGTGTAGGTCAGGCCGCTTTCAAAGACGGTTTCGTTGAAGGTTGCGGCAATTTCAGGCTTCATGGCAACGGCACCGAGTGGGGCGTAAGCCGAGGTCAGCCCTTTGGCCATCGTCATCAGGTCGGGGATGACGTTCCAGTGTTCGATGGCAAACCATTTGCCGGTGCGCCCAAACCCGGCCATGACTTCATCCGCAATCATCAAAATACCGTAGCGGTCGCACAGCGCGCGCACGCCCTGCATGTAGCCTTCTGGTGGGATGATGATGCCGTTCGTGCCGGTTACGCTTTCCATCAAAATGGCCGCAATGGTCTCAGGCCCTTCGTAGCGGATGATTTCTTCGAGGTGGTTGAGATAATCGAGCGTGAAATCGGCTTCTGAAACGGTGGGGTTACTGCGGTGAAAGGTTGAGCGGTAGCGGTAGGGGTCGAGGAAGTGCACCACCCCGCTCATCAGGTTGGGTTCCCAGGCCACGCGGCGCGGGTCGCCAGTAGCGGCCATGGCCCCGGCAGTGGCGCCATGATAGGAGCGGTAGCGGGCCAGGATTTTATGCCGTCCGGTATGAGCGCGGGCGATTTTGATGGCGTTTTCGTTGGCATCGGCCCCGCCCAGGGTAAAGAGGACTTTTGAGAGTTGACCGCCGGGGGTTACACGGGCCACTTCGCGCGAAGCCAGCGCACGGACTTTGGTCGCCATGCCGGGCGCAGCGTAGGCCAGTTCGGCGGCCTGCTCCTGAATGGCGCGGATGACGCGCTCGTCGCCATGACCGATGTTGACGCACATCGTCATGGCGTTGAAATCGAGGTAGCGCTTGCCATCGACATCCCAAAAATACACGCCCTGGGCGCGCTTAACCGGGATGGGATTGATTTTGGCCTGGGCCGACCAGGTATAAAAAGCATGTTCACGGCTGAGGGGCAAAATTTGGTCATCGGGCAGGTCGAACATGGAAAAGTCTCCGACAGGCTGGGAATAGGAAAAGACAAAACAGCACCAGTAATCCATTTTACCAAATGCGCCAGGGGCTTTTTTTGCGGTAAAATAACCAGACTTTTCGCCTAAGGATATTGCGTGTTCGAAATTCTATTTTTGGGAACTTCCGCCTCTGCGCCCTCGGCCCGCCGAGGGCTTTCGGCGTCCATCGTTAAGCACAATGAGCACCGCTTTCTGGTGGATTGTGGTGAAGGCACTCAGCGCCAGATTTTGCAATCGGGCATTGGGTTCAAGCAACTGACCCGCATTTTGCTGACGCATGGGCATCTTGACCATATTCTGGGCCTGGGTGGGCTGATGTCTACCTTTATGCGCTGGGAATCGATTGAGCAGTTGGAGATTTTCGGCGGCAAAAGCACCCTCGAGCGGGTCAAAATTCTGATTTACGATGTGGTTTTGGCTGGCAAAAAACCGCCCATGCCGCTTTACTTTCGTGAAATTACCCCCGGCCTGATTGTAGATGAAGATGATTTCACTGTAACGGCTTTTCCGGTGACACACCGTGGCCCCGATTGTTTGGGATACTGCTTCGAAGAGAAGGCGCGGCGTCCTTTTTTGGCTGAAAAGGCGGATGAATTGGGTGTGCCATTTGGCCCCGAACGCCGCGACCTGGTCAATGGGCAGGCCATTACCTTGCAAGACGGGCGGGTCATTTCTCCCGAAGACGTGCTTGGCCCGCTTCAGCGTGGGACGAAACTGGTGGTAGTCGGCGATACGGGCCGCACCGATGATTTGGTCGAGGTCGCCCGGGATGCCGACGGCCTGGTCATTGAGGGAACCTACCTGGAAGAAGATGCCGAAATGGCCCGGCAGTTCTCTCACATGACCGTGCGCGGCGCGGCGGAACTGGCCTTAAAGGCCGGGGTTAAGCAATTAATTCTGACACATATTTCACGCCGTTACCGCGAGAAGGATGTGATTGCTGAGTTGCAGTCCATTCTTCCGAATGCGGTTGTGGCCCGTGATTTTGATAATTTCATCATCAAACGTGAAGGTTAGGTAATTTATTATGAACGCAAAACCATATACCATCGGCGTATTGACCTCCGGCGGCGACGCGCCGGGGATGAATCCCTGCATCCGCGCCATTGTGCGCGCTGGCATTGCGCGCGGCGCGCGAGTGATTGGCATCAGCAACGGTTACGAAGGCCTGATTAACGGCGAATTTCGTCCTATGGGTGCCCGTGATGTGGGCGGTATTTTGTTGCGCGGTGGTACCATCCTGCAAACCCGGCGCTCGGCGGCTTTTCGTGAGCCGCGCGGTCAGCGCGAAGCCATTCGCCGCATGAATGAATATGGCATTGACGGCCTGATTGTCATCGGCGGAGATGGTTCTCTGGCTGGGGCGCTGGCCTTGCACAAACAGGGCATTAACGTTGTCGGTGTGCCAGGCAGCATTGATAACGATATTTGGGGGACGAATATTTCGATAGGCGTGGATACTGCCATGAACACCATCATGGATGCGGTCGATAAACTGCGCGACACGGCTTCTTCGCATGGACGCGCTTTTCTGGTCGAGACGATGGGACGCGGCTCTGGTTATCTGGCTGTGATGGCTGGAATTGTCAGCGGCGCCGAAATCGTCTTGATTCCCGAAAAGCCGGTTACGATTCAAGATGTTGCCAACGCCGTTGAAAGCGCCTACAAGCGCGGCAAGACGCATGCTTTCATCATCAATGCCGAAGGCTCGGGCATTAAGACCACTGAACTGGCGGGTGCGCTCGAAGACCTGGATGTGGGTTTTAAGACCCGCGTCACCATTTTGGGGCATATTCAGCGCGGCGGGTCGCCAACGGCTTATGACCGTCTGTTGGCTTCGCGCATGGGCATTAAGGCAGTTGAAGCCCTGCTGAACGGCACCACCGGCGTGATGACCGGTCTGAAAGGGCGCGGCATTGAGTACGTCCCGCTCGAAGACGTGGTCAACGCCAAGCGTGAAATCAACATGGAATATTTTGAAATGGTCAACCTGCTGGCACGCTAGCGGCAGGTAACAGGTGTCAGGTATCAGGTGTCAGGTGTCAGGAGCAAATTCCTGACACCTGATGTTTTAAAGCCCGAAAATTAAATCCAGGTCGGTTCTTCGTACACCCCAAAGGCTTCTTTCATTACCCCAATCATTTCGCCCAGGGTGGCATAGGCGCGGACGGCATCGAGAATGTAGGGCATGGTGTTTTCGGTGCCCTGGCAGGCAATCCGCAGGCGGTCGAGGGCCTGGCCAACCTGCCCGGGGTCGCGCTCACGGCGCACTTGTTCGAGCCGGGCAATCTGGCGCTGGTAGCCTTGTGGATCCATTTGCAAAATTGGGATGGCGGGGGTTTTGTCATCCACATAGGCATTGACCCCAACAATGCGGCGCTCGCCGCTGTCAATTTCACGCTGATACCGGTAGGCCGCATCGGCAATTTCGCTTTGGAAGAAGCCCTTTTCAATGGCAGGCAAAACGCCGCCCAGCGCTTCGATACGCCGGAAGTAGTCATAGGCCTGGGCTTCAATCCGGTCAGTTTGGGCTTCGACGAAAAATGAGCCGCCGAGCGGGTCAACCGTATTGGTCACGCCGGTTTCTTCGGCAATGATTTGTTGCGTGCGCAGCGCAATGGTGACCGCCTGCTCAGAAGGCAAGGCCAGGGCTTCATCAAGGCTGTTGGTGTGCAGAGATTGCGTCCCACCCAGGACGGCGGCCAGGGCCTGAATGGCAACCCGAACAACGTTGTTTTCTGGCTGCTGGGCAGTTAGCGAGACGCCTGCCGTTTGCGTATGGAAACGCATCAGCCACGAGCGCGGATTTTTGGCCCCAAAGGTCTGGCGCATTTCACGCGCCCAAATGCGCCGCGCGGCGCGGTATTTGGCAATTTCCTCAAAGAAGTCGTTGTGGGCATTGAAGAAGAACGACAGGCGTGGGGCAAACTCATCCACATCCATGCCGCGAGCCATTCCCCAGCGCACATATTCCATGCCATCGGCCAGCGTGAAGGCCAGTTCTTGGGCGGCGGTGGAGCCTGCTTCGCGGATGTGGTATCCGCTAATGGAGATGGTGTTCCATTGCGGCACCGATTGCGCCCCAAATTCCATCGTATCGACCACCAGACGCATCGAAGGCTCAGGCGGAAAGATATACTCTTTTTGGGCGATAAATTCTTTCAAGATGTCGTTTTGAGTGGTGCCGCGCAATTGCTTGGGGCGCACGCCCTGCTTTTCGGCGGCGGCAATATACATCGCCCAGATAATGGCTGCGGGCGAGTTGATGGTCATGCTGGAGGAAACTTTGTCGAGCGGGATGCCCTCCAGCAGAATTTCCATATCTTTGAGCGAGGAAATCGCCACACCGCATTTGCCAAACTCTCCCAGGGCTTCGGGGGCGTCGGTGTCGTAGCCCATCAGGGTTGCCAGGTCAAAAGCAATGCTCAGGCCGGTTTGACCCTGTTCGAGCAGGTATTTGAAACGCTGATTGGTCTCCTCGGCGGTGCCAAAACCGGCAAACATGCGCATTGTCCACAGTTTGGAGCGGTGCAGCGTTGGGTGCACGCCGCGCGTATAGGGATATTGGCCGGGGTGTCCCAGGTCGCGTTCGTAATCGAGATTTTCAACATCGAGGGGGGTGTAAAGACGTTCAATCGGTTCCGATGACGTTGTAACGAAATTGCGGCGCCGCTCGGGCAGGCCAGAGAGGGCTTTTTGCAGGTCGCCCTCCTGCCAGGTCC
>CAZNCT010000015.1:0-19055 GCA_964571615.1 uncultured Anaerolinea sp. | reverse complement strand
CTTTTTTTTTTTTTTTTTCCTGCCAGGTCCTGAGCGAATCCTTTAGCGCGGCCAACTTTTGGCGGTCATACATGGCTCTCTCCTCTTTTATCCATTTGGCGAATGTGGATAAATTATACCTTTTTACGAGATGGCAGCGTCGTCAATCATCTTTGTAGATAATACTGCCTGCCCCGCAACGCTTGGCGCGGTACATGCGCTGGTCGGCGCAGGTAATCATCTCCTCGGCGGTTTGCTTATCTAAGGGATAAATGGCAATTCCCATACAGCCCGAAAGGTAGCGCTGGGTTTCCTGGGGCAGGTGCAGACGGGTAGAGGTAAGCGCCAGGCGCAGTTTCTCGGCCACATGCAAGGCCCGCTCTACCCCGGTTTCGGGCAGGATGATCGAAAACTCATCGCCGCCGTAGCGGGCCAGAAAGTCAGATGCGCGCAGCGTTCGCCGCAAGGCAATTGAAACCTGTTTCAGCACGCTATCCCCAATCGGGTGCCCAAAGGTGTCGTTAATGCCTTTGAACCCGTCCAGGTCAATCATCAAGAGCGCAAAGGTGTGTTCATAGCGGCTGGCGCGCTCAATTTCCTCACGAATGCGCTGGTCGAGATGCCGGCGGTTCGGCAAATCGGTCAGAATATCGGTCAGGGCTTCTTCGGTGGCCTGGGCATACAGCCGCGCACTGCGGATGATGGCGCTGGCGCGTTCGGCAAACAGTTTGCCGACCGAAATTTCCTCGGCTGAAACCACATAGGGCGTATCCCAATACAGGCTGAGTGCGCCGCGCTGTTCAGTGTCTGGGTTGAGCGAAAAAACCGCATAAGCGCGGAATTTCTCACCAAAAATCAGGTCTTGCACCGGGCTGGTGCGCGAATCCTGGTTGATATCGGGGATGATGAGATACTCACGGTTTTGCAGGAGCCGCCCCCCGGCCAGCTGGTTGAATCGGTTGGTGAGTTGCTCGAGAAATCCTTCAGACAGGCCAACGGAATACTCACATTCCATGCTGCCGTCATCTTGTTGCAGATGCAGGGCCGCGCGCTGGGCTTGTAACAGGCTGCGGGCCGATTCGACGATGGAGGGCAACAGGGTTGTGCGTTTTAAGTCGGATACCAGATTGGTCACCTGTCCGGCCATTTTTTCGAGCAGGCTGGCGCGGCGCATGGCCTCTTCATAGAGCCACGAGCGTGAAATCAGCAGGGAGAGAATATCGCTTACCTGGTGAATGCGCGCAATTTCATGTTCCGAAAACTCGTGACGTGCGCGAAAGGCAATCACCAGGGCTCCCAAAAAACGATCCTGAGCGCCGTACAGCGGCACCGCCAGCGCCGAGCGGGTGTCAAACAACGAGGCAACCCGCGCCGAAATATACGGCGAGCAGGCAATATTTTCAGCAATAATCAATTTTCCGGCCCGCTTCACCGAGCGGGTGAAGGTATTTTCATAGCGCGGCGTAGGCGGCATGAGCAGATACCGCTCGTGAATACTGCTATCGGCCGCCAGCGGCAGAACCTGTTCGGTTTCATCATCCCAACGTGAGATGAAAACGTGGTCGGCCCCCGTTAATGTTTTGATTTCGTTTGCCAATTGCTGAAAAGCGATACCGTCCTCGAAATCGGTCATGGCGGTGTGCGAAAGCCGGTTGAGCCTGCTCAGAAAAGCGTTCTCTAATTCGGTTTCAAGCCATTTGCGGCGAATATACTGTGAGCGGGTGACAACCAGGATGGTGTTAAGAGTCAGAACCAGCAAAATGAACCACATCAGCGGGTTATATGGATATTCCACCGCCTGCCAGGTCTCCGGGAGCAAGGAGGGCTGAAAGATCAGCCATCTCCAGGCCTGGGCGTACACAATTCCAATATAGGCCGAAATTGCTACCAGGTTTAGCCCAAACAGAAGCCAGGGGCCAAAGAAGAGTTCCAAGGCCCCAAAATACAAGACATAAATCAGCGGCAACAGGCTGACCGAGCCGCCCGTCAGTCCGATGCCGTAAGTAACCATGGCAATATCCAGAATTGCCTGCCAGAAGACCAATCCTTCAAGCGGCAGGAGCGTGTTCAACCCCGATTGCAAGCGCCGATAGCGGGCGTTAAAGAAAAATGAAGCAATCGCTATCAGCGCAATTGGCCCAATTAAAGACAAAATCTGGCTCATATCATGTGAAACAAGCCAGATGGTCAGCGCAAACACAAAAAGAAACAGCCAGCGCAAACGGTTGATGGTTTCAATATGCTTGAAGAGAAAAGATGGAGCGGTTTCTTTCACATTTCCCTCGCGACCCCACGGTAAGCGCAATTATGCCCTAAAACTATTGATTTGAAAACTTACAGATTCAATTTCTGGTATACTCACTCCAGATTACACATCCCAGAGACAGAGCCCCAGGCAGATTTCAGGACATTTTAGCCATGCCTCGATTTGAGATTGACATAGACCCCTGCGAACACATCACCGCCGATGCGATTGGCAAACCAGGCCAACGCGTTTTTTATTTACAGGGCTGGCAGGCCGCCCGTACTGTGACCATCATCATCGAAAAAATTCAACTGCAATCGCTGGCGATTGGCATTGAGCAATTCCTGGCCCAATTGGCTCAAGAAATACCAACTCTCAGCGAAGCCTCGCCAGATTATATTGAAGAATACATGCGCATTGTTCCGCCGGTTGAGCCGATTTTTCGGGCGGGTGAAATTGGGCTGGGCTATGAAAAACAGCGTGACCTGCTGGTGATTGTTACCAAAGAAATCCTGACCGACGAAGACGACCCCGAAGAAGCCGCTGTTGTTCGCTTCTGGTGCAGCCGCAGTCAGGCCCGCGCCCTGGCGCGCTGGGGGCAAGAAGTCGCCCAGCGCGGCAGGCCGATTTGCCCCCAATGCGGGCAACCCATCGAGCCTGAGGGGCATTTTTGCCCCAAGAAAAACGGTCATAAGCACTAAACTTTCCCATGACCGACGAACTCCAAACCGCCTTCCAGCACGGTGAAATTGACCTGCAGGGCCAGTTTATGCTAGGCTCAAATTATACCTTTTTGGTCGAAATTCGCCATGCAGGCCAAACCTTTGCGGGCGTTTACAAACCCCAGCAAGGCACCCAGCCGCTTTGGGATTTTCCTGCCGAAAGCCTGGCCGGGCGTGAAGTCTCGGCTTACCTGTTGAGCGAATTTTTAGGCTGGTCGCTGATTCCCTATACGCTGCTGCGCCAAGACGGCCCCTACGGCCCGGGTTCTTTACAGCAATTTATTGAATACAACCCCAACTATCACTATTTCAACTTCAAACCCGAAGACAAAGAGCGCCTGCGCCCGGTAGCCCTTTTTGACCACCTTGCCAACAACGCCGACCGCAAAGGCAGCCATGTTTTGCTCGAAAAGCGCACCCGCCGGTTGTACGCCATTGACCACGGTCTATGCTTTCACGCTGAGGACAAACTGCGTACCGTGATTTGGGATTTTGCCGGGCAGGATATTGAAGAATCGTACCTGAACGACATCCGGCGGATGTGTGACGCGCTCGCGCAACCCTCCGGCCTGGTTGCGGACCTTGAGCGTTACCTTACGCCCGAAGAACTCGCCGCTCTCGCCGAGCGCGGACAAGACCTGCTGGCCGAGGCCAGATTTCCACAGCCCCCGCAATATCGCCGCGCGTTTCCATACCCACCCCTGTAAAAAGGCGAACACGAAAAACCGGACAACTGGATAACCCGAAAACCCGAAAACCGGAAAACCGGAAAACCGGAAAACCGAAAAAAAGAAACCAGAGACCTGAACATGCCCCACTACAAACTCGCCCTGCTCGGATTCGGCAATGTAGGCCGCGCCCTGGCCGAACTTTTAATGAGTAAACAAGAAGAACTCAAACGTGATTACGACATCACCTACAGCGTGGTTGGTCTTGGCACCGGGCGGCACGGATTTGCCATCCGACCCGAAGGAATTGACCTGACGGAGGCGCTCAACGCTGTTCGTGCCGGTGAGTCGCTTGCCTCGCTGAGCGCTGTTCCGGTTGAGAACGCCTTTGATTTCATCGAGAAGTCGGGTGCCGATGTCTTGTTTGAGAATACCCCGGTCAACTATGAAACCGGCCAGCCCGCCATTGACCACATCAAACTGGCTCTTGAACACGGTATGCACATCAGCACCGCCAACAAAGGCCCGGTGGTGCATGCGTACCATGAGCTCAAAGCCCTGGCTGCCGCAAAAGGCCGCCGATTCTTCCATGAGTCCACCGTGATGGATGGCGCTCCAATTTTCTCGCTCTTTCGCGGGGCCTTGCCAGGCGCACAACTGAACGCTTTTCGGGCTGTCTTGAACTCAACCACCAACCTGATTTTGACCCGCATGGAAAGCGGCGAATCGTTTGATGATGCAGTCCGTTATGCCCAGCAAATCGGCATTGCCGAAACCGACCCATCTGGCGATATTGACGGCTGGGATGCGGCCATCAAAGTGGCCGCCCTCGCGACCGTTTTGATGGATATCCCCCTGAAGCCAGGGGATGTGGAACGGACTGGCATTCGCGCCATTACGCCTGAGATGGTGCTGGCGGCCAAAGCCGAAGGCAAACGCTATAAACTGGTTTGCACGGCCCAGCGAGACGGCAGCCAGGTTCGCGCCAAAGTCGCCCCCGAACTGGTGCCGGTCACTTCGCCGCTGTATGGGCTGGAAGGCACAACCTCGCTGATTCAATTCAGCACCGACGTGCTGGGTGACCTGACCCTGATTGAAAGCGACCCTGGCCCGCAGACCACTGCTTACGGTTTGCTGGCCGATTTCTTGAATGCAGTCCGCTGAGTTTATCGGTTACAATCGAACAAAAATCCGGCGCGGCGCCGGACAAAAGGAGAAAACATGAGCAACGAATTACGGGTTGAAGACGGACAGGTTGTATCGATGGATTACACCCTGCGCGTTGATGGAGAAATTGTGGATAGCTCTGAAGGCCACGAAGCGCTGGAATTTTTGCAGGGCGCGGGCAACATCATCCCTGGCCTTGAGCGGGAGTTATACGGCATGGCGGTTGGCGAGAGCAAAAAAGTGGTGGTTGCCGCTGCCGATGCCTATGGCGAGTTTGACGAAGAAGCGGTGGTCAGTGTGCCCAAAGGCGAGTTTCCGCCCCAAATTCCGCTTGAAGTTGGCACCGAGTTGCAGGTACGCACTCAGGATGGCGGCACAATGAGCGGGCGCATTTCTAACGTTGGCCTCGAAACGGTTGAACTCGATTTCAATCATCCGCTGGCGGGCAAAGAACTGCACTTCGACGTGACCATCGCCGGGCTGCGCGAGGCTTCTGATGAAGAACTCTTGCACGGGCATGTTCATTCGGGTGGTCATCATCATTAGACTTTCGTCTGCCTGCGCCTGGGTGTATAAACTGTTGCATCAGGCAAGGACTGTCCAAACAAGTGATCTGGCCGCAATCAGAAAAAGACGGCGACCCCCATATCTGGCGGTCGCCGTTTTGAGTTAATGCCAGGTTATTTTTCAGGTGTTTGTTTGCCGCTTGCCAGTATCGCACAGGCTGCGAATGGGACAGGCGGCGCAGTTTGGTTTGCGTGCCTGGCAGATTTCACGCCCCAGGCGGATGAGGTTGAGGTGGGCGGCGTAATAGGTTTCGGGCGCAAAGAGTGCTTCAAGATGTGGATGCGCCTGTTCGACGCTCATTTTCTCGGGGCGCAGGCCAATCCGTCCGCTGACGCGGTAAATGTGCGTATCGACAGGAAAAGCAGGTTTGCCCAGCGAGAAACAGAGCACAATGGCCGCCGTTTTTGGCCCCACCCCGTTGAATTTGGTCAGCCAGGCACGCGCTTCTTCAACCGGCAGGTCTGCCAGGAAGGACAGGTCGAGACTGCCGCGTTCTTGTGTAATTTCTCGCAAAACCTGTTGAATGCGCGGCCCTTTCTGGTTGGCCAGCCCGGCCACGCGAATGGCCTGTATAACCGAGTCGGCCGGGGCGTCGCGCACCTGCTCCCAGGTTGCGAATTGAGCCCGCAGGGCCTCGAAGGCTTTGTCGCGATTGATGTCGTTGGTGTTTTGCGAGAGAATCGTCGAAACCAGCTCATCGATTGCCGGAAGCGGGTTGCGCCAGATGGGCTCTCCAAACGCATCGAGTAGGGTTTGGTGAATGGCAAGGGCGCGTTGCTGCAAGGGTTCGTTCATCGTTCTAATTGAAAGGCTGGGCGGCTTTCGCCAATGTGCAGTTTGCGATAGTTGTAAAGTTGTTTTGTGGGCCCAAAAGCGGCCAGTTTTTCAAGGTCAGAAGTGGATAAGGCCCCCAGCGATTGCAAAATTGCCAGGGCGACGCCGTGACGGGCGCGTCCTGACGGGTCGCCGTCGCTGATTTTAATGGCGATACCGATGCCGGGTGAGTCCGCTCCGAGCGCGCCAGGCAGCAGGCCGATGCCCTGGTAGCCCTCCGCGCCTCCTTTGACGACAATTCGCCCCTGGCCGATTTCCATCAAGAGGGTATCGAAGCGCTCTGGGCCGCCGACCATATCGGGGTGACTGGTCATGGCGCTGGTGATGATGCGGCAGGCTTTGGCTCGCTCGGGTGCCAGGTCGTGCGGGTCGCACAGGCGGGCGTAGCCAAAAGCGGCATTGTAAAGCGGGGCCGCAAAATTGGGCGCAGAACAACCATCAATGCCTACTTCTACCTGTTCGACCGGCAGCGCGCACATTTCGGCGAAGGCCTGCAAAATCGATTCCTGGACAGGGTGATGCGGGTCGAGATAGGTTTGCAGGGGGGCGTTGCGCAGGCGGGCATGGGCCAACATGCCGGTATGTTTGCCTGAGCAATTGTGCCGGTAAGGCGTGGGCAGTTCGCCGCGCACTTTCATCGCGTCGGCGGTGGCTTCGTGATACGGGTAGTGCATTCCGCATTGCAGGTTTTCGACCGTCAGGCCAATTTTGGCCTGCATGGCTTTTACGACGGCAACATGCTCATCGGTTCCGGAGTGCGAGGCGCACATCAGGGCGATTTCATGGGCCTCGATGCCAAAGGTGCGGTGGCCGCCGCGCTCAATGAAGGGCAGAGCCTGGAAGGGCTTGGCGGTGGAGCGCAAAAAAGTAACCGCCTGCGGGTTACCCAGTTGGGCAAGCAGGCGGCCATGTGAATCGACCACGGCGGCGGCGCCAAAATGCACCGATTCGACAATTTTGCCGCGGGTTAGTTCAAAAACGGGTTGGTAATCCACGTTTATTCCTCTTCAATGTCAAGCGCACTGCCGGGGTGGTAGCGGCGCAGGTAATAGTGGCGCAGGCCATATCTCATGCGCTGGGTATATTGCTTAAGCCGGTCGGCGGGCGGGTTGACTCGCGCCACCAGCCCGGGCACCAGGGCTTCGAGCTCTTCGCCGTTTTCGGTTGTCTTTCCCATTGATTCGATTTTCTGGTGAATTTCTTGAGTGATTGCCAGTTGGGCCTCAATTTCTTTCAGCCCAATCAGCCCGCCGCGGCTGCTGACAATCAGAAAGTTGCGATAATCGCTTGCGAAGAAGGTTTCAAGCGATTTTATCCAATCTGGCAGGTTGGCATTGGCGAGAAAAGGAGGTTGTTGTTTGAGGGCCAGGTCGCCAATAAAGACCACCTTCGCTTCTGGGACAACCACCCAGGCCGCGCCAGAGGCCGGGCCAGGATGATGCTCAAGAATGACCGGGCTATTGCCCCACTGAATGGCCATGCGTTCGGTAAAGGTGATTTCGGGGGGCGCCCAGCGCACAGTTCCTAACCCGATGACGGATTCCCAATCGGCGCCCGTTTCTTCGGGTTGCGATTTGAGCGCGTTGGGGCGGTTGCGAAAGGCCTGGGCGGTTTTTTCGTGGGCGATGACGGTGCAGTCCATGGCGCGCACGCCCAGCGTGCGGTCAGGGTGTGAGTCGAGATTGACCAGAAAGCGCTCTACGCCGCTGCTCAGGTTGAGCAAGGTGGCCCGCCACGAGCGGCCATCTTCTGGTGAGGGAGGCGCGTCAATTTGAATCAGGCCGTGATTGAGCGCAATTGCGCCCAAAACGACGCCCGAATATTGGTCTTCAATATAGACCTGGTCGGCAATTAATTGCATTTCAGAAACTCCTCGGAAGGATGATGACTATTGAGCCGCCGGCAGGATGAAGACAAAGCGCGCACCCTGCACCGGAGCCGATTCAACCCAAATTTTGCCGCCATGCCCCTGCACGGCGAGTTTGCAAAAAGCCAGCCCCACCCCCAGGCCGCTTGGCCCGCCTTGCTGTTTCAGGCGGGTGAATTTGTCAAAAATGCGCTCACGGTCTAACTCGGGGATGCCCGGGCCGTTGTCTTGAACGGCAACCTGCACCCAGCCAACCCGTTTGGTATCTACACTGATTTCGATTTGGCTCTCGCTGGGTGAGTATTTGACAGCGTTTTCGGCCAGGTTGATTAAGACCCGCCGAATCATATCCACATCCACCAGCACTTTGGGGGCCGGGTCGGGCAGGCTAACCAGCAGTTTTTGCTGACGGGCTTCGGCGGCAGGGCTGACTGCTTCGATGGTCTCGCGAATCAATTCATCGACCGCAATGACCTGCTTTTCACCCACCGGCTGGTTTTGTTCGAGACGGTTCAAATCGAGCAATGAAGCAATCAGGCGTTGAATGCGGTTAATGGAATGCCGCGCAATTTTGAAGATGGGCGCCGAGTTTTCGCGTTCGCTCTCGGGGGTCATAGAGTCAAGCATCTCAATGCTTGAGACGATGTTGGCCAATGGCGAACGCAGGTCATGATAAATCATGGCGGCCAGGTCTTCGCGCAGCGAGTCGAGGTCTTTGCGGGCGGTAATATCACGCAAAATCCATTGCAGGGCTTCGGCGTTGTCAAACATGACCTTGCGGACATAGACTTCGACCGGATAAGTTTCACCCAGGCGATTATACAGGGTCGATTCATAGACCACTGCCACCGGGCCAATTTTCTCAAACTGCCGGCCTGTTTTTTCAAAATTGACATCGTGCATTTGTTCAATCAGGAACTGGCTTAAATCCTGGTTGTGGTAGCCGGTCAGGCTGGCGGCCTGGGTGTTGGCTTCTTGCACACGCCCGTGCAAATCGGTGATGATGATTGGGTCAATGCTGTCTTCAAACAGGTCACGATAACGCCGCCGGGCCGAATCGAGATGCTCATACAGTTGAGCATTCTGAATCACCGTTCCGCCCAGGCTGCCGAGGCCGGTCAGCACCAGCAGGGCGTCGCCATCAAAACTTTTGTTGATAGGGTTGAAGACTTCGAGCACCCCAATGACCTTGCCCTGGGCGTGGATGGGCGCACAAGCCATGGCGCGCACGCGGCCTTTGAGCAGTTCTGTATCCACCAGCGGAGTTTCTGGGGTCACGCTCGGAATGACTAGGCCGCGCCCATCGCGCACCACTTTGCCCGCAACGCCATCTTGCAGGCCAATCGTTTTGCCCTTAAAGGCGCTTGCATGTTCACCCTGGGCTGCCCGAAAGACAATTTCGGCGCTTTTTTCTGAAATCAACCCCAGCGCAGCAGTTTCAACTTGCAGCGCATGGCGGGTTTGGGTCAGAATGCGCTCGAAAGCCTCCTCGATGCGCAGGGAAGCATTCATGTTGGCCGCGCCTTCGGCCAGGGCGGTCATCACCCGCGCCTGGCGCTGAGTTTCAGAGAACAGGCGCGCATTCAAAATGCTCACACCGGCCTGGTCAGCAATCGCTTGCATCAGGGCCAGGTTTTCTTCGGTGTATGTCCCAGGCACCGGGTGCACCAGGGTCAGCACCCCTACCAGGGTTTCACGCGCCAGCAGCGGCACGCAAATGGCCGATTTCGCCCCTGAGCGTTCCTGGGCGTCATCTTCACGGCGCAGCCAGCGGTCATCCTTGCTGGTATCAGGTACCAGGGCCGCTTCACGCTGGCGCACCACCCAACCGGCCAGGCCGCGCTCAACCGTTTCGCGCAATTGAATGGTTGTGTTTTCGCGCACCTGGTTGCCATACACAATGGCCGAATCAACGGCCCGGCCGTGGTCATCCATCACCACGACACTGCCGCGCTCACCGCCGACATAGTTAATCGCAGCAAACAGAACCCGTTGCAAGACGGTTTTCAAATCAAGCGCGATGGCAAACTCGCGGCTGACTTTATAAAGCAACTCTAAAGTGGCGCGTTGGTCGGGGGACATGCATTCTCTCCGCTGAATTGCCCTAGAGTATAGCACAATTGGCTTTTTCCCTCACCCTCCCGCCGCCCACTCGGTTAAAATGGTTGCAGATTCTTTATGCCTGCCAACGGAGGAGCCATGACCCTTGAAATTGGGCGCATTCGCGGCCTGTGTTTTGATGTGGATGGAACGCTCAGCGATACGGATGATTTATATGTAAAAAAGTTCGAGCCGTTTTTCAGGCCGTTGCGCCCCCTGTTGCCCGGGCGCGACTCACATCAGGCGGCCCGCCGTTTCGTGATGTGGGCCGAGGCCCCCGGCAATGCCCTGATCGGCCTTCCCGACCGCTTTGGCCTGGATGATGAACTGCTTAAACTGGCTGAATGGCTTAACCGCCGCCGTATTCGTCCGCGCAAGAATTATTTGCTGATTGACGGCGTGCGCGAAATGCTGGCGGCCCTTCAGCCGCACTACCCGATGACGGTTGTCAGCGCCCGTGATGAGCGCTCGACCCGCGCTTTTCTCGACCAGTTTGAACTAACCCCATTCTTTTGCGAGATTGTCACTGCCATCACCGTGCGGCACACCAAGCCCTTTCCTGACCCCATCTATTACGCCGCCGAAAAGATGGGCATTCAGCCTGCCGAGTGCCTGATGATTGGAGATACCCCGGTGGATATTCGCGCCGGAAAAGCCGCTGGCGCTCAGACCGTTGGGGTTTTGTGCGGCTTTGGCGAGCGGGATGAACTCTCCCGCCTGGGGGCTGATTTGATTCTCGAAAACACTGCCGACCTGAGCGCTGTTTTACTGCCCAAATCGACATGAGCGCACTCGAAATTCGAGACCTGGGTTTGGTCGATTACCAGGCCGCCTGGGAACTGCAAAACCAACTGGCGGCAGCCTATGACCACCCTATCTTGCTTCTGCTCGAACACCCGCACACCTTTACCTTTGGGCGGCGTGGAGACCGTTCCCACCTGCTTTGGGACGAAGCCGAATGCGCCCGGCGCGGTGTTGGGGTGTATTCGGTTGACCGGGGCGGTGATGTCACCTATCACGGCCCGGGTCAGTTGGTCGGCTATCCGCTCTTGCGGCTGGCAGATAACGACCATGTTGGCTACATCCGCAAACTAGAGCGCGTGCTTATCCTGGCCCTGGCGCGCATGGGGCTGGTTGGCGGGCAGGTGCCAGGTCTGAGCGGGGTCTGGATACAACCCGAAATTGCCAGCCGCTGCCCGCGCTGTGCGCCGCATCAGCGCGGCAAACCCGCCAAAATTGCCGCCATCGGCGTGAAAGTGGATGCGGCTGGCATTACCCGGCACGGGTTTGCGCTCAACGTTGACCCGCAGATGGATTATTTCGATGGGATTGTGCCGTGCGGCCTGGCCGATTACCCCACCATCAGCATGGCTGAATTGCTCGGCCAGCCCCCGCCAATGGAGACAGTCAAGATGCAGGTGGCCCGCGCCTTTGCTGAAACGTTCGGCTTCTGAAAGAACTATTTGACTTTTTTCCCTAAAATCATTACACTACAAGCAGTTCTTATTTTTCGGAGGAGATATGGCTCAGTTTCAACTTGTTATGCATTCAGGGCCTACGCCGGGTAAAACCTTCCCTATTGAGGGGGATGTCTTGACCATTGGCCGTGAAGCCAGCAACGCCATTTCGATTAACGACGCTGAAGTTTCGCGCAAACATGCCCAACTGGTTTTCCAGGGTGGCAAATACATTCTTACCGACCTGGGTTCGACCAATGGCACCTTTGTCAATGGACAGCGCCTGACCGGACAGCATGTGCTTCAGCCTGGTGAAGTGATTTCACTGGGCGAACAAATCAGCCTGCTCTATGAAGCGGTTGCCCACGTGGACCCGAACGCCACCATGGTTTCCTCGGCGGCGCGTATGCCGGTTGCCCCGGCGCCTGTTGCCCCGGCCCCGGCGCCTCAACCAGTACCCCAGCCTGTACATCAGCCCCAGCAATATGCCGGCCAAATTCCGGCCAGCCCTGACCCGGGCGCTGTTTATACTCCGCCGCCTGCGGCCAAAAAGGGCGGGCTCCCAATATCGGTGATTATCATTGCGATTGTTCTGCTCTGCCTGCTGTGTTCTTGTATTGGTTTCTTCTGGTGGGTAGATAGCAACGTTTTGTGGTGCGATTTCTTCCCGTTCCTGTTTGGCGGCGCCTGCGGAGGCTAAAAAAGCGGCCTGCGCATCCCTGGTTTTGATATCAAAATCCCCGTTTGTCCTTGTTCACCGCCAGGAGAAACGGGGATTTGACCATTTTTAGACTGGAGACCCCTTATGTCCCTTGACCTTGCCACCATTCGCAGTCAGTTCCCGGCGCTCGACCGGGCGGCTATTTTCTTTGATAACCCTGGCGGGACGCAAATTGCGCGCCCCTCGCTTGAGCGCATTAGCCGTTATCTGGTTGAATGTAATGCCAACCACGAGGGCGCTTTTGCGACCAGTATCGCTTCAGATGCCATCCTTGAAGAAGCCCACCAGGCGATGGCCGATTTCTACAATGCGCCCAGCGCCGAAGAAATTATTTTTGGCAACAACATGACCACGCTGACCCTGCACCTGAGCCGCTCCATCTCGCGCAACTGGCAGGCTGGCGATGAGATTGTTGTCACCCGTCTCGACCATGACGCTAACGTGACGCCCTGGGTGCTGGCGGCGCAAGACCGTGATGTGCGCGTCCAGTGGGTCGATTTTGATGTCGAAGATGGCACCCTCGACCTCGATAGCCTGCAAAAAGCCCTCGAGCGCAAACCGCGCCTGTTGGCGGTTGGGTATGCTTCGAATGCGCTTGGCACCATCAACCCGTTACGAAAAATTATTCAAATGGCCCACGAAGTCGGCACGCTGGTTTATGTCGATGCGGTGCAATATGCCGCGCATGGGCCAATTGACGTGCAGAAGTTGGATTGCGACTTTCTGGTGGCTTCCAGTTATAAATTTTTCGGCCCTCACGCCGGGATTTTGTTTGGCAAACGTGAACATCTTGAGCCATTGTTTGCTTATAAAGTCCGCCCGGCAACCAACGCGCTGCCCGGGCGCTTTGAGACCGGCACTCAAAATCATGAAGGCCTGGCCGGGGTGCTGGGCGCGGTGGAATATTTTGAGTGGCTCGGCAAGACTTTTGGCAGTCAGCATGAAGAGGGCCTGGTGGAGGACGGCTACACGGGCCGCCGCCTGGAACTGAAAAAGGCTCTGACAGCCATTCGCGCTTATGAGTTTGAACTCAGTCGCGCTCTGCTGACGGCGCTGGGGTCGGTGCCGGGCCTGCGTCTGTATGGGCTGAGTGACCCCCGGCATCTTGAACAGCGGGTGGCGACATTTTCTTTCAGGCTGGGGAATTTGCACCCGCGTCGGGTGGCTGAAGAACTGGCCGCAGCCGGGATTTACGTTTGGGATGGGAATTATTACGCCCTGAATGTCACCGAGCGCTTGGGTGTGGAGGATTCTGGCGGCATGGTGCGGGTCGGGGCCGTGCATTACAACACGCTTGAGGAAGTCGAACGCTTGCGCGAAGCCCTGCTCAGGCTGGCGGTTTAGTCTCTCTGCCAGTTCCCTTATGCTTTCTCGAGCCTGTCCCAGACCTGGTACAAGCCCAGGCGGCCATTTTCGCCATCTGAGTAAAAGGTTTCAAGGACTCGAAACCCGCTTTGCTGGGCCAGGCTCTCGAGCTCGGCTTCGCTGAAGTGATGGGCGTAGCGCAGTCCTTCGCCGCCAGCGCGCCAGTCGAGCAGGTAATCGCCCTCGTCCACCTCGGCGGCGGAAAGCTGGGCGCGTTCCCAGGGCTGAATGCGCTCGCGCAGCCGCTCGGAGTTGAGAAACTGCCAGTTGGAGAGCGCGAAGCGCCCACCGGGTTTGAGCAGGCGCCTCGTTTTTGCAAGCATAGCGAGGCGTATCGGCGCGGAGGGAATGTGGTGGAAGACGGCAAAGGCGCAGATAAAGTCGAAGGGTTCTGCATCCAGTCCCCAGTCGGCGGTCAGGTCGGCTTCTAAAAAACGGATTGGAAAGTCGGCGGTGGTGCGGTTGGCGGTTTGCATCAGCGGGGCGCTGAAATCAAGGCCGGTGTATGTGCCGCGAAAGCCGTTTTGGGCCAGGACATTGGCCAGTTCGCCGTTGCCACAACCCAGGTCGAGAAGGTGCTCGTCGCCGCGCAGACCCGCAACAATGCGCCGCACGCCAGGCTGAATGCGCTGGCGGGTGGCCGAAAAGTGCGTTCCAAACGTCTGGTAGAATTGGCGATTGAGTTCGATGAGTGTGCGGGCGGTTTCGCTTTGCATTCTCTGATTATACTTTTGACTGGTAGAACGATGGAAATTCCCGAAAGACAGCAAACCTGGCGGGAGCGCAAAACGCTGACCGCTGAAAAACTCTCCCTGGCGCGCCAGATTCTGGCAGAAATTCGGGCCGGGGAGGAGGTGCTTAAAGCCATGCGCGCTTACCCGGCGGCAGATGGTCATTTGCTGGGCAAGAGCGCGCTGGTGGCGGCTTATCAGCAGATGGTGGAGAGCGGCGAATTGACGCCCAGCCGTGAACTGCTGGAGAAAATCCGCATGAAGCCGGTGCGTACCCTGAGCGGGGTGACGACGGTGACGGTGCTGACCAAGCCTTACCCGTGCCCCGGCAAGTGTATTTTTTGCCCAACCGATGTGCGCATGCCCAAGAGTTACCTGCCCGATGAACCCGGGGCGATGCGCGGGCTGGAACACAAGTTTGACCCGTATGCCCAGGTGGCCTCGCGGATTGCGCAGTTGAAAGCGGTGGGGCACCCGACCGATAAAATTGAATTGCTGATTTTGGGCGGCACCTGGAGCGCCTACCGGCGCGATTATCAGGAATGGTTTATTAAGCGTTGTTTTGATGCGATGAATGCAGCCCCTTCTCAGCAGGATTTTGGGGAAGATGGGGGCAGTGATGCGGGCCGGGCTGAATCCTGTCTGCCCGGTGAACTGGCCGCCGCCCAGTCGCTGAACGAGACCGCCGCGCATCGCAATGTGGGGCTGGTGATTGAGACCCGGCCCGATGAGATTAATCCCAAAGAACTGGCCTGGCTGCGCTACCTGGGCGTGACCAAGGTGCAGATGGGTGCGCAAAGTCTGGATGACCGCATCCTTGAGATGAACAAGCGCGGCCACGATGTGGCAACCACCCGCCGGGCGGTGGCCTTGCTGCGCGCCGCCGGGTTCAAGGTGGTGCTGCACTGGATGCCCAACCTGCACGGCGCAACCCCGCAGAGCGACCGCGAGGATTTTGCGCGCTTGTGGGACGGCTTTTGTCCTGATGAAATCAAAATTTATCCCAACCAACTGCTTGCCAACGCCGAATTGTACGAGGTCTGGCAGCGCGGCGAGTTTCGGCCTTATACGACCGAAGAATTAATCGACTTGCTGGCGGACATCAAGCCGACGGTGCCGCGTTATTGCCGCATCAACCGCGTCATCCGCGACATCCCCTCGACCAATGTGGTTGAGGGCAACAAGCGCACCAGCCTGCGCCAGGATGTTCACGACGAGATGGCGCGGCGGGGGACAAGATGCCAGTGTGTGCGCTGCCGCGAGATTCGCAAGGCCAGTGTTGCAGCCCCCGCGCTGACCTTGAATGACCTGGTGTACCGGACCGATTATTCCGAGGAGCATTTCATTTCTTTCGATACTGCCGAAGATGGGCTGGCGGGTTTTATTCGGCTTTCTCTGCCGACCTCGCTCAATTCCCCCGAATCTGGCGAACATCAGCGGGAATTTGGGGCAGGCCGGGCTGGGGTCGAAACCGGTCTGGCCGACCTGGAAGGCGCGGCGCTCATCCGCGAGGTGCATGTGTACGGGCAATCTTTGCCGGTTGGCGCCGAAATGGGTGGGGCGGCCCAGCACATTGGCCTGGGGACGCGCCTGCTGGCCGAGGCCGAGCGCATTGCCCGCGACCGCGGCTTTAAGCGCCTGGCGGTGATTTCGGCAGTCGGCACACGCAAATATTACCTCGACCGCGGCTTTGAGCGCGGCGCGCTTTATCTGGTGAAGCCGCTTGGGTGAATCTGATGTATGACTTGCTTGAAATTCTGTGGATTTTTCTCAAGGTAAACCTGTTGAGCACCTCCGGCCCGGCTTCGGTGGGCCTGCTCTATCAGGAAACTGTTGGAAAGATGATTACCGAGAGTGAATTTGTGCAGGCGGTTGGGTTTTCATCTGTCCTGCCGGGCAGTGATGCCATTCAATTGGCAATGTATATCGGTTATGCGGCGGCGGGTATTCCGGGTGGTCTGGTGGCCATGACAGGTTCCATTTTGCCGCCGTTTTTGCTCATCCTGGCTGCGGTCATGGTTTTGCAGCGCTTGCGCCGCGAGGTCTGGCTGAGCAGTTTTGTGGAGGGTCTGGCCCCGGCTATCTCTGTTTTGATGATTTTTACCGCCTGGAAGATTTTCGAGCGCGGCGGCGAGACCGGCTGGCTTGGCTGGGGCATTGGCCTGGTTAGCCTGGTGGTCATGTTCCTGAACGCCCCGGCGCGGATTGTTGTCCTGGCGGCGGGCTTGCTTGGGATTTTGTTAATCCAATGAAGCCTTCTGCCTTCACGGTCTGGCGCCGCCTGTTGTGGATGTTCCTGAAGGTGAATCTGCTTTCGCCCTCTGGCCCGGCCTCGATTGGCCTGCTTTACGATGAAGCAGTCGGGAAAATTATGACCGAAGAACGCTTTGTCGAATCAGTTGGCTTATCAAACGTTTTGCCGGGCAGCGAAGCCCTGAAACTGGCTATGTTTGTGGGCTATGCCGCCGGCGGCGTGCCCGGAATTGCCGCCGCAGTGCTGGGCGCCATTTTGCCCCCAACGGTCATGATGCTGGTTGTGGCGGCCATTTTGCAACACTTTCAGCACGAAGATTGGCTGCAAAAGTTTGTTTCGGGCATGAGCCCGGCGGTGGCCGCCCTGATGGTGGTGGTCGCCTGGGAGTTGTTTCGCGCCGGGCGCTCGAAAAAAGTTACCGGCCGCGCGATTGTGATTGCGGCTCTGAGTGCGATTGCCTTATTCCTGAATGTCCCCTCTCCGCTGGTTTTGTTGGGCGCCGGGCTGTTGGGGATTTTCTTGTTTCGATAGGATGCAAAAGATGCCTTTGAATCTGATGGCTGTTACCAATGGGGTCGAAGCGGGCTGGGCCGCCATTGAATATGCCGCCTGGCTGGCCAGGCACTTTCAGACTCCGCTTTCGCTTCTGGGGGTTGTCGAGTCGACCAATGACCAGCACCCGGTAGAGGACATCTTCAGCCGCGCCATCAGCCTGTTTGAGCGCGAAGGCCTGCCGTATTCCTTGCGGGTGCAAAACGGCCAGACCGAAGATACGCTGGCGGCTTTTGCCCAGGAACATGAAGATTTTCTGTATGTTCTCGGCCCGCTTGGGCGTTCACCCCTGCGGCGTTTGATTGCCGGGCGCTCGTTTCGCCAGATGATGGCGTCCATTAAGGCCCCCATTTTGTTTGTCCCGGCCCTGCGCTTGCCGGTGCGGCGCATTTTGGCCTGCATGGGCGGATTGCACTACAGTCTGACCGCCGAACACCTGGGAATTCAAATTGCGCGCAGCACCGGGGCCGGGATGACCCTGCTGACTGTTGTGCCGCCGATTGAGTTTGATTACCCCGAAGCGCGGCAGATGCAGGCCCGTCCGCAGGCCTTGCTGGAGAGTGACACCGTTTCGGGCCGCTACCTGCGCGCTGGCCTGCAAACAGCCCAGGCGATGGGCGTTGATGCCCAGGTGAAAATTCGCCAGGGAACGGTGGTGGATGAAATTTTGTCTGAAATTAAGACGGGGGATTATGACCTGGTCTGTATGGGTTCTACCTACAGCTCGCAGGAACTGCGTCAGTTTTTTACGCCCAACATCACTGCCGAAGTGGCCGAATCGATTGACTGCCCCTTGCTCACAGCCCGCTACAACGATAGCGCTGCGGACGATTAATTGCCCTTGTTGAATTCTTCAATTGCGCGGCGAATGGCGGCCTGAATTTCCGGGTCGGGTACGCTGTCAATGCCTGCATAGCGCGTTGTGCCAACAAAAACCAGTACTTCGCCTGAAATTCCCTGCTCCAGGCGCACCTGGCGGCTGGCAAGCGGGGTTCCGGCGATTTGTTTTTGCAAGACGTTATCAATCAGAGAAACCACACTCACCAGTCCCGGAGGCGGGCTGGCTTTGGTGTCAGACATGGCGCTAATCAGGCTGGCGCGCAGGGGCGAGGGCGGCAGATTGGAGGGGGCCGAGGCGGCAGGCCGGGCAATGGGGGTGGCGGGCGCAGGCGCGGGCGGCGGAACCGGGGCCCGCGCGGGTGCGGCTGTGGGAGCGGGAGACGGCGCCGGTGCGGACATCTGGACTGGTTTGGCCTCGACCAGCGGCCTGATCTGCCCGAGCAGGCTAATCAGACGGGCGCGTTGTTCGGCGCTGATGGTTTCGGGGCGCACAGGTTGGCCGTCAATTTCGACCACCCAGCCACCCGATTCGTGTGGCGCCAGGCGCAAGGCCGACTTTGGCTCAGGTTGGGCCGGGGCCGGTTGGGCGCGCAGACGCTCAATTTCATCTTTCAAGCGTTCAATTTCTACCTGAAGTACCTGCTCTTTTTTGGCTTCGCGTCCGCGCTTCAGGCTGTTGGTAAAGACTGTATCGAGTTTTCCAAGAATGATGCCTGCAATGGCAATCACAATGTAGAGAATCAGGTTTTCCATAAGCCATCACCCAAGACGTTGACAGGATGGGCAAAAATGGGTACTGCGCTGCCCAACAACGATACGTTCAATTGGGGTCGCGCAAACCGGGCAGGGCTTTCCGCGGCGGTCATAGACCCGAAAATGGTTCTGAAAATTACCGCCGCGATAAACCCAATCGATGCTGGCGCCGTTGTTTTCGATGCCGGTTTGCAAGACCAGACGAATGCTTTCAAACAGTTTGTGCGCTTCTT
>CAZNCT010000014.1:14119-37963 GCA_964571615.1 uncultured Anaerolinea sp. | reverse complement strand
GGGCCTGCCGCAGCCATCCATCACGGTAGCGGCCAGCCCGGCCACGCCCAGCCCAACAATTGACTGGTTCCCCGTCACCTCGACCGCGACGGCCTCCGTCACCGTCCCGCCCAGCCCAACCGCCATCCCCATGCCCGGGTTGGGCGAAAGCCTCTACCGCGATGATTTCTCCTCTGCGGAAGCCTGGCTGCGCGCCAAAAGCGCAGGCGATGGCAGTAACAGCGTCATCATCGAGCGCAACCGGGCCACCCTGGCGATTAACTTTACCCCGGGCAATCTCTCCACCCTGCAGCGCGAACTTGTCCTGAGCAATTTCTACGCCGAGGTGGCTGTCTCGGTCAATCGCTGTTTCACAACCGACACTTACGGGATGATTTTCCGCGCGGCAGGCGACTTTGACAGTTACCGCTTTCTGCTCAATTGCCAGGGTGAAGCGCGCGCCGAGCGAATGCGCGGCGGAGTGGTCTTTCCGCTCAGCGATTGGACCGCCAGCGGTGATATTCCGCCTGGCGCGCCGGGCGAGGTACGCATCGGCGTTTGGGCTTCGGGCGTCGAGATGCGCTTTTTTCTGAACGGGCGCTATCAGTTCAGCGTGCTTGACCCGATTTTTCGCAGCGGCACCCTGGGCTTTTTTGCCAGTTCAAGCAACCCGGCCGGGTTAAATGTCAGTTTTCAAGACCTGAGCGTGCGGGCCGTCAGTTACCTTTCCCCAACACCGACCGCCACCCCCAGCCGCACGCCCACCGCCACCCGCACCCCGCGCCCATAGGCCATCATCCCTTGCAAATAAAAAAACCTTCCGAGACCTGAAGCCGTCTCGGAAGGAGGATAAACCGGGCAAGTAGGGCAAAGCGCCGCAGGCAAACTCAGGCGCGCGAAGGAGTTTCGCGCAGCCGCCGCGCCAGCAGGATGACCACCACCAGCAAGAGAGCGCCGACAAACAGGGCCGGAATGCCAACCTCATCGGCAAAGCCCGTGTTTGCCAGGGCGGTTGCCGTAGCCATCGCCGAGGGGATGGCCGTCACCGTCAGTTGTGAACTTGCCAGCTGGGTGTTAAGCGCCACCATCGTAGCAGTAGCATCGGCGTTCGGGTCGCGGGTCACAACCCCGGCGCCTGGGGTCTCCGTGGCCGCCGGGGCCACCAGCACGGGCGTCGAAGTCGGTACAGGCGTGGGGGTCTCGGTTGGCGGCAGGGTGGGGGTGTAATTCATCACTTCCTGGGTCATGGCAACCGCCAAAGCCGCCTGGGTATTGACCGCTTCCATCGTGCTTTCTGCGCTCAGGCGGGCGGCCTGCTGACCGGGGAAAATTGCCAGCGCATAAATGGCACCGAAAATCAGGGTACAAAGGAGAATCACGCCAAGGACAATCGCGCCGATGATAAATGGCCGGTTATTAGACTCGCCCTCCTCGGCCTCTGGCGCATCCTCCGAAGCCGATGTTTCGGTTGGTTCATCGACAAAAGAGGGGGTTTCCTCATCATCGTCAAAACTGAAGACATTGGACATGGTTGTTTCTCCTCGTGTGAATTAGGGTATTTTACCCCAGGACTTCGAGATTGGAGAGCGGAACAAGCACTTCTTCACCTTCGCCATCCAGGCGCACACGGGCGACAGAAGTGATGACCCCATTCGGAAGGGTCATGCGCTCCGCCGGCAGCGACAGGATGGTCCCTACCTGCGAGGGCTGACGCAGAGAAATGACCCGCACCGGCTGGCCGGCGGCAAAGGCCTCCACCGTTTCGGCTTCGGGCGGCTCTTGTCCAAACGGCACCGAAAGAAAAACCTCGGGCCGGTTGCCTTGCAGGCGGTCGTACACTTCGGCATTCACGGCCACATCGCGCTTGACATTGGTGCTGAGCAGTCTGAAGGCGGGGAAGTTCATCGGGCGGCGGCCAAAGCCATCCAGCAAAATAATCGGGTAGGGCGCCTGGCGCGCCATCGAAAGCAGGTTCGGCGCCAGACTGGACAAAATCAAGCCGCGCACCGGCAGGTCGGCGGCGTTCTTAAGCGCGCTGGCATCGGCCACATGCCCGGCCAGGATGACCGAGCCGCGCAGACTGACATCCAGGCGGGCGGGGTCAAGCACGTCATCGGGCTTTTCCATCAGGCTGAGCAAAACGCCTGCGTCCACCTTGCCGTTGCCCCAAACGCCCTGAATGACCGCCCCCGAAGCGCGGATCACGGCCCCGCGCTCACCCAGCACCTCGCTCACCGTTCCTGAAAGCCCGGCGCGAATTTCAAGCGCGGCCCGGGCGGTCTCGAGCAGCAGGCGGCCTCCCACCAGGGTCACCACGCGGCCATCCACTGGCGCGCGGACTTCGCGCCCCAAAACGCCGCCAGAAACACCCAGAACTTCATCACGGGCCACTTTCTGTCCGCGCTTGACGCGCAACACCGATTCAAGTTTTGCAGCAGGAACTTGCAGTTGGTCGGCCACGTTGATAATCACATGCTTGCGGCCAATCGAGGTTTCAGCAATCACATCTGCCGGAGAGACTTTTTGTCCAACACGCACCAGGACACGCCCCGGGTAAGGCAGCAGCCTGGTGCGAACCACGGTTCCGAGAGGAATAATGTAGAAGACCGGCACAGACATAGGGCTAGGCTCCCATCCTGTTATTCCAAAGAGTCAGCAATTCGCGGCGGCGGTCGTGGTCTGCCGGCAATCGGATGGGGCGTCCGCGGGCATCAATCACAACGCCCAACGAGCTGCCAATCACTTCCACTTCGCCAGCCCGGCCTGGCCCCAGGCCAACATCGGCCCGCAGCAGGGGGCGCAATTGCAGGCGGGCGGTTTGTCCGCTTTCGAGCGGCAAGACCTGAAAAGCGCCCATTTTCACTTCGGTTTCGGTCTCGCTGCCATCACTGCGGATAAGTTTGGCGCGCACAATTGGCGTACCATAATTGACATCGCTAATGACCGGCGCAATCACCGTCGCCAGGTAAGACAGGGCGCCCGAGTCAATCACCTGCACCGGTAACAGGCTGTCATGCTCTGAGACCGCGCCCAACATTGCCAGCAAATTGTTCTGATCCATGGCCAGGGTAGTGATTCCGACCGGCTGTAACCCATCGAGCAGCATGAGCAATTGCTGGCCCAATTTCGGCGCCTCGGTCAGCACTGCGCCCGCAGCCAGAATGGGTTGCATCGAGGGCAGCAAGCCCAAGCGCGAACGATGCCGCGCAGGCAGGCGCGAAACCGCCGCCTGCGAAGCCAGTTGCAGCAAGTGACGGGCGATGGTCTGTTCAAATACCAGTTCTTCGCTCGAGGCTGGCACATACGCCGGGTAGAGCGCCTTCTGGTAGAGATAATCACGCAAAAACTCATTCGGCAGGCTCAAAGGAAGCCAGCGCGCCAGGTCTTCGAGGCTGGTGTGGGCCAGCAAGCCTGCCAGGGGTTCACCCATTCCAAACTGACTGAAAACGTTGGGGTAGAGTTCGTCGCCAAACGCCATCGCCAGCGAAACCGACGAAGCGCCGACATCCACCGACATGACCCCGCGGCCCGTATCAAAATAGCGCGAAAGGAACCGCACCATGCGGCCCTGGTTGTATGAGGCAGGCAGTACGGCGCTGGCCGAAATGGAGCGAAGTTCGGCCAGTTCGGGCATTTGGCGCTGACGCAGTTTAATCAATAACCCGGCCAACTCGCGCAGGGCAGGCCCTAAATCTTCTACATCAGAGGCCGGACGCACATTCGGGGCAACGGCCAGGTTCGAGAATAAGCCCTTCAGCGAGGAGCGCACATGCTGTTGAAGTTTCTGGTTGCCAGCAAACAAGAGCGATGGACGGCGTGAGTCGGGCATGAGATAAGAAGCCAACCCCACCATTTCAAGAATTTTCTGAATCGAAAGAGTCGCGCCGCCATCGGCGCCGCCAGCCACCATCACCAGGTCTGGCGCGCTTTTGAGAAAAGCATCCAATTGCTCATTCAGGGTGCGCGTATCTGCCGCGCTAAAGACATCCACCACGCGCACATCGGCGCTCTGGGCCAGATTTTCAATGCTTTTCAGCGAAACATCGGGCAATAAGCCCACCAGCACCGCCTTGAGCGCGCCGCCCGCCGAAACCGTTGCGCACAGGCCATCGGCCCCGCCATCGGGTTGAGATGGAATGATCATGCGCCCGTTTTCATCCACCAGTGAGCGCCCAATCACAAATTGAAGCGCATCTACTGCCGCCTGCAAACCAGCGGCAATATTGTGGGCTGGGGTAGCCAGGGTGGTGGGCGCCTGTCCCATACCAATAAAGCGATATTGACCTTCAACCACGTCAAAAAAAGCGGCCCGCGTGGTCACTGTGCCGATATCAATTGCTAAAAGGGACTTTCCTTCAACCAGCGAAACAGGCATAAGCGTTTAAGGGAGGAGAGAAGTGAAAAAGCCGACAATGGCGTGCATACGGTCTGTCAGAGCGGTAAGCGAGGCAACCAGAACCCCGGCGAACAAGGCCCCAAACGTAATTGCCAGGAAAATCTCACCGACAAAAGAAATCACACGCATAAAAATTCCACGGTTCCCGGTTTGGGTCGTATTGGCGTGCACGCTAAACTGAAAATAAGCCAGCGTAAACAGCGTTCCAAGCAAAATAAACAGGCCTTCGGCCATGCGCTCAGCCAGGCTGCCAGGCGACTCAAGCGAAAACAGGTTCATCGAAGCCCAGGTCAGGGGCAAGAGTGTGCCCGTCAGGGCGCCGGCAATTGCCGCCGCAGCGCCAACCCCAACCAGAAAAGCAACCACCCAACGTCCAAAGCCCTGGTTGGCGCCCAGGCGCGTCAGCAGGAACAAAGCCATCACCAGCGGAGGCAGCAACAGAGCGCGTTCGCCCCAATCGCCCTGAGCCATGGGGACAATTAATTTGTTCACGACCACCTGTTGCCAGACAATCAGGGTCACATAACCGGTGGAGACGCCCACGAAAACATGCACCGCAAAACGGAAGAGCGGGTTATCTCCGACCACGTAACTCAAAATCATCAGGGTAAAAAGAAACCCCACCAACCCTGCCAACAAATCCAGCATACCGCCCGAAAACATGCTACGCCTCTTCCGTTGTTTTGCGGCGAGATACCAGGCCTGCCACCAGGCTCCAGATACCGCCGACCAGAATTAATAACTGCGCCGCAACCAGGCCGAACCCATACGAATCCCAATAAGCGCGTGCCAGGCCCGCTCCCTGGCGGTTGTTTTCATAAATTGCTCCGCCGGCCAGCCCTGTCACCAGGCCGCTGACCTGGCCTGAGTCATAGTACGGACGGATCATCGGCTCTGCCTGAGCGCTAATCACCATCAGCAGCGGGGTATCTGACAACCAACCCCCGGCTTGCTCGACCCAGATACGTCCGATATCGGGGTTATCTGTCACCACTATCACGGCAGAAAACTCATCCAGACGGCTGATAGTAGAAAGCGCGGGAGATTCCCAAAAGTTGGGGTTGAAGCCATTCGCGCCAATTGCGCGCCGCGGCTGCGAAGCAAACGATTGAATGCCCGCCGCTTCCCCTGGCAAATATCCCAGGTCAACATATTGCTGGCCCGCCTGGTAAGTATGCCGGTAAGGCTCCTGGGCCATGCGCGCCATCATGCGCGAGACCATCAAAGGCCCGCTTGGTTGAGTGCTGATAAAAGCCAGCGGCTTGCCATTAATCATCAGGTCATTCAGCACCGGCGTCAGGGCCGCTTCCATTTCACCCGCCAGGGCGGGCTGATAATCCATCGCAACCAGCACCGGGGCATCCGATTGCAACTCATAAACCGTCAAGATAAAATCGGCCAAATCACTGGTCGGACGGGTTGGAATAGGCACAAACTGGCTGCCTGCCAGAGCAGGCAAAAGCGTCAGGGCAAACAAAACCGCCGCAATCACCCAACGCAAAACCGGGCTGGCAACAACAGTCCGCCGGGCAGCAACCGCGCGCGCGCGGCCTTCCGATTGCACCAGCTCATCCAGCAGAGACGCCTGGGCAATCTGAACTTCATCGGCCTGTAATTTAATCGCATGGGGCTTGGGCTTGCGGCCTGTCAGCAACGCGGCCTGAGCAGGCAGTACAGCGCGGAACCCGGCCAACGGGCCTTGCTGTTCGACAATCCGCTCTTCTTCACCCAGGCTGGTATCGGTCACCACCGATTCAACCGGGCGCAAAGCCTGTACCCACGAAGGCAGGTTGGCCGGGGCCAGGTTCTCGGCTTCTTCCGGCTGGGGTGTTTGCACCCTGGTTCCAGACTCGGCCTCCCCGGGGGTAAAACCGGCCAGCCAATCTGGCACATCCATCGGCAAAATCGCGTCCAGATTTTCAGCGCTGGCAGACGGAATTGGAAGCGATTCTTCCGCTGCAAAATCGAACTGACCCAAAACCGAATCTTCACTCTCGGGCTTGGGCGGTTCGGATTCAGACCCACCCGCAGCCTGTTTCTCAAAAGCAGACGGTGTTGAGGCGGCTGTGGCGCTGGAACCCAAGACCCCCAATCCGGCCATCCAGTCGGGGGTCGATTCGAGGCCGATTTCTCCCAGCGTGCCGGTCTGAAAAGCCTTTGGAGAGCGCGCAGGCGGCTGTTCAGAGGGTTGGTCTGTAGAAAGTGCCGAGAGCCAGTCCGGGGTGTCATCCGAAGCCGCGGGCTGAGAGGCCGGGGCAGGTGTTTCCGCCGCGAGAGACGAGAGCCAGTCCGGGGTGTCATCCGCCGCCGCGGGCTGAGAGGCCGGGGCAGGTGTTTCCGCCGCGAGCGACGAGAGCCAGTCCGGGGTGTCATCCGAAGCCGCGGGCTGGGAGGCCGGGGCTGCAGAACCCGGCTCAGCCAGGCCGCCCAACCAGGAAGGCAAATCGCCATCAAAGGCGGAAGATTCGGATGCAGACGGCTGACCCGCAGGGGGTACCGTTGGGCCAGGCTCCTGCTGATTTTTCAGGGCAGCCAACCAGTCGGGGGTTTCCTGTTCAAAAGAAAAAGAAGGCTCAGGGCCGTCATCATTGAAAACCGATTTGGCGCCCTCAAAAGACCAGGGCTCTGGTTCAGGCTGGGAGATTTCTTCGTGATGAGGGGCATCGAGGGAGGAAATCAGGTCTTTCAGACCGCTTTCAGCGGCAGGAGCAGGCGCAGAATGAGCGGGCGCTGCCGGCTCATCGGCGCGCAAGCCCTTCAGCCAGTCGGGCACTTCCTCTTCTTCATCATCACTGGCTCCCAGGCTGGCAAGAAAATCGAGGGGCGATTGCTGCGGCTCAGGCGGCCTGGCCGGTTCGGGCGCAGGGGGAGATTGAAGCGGGGCAGGCTCAGAAGAGCGGGCAGTCGCACCGGCCAGGGTGGGCGCATCGGGCGCAACCGGTTTATCGTCCTGCCCCGAAGCCTTGCGAATATCACGCAGCCAGCCAGGCAGGGTACGCTCCAGTTCTGAAGTGTGCTTATTGGTTGGCATTTGGCCCGGCTTAATCGCATCGAGGGGAGCCGTGACCGGGGTAATGCGGGCGCCGCAAAACTCACAGACTTCGGCGTCTGCGCGATTGGCTTTGGAACACATCGGGCACTTTACATCGGCCATTATTTGCCTCCGTAAGGCCGGTCGGCACCAAACAAAACACGCAGACCAGTCATCAGCGCGCCCAGGGCAATCCCGATTAAGAGACCGCGCGCCCCACCCGCTGCCAGTACTTGCGAGGTAATTTGAGCGGCCATGGGCAAAATCTCATCACCCAAAACCGGGATGCCCAACAAGTAAGGCAATGAAACCGTTCCAGAAAGCACAATCAGGGCTGTCAGCAAGAAGATGACCGCCTTGAGGTCGAAGCGATCTCGCAGCAGGCGAATGCTGGCATAAATCAGCGTCACCGAAAGGACGGCCATCAGACTGATTTCAACCGGCACCATAATGGCATTAAGCGCAAAAGAAGTCGCCTGGGCCATGCCTGAAACACCCAGAAAAAGCACCGCCAGCATTGAAACCAGGGTCACCAGGCTATAGACAGAGCCTTTCCTGGCCCGCAAACGAGAAAAATGGACTCGAAAGAGATTGCCAACGCCAACCAGCAAGGCAATCCCGGCCAGGATGACAGCCCAATCCAATAAAATTTTTTGGAAAACGGCCACCTGCGGCAGAAAGTATCCCAGCAGGACAAGAATCCCAACGCTGATGGCAATGACCGCATAAAAAGCGTAAAGAATGCGCTTCACAAGACCCCCAGAAGGTTCAAAACAATCCCGGTCAAAATGACCAGGACAAGAATCCAGCGGAAAATATCCTGCACAACCAGGCTGGCCGAGTGGAAGTGACCGGCCTGATGGTAGGCCCCGGCAGAGAACAGTTCCTCGCCCACCAGCGACCCGGGGGTCAGGGCATAGAGCGCCGCCTGAGCAGGCAGCTGGTCACTGGCCGCCGCCAGGGTAGCCCCCTGACGCTCACTGGCCTCAGCCAGCAAGGCCACTTCGGCGCCATAATTTCCAATCAGCAGGTTGGTCGAAACTTCGTCATCGCGCAGGTAGGTCATTGCGCCAGCCGCATAAGCAAAGGGGGTCAGGCCTGTCAGACGGGCCTGCGAAGCATCAAACGGCTGTTCGCTGCGGGTGGCCTCATGGGCTGCGCGCAGCGTATCCTGAGATAGCAAGTGAACAACGCCATCCCCACTGGTAGCAATCGGAGGGCGGTCGCTGGTGGCGGTGGTTTCACCCAACTGCCGCAAAACACTCAGCCCGGCCAGCGCGGCTGCCCCAAAAGGGGTCAGCAAACTACCCCGGCCCAGCGAAACGTGCAGGCGGGAGCCATCTTCCACCACCATACTGACCGAGCGGCGAATCAGTTTGAAAGCATGAATTTCGCGAAAAGAAAAGGGGGTACGGCGGGCCAGAAACGCAAAGACCGCCATCAAAATTGCGGCAACAATAACAATCAGCAGGGCAATCAGGCCAGTTGCGCTCACAAATGTTCCCTCAAGAAATGGACAAAGGCGCGGGTTTCGCCCTCGTTCTCCAAAAGTTCAGCAATGGCCTGAGACTGGGCGTTTTCCACTGGTAAAACCGGGGCGGTCAGATGCACCAATTGCGCGCCAAGCAAATTCAGCGGGCCAGCCGCATCCAACAGCCAGGCAACCCAATCGGTCAGCCCGTTTTTTTGGAGCGAGTCGAACCAGTCTGGCCAATAGTGACGATGGGATTGCATCATTCTTAAAAAGTATAGCACAAAATATAGAACAAGCGTTAGAGTTTATTCGCTAACCGGTTCAAGATGCAACTGATTGGCAATGATGCGGGCAATCTCAAAAGACGCCTGCGGACGGGCAGCACGCATGCAGGCTTCAACTACTTTTTGACGTTCTTCGGGATGATGGTACCAGCGGCGCAGGGTGGCAACCACCCGCTGATGGGTGGGTGCCCAAACCCCGGTGTTGGTCTGACGGACAAAGGTAACGTTGCCGTCTTCCTGACCTGGCAGACGAGCATACAGAATCAGCGGCAAATGAGCGGCCAGCGCTTCGGCGATTGTCCCTGGCCCGGCTTTGGTCACCAATACATCGGCGGCACGCATAAAGTCGGGCATTTCACGGGTGAATCCATAAATAAAAGCGGGGATATTCCAGTTCATGGCTTGCAGGCTGTTCTTGAGGCGCTCATTGCGTCCGGCGACCACCACCAGGCTTAAGTCCAGGCCCGATTCGCCGATGGCGCGGGCGGTTTGGGCAAGCGGGCCCATGCCCTCGCCGCCCCCAACAGCCACCACAGTGAATTTATCTTCGGGCCATCCCAGGGCGCGGCGCAAGGCAACTTTATCGCCCAGGGGCGCGCAATATTTGGCCGCAATGGGCTGGCCGACAACGACAACTTTTTCGGGCTTCATACCATAATCAATGGCGCGCTGACGGGCATTCTCAGTTGGGACACAAATCACATCGGCGCGCTGGTCAAACCACAGGGCATGGGTGGTGACCATATCGGTGACTACGGTAATAAAAGGAGGCCGGTTGCTGCCCAGGGCTTTGAGAATGAAGGAGTTGCCAAACGGGTGAACCGTTACAACCAGGTCGCTGGGGTGCTGGTTGATAATACGGCGGGCATAACGGGCCGCAACGGGCCAGAAAGTAGCCGTAATGGCCCGGGCGCGGGCGCGGCCATCGGTAATCCGAAAACTGGCGCCCCACAAATCGGGGGCCTTGACCATGTAAGGGTACCAATCTGGCATTCGGTTAAGGGGCCGGGGCGCATATTCTTTGAAGATATCTACCATCTCAGCCGTAAACGAATCGGCATACTGCAAGGTAAGCGCCTCGATGATGGATTCCGCCGCAGAACGATGTCCGCCGCCGGTATCAGAAAACAGGAAAAGGATGTGGGGCTTTTTTGCCATAGGATTTTTTCAAGAAGGTGAAGATGGCGGCGCGGGCGGCACAAAAACAACGCTCTTAATGCGCCGCGCCAGTTCGCGCCGGGTGAGCAAAACACGGTGATGGCAGGTCTGGCACTCCAGGCCAATATCGGCACCCAGGCGGGTCACAATCCACTCATACCCGCCGCAAGGATGCGGTTTGCGCAGGCGAAGCACGGTGTTGAGTTGCAAATCGGTCAACATGCTGGCTTTTTCCGTTTCAAGATTATACCGTAACGAAGGCTATGATAAACTATGCCCTTGTCTGAACCTTTCAACTGGAGGCAAACCCGATGGCCGAACAAGAATTTTATACTGTAGAAATTGCCGGATTAAAACGCAACCTGCGCCTGTTTGAAGTTGCGCCCGGATTACGGATTGCTATTCTGAACATTTTGGGCGATACCGAATTGACCCAGGCAGCGGCCAAAGAACTGGCACTTCGATTAAAGGACGTAGATTATGACGTGCTGGTCACTGCTGAGGCCAAATCCATTCCGCTGGCTTATGCGCTTTCGGTGGAAACCGGCATGCCTTACATTGTGCTGCGAAAAACCTACAAGCCTTACATGGGTGTCGCCCTGCACGCCGAGACGCTTTCAATTACCACCGGCCAGCCGCAAACCCTCATCCTGGATGAAAAAGACCGCGATATGCTGCAAGGCAAAAAAGCGGTCGTGGTGGATGATGTCATCAGCACCGGCTCAACCTTGCAGGGAATCCGCATGATTCTGGAAAAGGCCGGGGCCAGTGTGGCCGGGGAAGTAGCCATTATGACCGAGGGTGAAAAGTCAAAATGGCTCGATATCATCGCGCTTGGGCATCTGCCGCTGTTTACGGAGTAATGGCATCAGACCCCAAAAGAGACGCCGTTTCTCTTGACAGAATTCGGCTTCGGCATAAAATTGGGCGAAATGTCTACACAAGGCCCGTTTTTCCCGAAAAGTTATCCTGAACCCGCCGGGAAAATTGTTTTTATTTCAGCCAAACCGGAGAGTCGCTTTTAGCGGCTCTCTATTTTTTTTGCCATTCTTAAACCAAGAGGAGAACAGCATGTCCGCAAAAACAAAAAACAAACCCAATGTGATGGGCTTCCTGCCCGGCGATACGCCCCCCTGGGGAGCCATGATTTCGCTTGGCTTTCAGCAAGTTCTGACGATGTTTCCGGCTACTGTGCTGGTTGCCATCCTGACCAAGTTTGATGTCGGCGTGACCCTGCTGGCCAGCGGCATCGGCACGATTATCGCCCTGCTGGTTTCGCAGCGCAAAATCCCGATGTATTACGGCTCGTCCTTCTCTTATATCGCCGTGGTGGTGACGGCGATGAGCCTGTATGCCGGGGATTGTTTCAGCGACCCGAATACCGTCTATTGTCCTGAGGGCGTCCGGCTGGTACAGGTTGGCATCATCGGCACCGGGCTTGTCAACATCCTGGCCGGTCTTCTGATTATGCGCCTGGGCAAAGCCGCGCTTGACCGTGTTTTGCCGCCCATCGTCACCGGCTCTGTGGCAGTTGTAATTGGTGTAGCGCTCTCTGGCGCAGCGCTGGGCATGGCCGGAGCCAACTGGACCGTGGCCCTGGTCACGCTGGTGGCTACCATCCTGTTTTCGGTGTATCTGCGCGGCAAAGGCCTGTGGGGCATGCTGCCGATTCTGTACGGCGCGCTGGTTGGGTACGGACTTTCGGCCCTGCTGGGAATTGTCGATTACAGCGCCATCACCAACGCCGAATGGATACGCTTTCCGGCCATCACCGTCCCGGCGTTTGACGACCCGCGCGCCTGGGGCCTGGTAGTCAGCATTGCGCTGATTGCGATTGCCACCATCCCCGAAAGCACCGCCCATCTGTACCAGATGAGCCTGTATATTGACGAACTGGCCCACGAACTGGGCAAAAAACCGCTCAACATCAAAGAGCTGATTGGCCTGAACCTGGTCGCCGATGGCGCCGATGATGTCATCGTCGGCTTTTTGGGCGGCGCAGCGGGCACGAATTATGGTGAAAACAACTCACTGATGGCTATCACCCGCAACTACTCGGTGCCGGTCTTGTTCACCGCTGGCGCAATTGCTGTGCTGCTTGGCTTTGTCGGCAAACTGGCCGGGGTGGTCAACAGCATTCCGGTTGCGGTTACGGGCGGCCTGGCCATTTATCTGTTTGGCGTGATTGGGATGCAAGGCGTGGCACTCATTCAATCTGAAAAAGTCAATCTGTTTGACCCCAAAAACCTGGCGATTGGCGCCATCATCCTGGTGACGGGCATCGGCGGCAACCTGGCCCTGCCCGATGGGCTGTTCCCCTTCCAGATTCCGGTGCTCTTCCCTGAGGGCATCCCGGCCATCGTTTTTGCGGCCATCTGCGGTATTCTGGTAAACCTGGTGTTTGTGATTTTCAAACCAGCCGAATAAAACCATCAGGATAATGCTATACTCGGGACAGGGAACGATTGTGTTCCCTGTCTCTTTCTCTTAAAACTATGCTCAAACTTCCCGGCCTGATTGACCCCCATGTTCACCTGCGCGAACCCGGCGCAACCCATAAAGAAGACTATGACACCGGCACGGCTTCGGCCCTGGCTGGCGGTGTGACAATGGTGCTGGCCATGCCCAACACCAGGCCTCCCATTTTTGACCAGGCTACCCTGAACGATGTGCTGGCAAGCGCCCAAACCAAAGCGCGCTGTGACTATGCCCAATACCTGGGAGCCGGGCCAGAGAACGCCGCCGAAGCGGCCCGACTGGCGCCTCGGGCTGCGGCCCTCAAGATGTACCTCGATTCTACCTTTGGCCAACTGCGCCTGGATGACATGACCCTGTGGCTCGAGCATTTTCGCCGCTGGCCGGGCGAAACGCCCATCGTTGTTCACGCCGAAAGCCGCAGTATGGCCGCCGCCATCTGGATGGCGCAAATGTTTGACAAGCCTATCCACATCGCACACATCTCGCTGCGTGAGGAAATTTTGCTGATAAAGGAAGCCAAACAACGCGGCATCAAAGTCACCTGCGAGGTTTGCCCACATCACCTGTTCCTGGCCCAGGGCGGCATCCCGCTTGCCCCGGCGGGTTGCGGCTGCTGCGCCGGGGGACTGCCCGGAGGGCGGGCCGAAGTGCGCCCGCGCCTGGCGACCCAGGCCGATGTAGATGCGCTGTGGGAAAACATGGCTTTTATTGACTGCTTCGCAACCGACCATGCCCCGCACACCCTGGCCGAAAAAGACGGTGAAAATCCACCTCCTGGCTTCCCTGGTCTGGAAACGCTCCTGCCCCTGCTGCTGACCGCCGTTAGCGAGGGACGCCTGAGCCTGGAGGACATCCTCCAGAAATCGGTTATCAACCCGCGCAAAATCTTCCGCCTGCCCGAACAACCCGAAACCTGGGTCGAAGTGGACGAAAACGCCCGCTACGAAATCCGCGCCGCCGAGATGCACTCACGCTGCGGCTGGACGCCCTTCGAGGGCTGGCAGGTCAAAGGGCGGGTAACCCGGGTTGTCTTGCGCGGCAAGGAAGCCTATCTCGATGGCAAAGTGCTGGCCCCGCCAGGCTTTGGCCACAATGTGAGAGCCTGATGCCCCTCAGCCTGCGGGCGCGTGTCTTTTATTTTTTGGTGCGCGCCACATTCAAAAACCAGAAAGCAACCCTTGCGCAGCGCCGCATCCGCGACGCCCAAAATGCCCGCTGGATGAATCGCCCCCCAACAGGGGTTGACGTGGAGCGGTTTGACCTGAACGGCCTGCCTGCCGCCTGGATTCGCCCCTCCAGAACATCCACAGGGCGGGTTATCCTGTACCTGCACGGCGGCGGATACGTCTTGGGCAGCATAGAAAACTACCAGATGCTGTGCGGCCAGATGGCCGAGATTCTCAACCTGCCCCTGCTCATCCCCGAATATCGTCTGGCCCCAGAGCACCCCTTCCCGGCAGCGCTCGAAGACGCGCAGATGGCCTATCGCTGGCTGCTGCAACAGGGCTGGCGCGCCGAAGATATTCTCCTCGCAGGCGATTCAGCCGGAGGCGGCCTGAGCCTGGCAACCACCCTGGCCCTGCGCGAGGCCGGGGCGCCGCTGCCAGGGGCGGTCGTCTGCCTCTCGCCCTGGGCCGACCTGAGCCGGAGCGAGCCATCGCACCAAACCAACGCTCAAGCCGAAGCAATACTAACGGGCGAAGACTTGCACGAGTGGGCCAGTTTTTATGCAGGCACGGCAAGCCTGGCAAACCCGCTGGTCTCGCCGGTCTATGCCGACTATCACGGTTTTCCCCGGTTGCTGATTCAGGTCGGCAGCCGCGAAGTGCTGTTAGATGACACCCGCAGGGTAGCAGAAAAAGCCCGCGCCGCCAGGGTAACGGTCAAACTCAGCGTTTGGGAAGGGATGTGGCACGTCTGGCATATTTTTGGTGGCCTGGTACCCGAAAGCCGGGCGGCCATGCAAGAAATTGGGGAATTTATAGCGCAGTCATAAGCCGATAAAAATCAGCCCAGCAGCGCCGTCAAATACTTTTCTGTCATGGCCTCAATCCCAAAGGCCAATTCTGCGTGCGCCCTTGCGCCAGCGCGGAATTTTTCTTGATTTTCGAGCACCTGCGCCAGCCCGCGCGCCAGCGGCTCGACAAGCGGTTCTTCCAAATTCCACGGGTTAGCCCCATACGGCGCCACCACCCCCGCCGAGGCCGGAACCAGTTCGGCCAGCGAACCGGTATCATAGGCCACCACCGGCAGGCCGCAGGCCAGCGCCTCGATAACCGAATTGGGGCAGGCGGGGTGCACATCGGCTGAAAATAAGGCGTCTGCTTCATTCATTAACTGCGGGATGGCCTCACGGGCCACCTTGCCAGCCCAGCGAATGGGCACCGCGCTGCGGGCCTGCCAGGCTGCTTTGAGCGCTTCGTCCACCCCCCCAACGACCACCAGTTCGAGCGGTTTTGAGAGCAAGCCCGAGGCCGCCTCTGCCAGCCGAATGGCGTTTGCAAGCCCGCCCTCATAACCGCCACCCAGTGAGCCTTCAACAACCAGCAACCTGTGGCGCGGATTGGCAAGTCGGGGTGCAGGCTTGTAAACCTCCAAATCGACCCCGTTATGAACCACTGAAAACGGGGTTTTCAAGTCCCCATACCAATCATTCCACCAGACACGCGAAAACTCGCTCTGGTACACAATTCGGTCGGCCACAAAACGCCGAATCAGCGCCAGAATCAGGTTGCCATACTCGGCGCGCAGGGCATGTTTGAACGAACCGGGCTTCTTGCGATGAATCCAGTTGATGCCATCGAGGCGCTGAACAACCCGTTGCCGGGCGCGAAACAGCGGCAGGAGTTGGCGCGTGCCGCCAATGACCAGAATGGCGCGGTAAGGTTCATCGGCCAAATCGAAGGTTACGCCCAGGCCGCGTTTCTCCACAGCCGCCGAAAATTTGTGGAGAAATGAGACCATGCCCCCGACGCCATGCACTTTTGGGACGATGCAAATTCGTTCCGTCATCGTGATAACACCCGCTCCCATCTGTAATGCGGTAAAAAATCTTTCCCAAAAACGCTGCTAGCGCGAACCGATCTTCCGGGCCGGTATCCCGGCCCAAATTTCATTTTCACCGGTCGATTCGGTTAGGACAGCGTTGGCCCCAAGCACCGTCCCGCGCCTGACGCGCAAAATGCCGCTATCGCACAGGACTTTTGACCCTGCGCCCAAAATGACATCGTCTTCGATGACAATGCCCTCGAAAGCCGATTCGGAGGCCGGGCGGTAGACATCGGCGCGGCCCAGCGTCACCCCCGGGTAGATGCCGACCCGCGCGCCAAGAACAGCCCTGGGGTGAATCACGACTCCCATGCCGCCATGGTGGAGCAAAAACCCGGGGCCAATCGCCACCGAAACGGGGATTTCCACCCCCAGCAATTTCAACAAAAAATAAGCCAGTTTGCCAAACAAACGGCTCTTTCGGGCATAGACAAGACGCTCGTAAATGGACATGCCGCAATTATAAGCGCACTATTCCGCCTTCATAATTCGTTCATCTGCCTTCAAATCATGGTATCCTTAACCCATTCTTACGCCGGAGAAAGACCGCATGTATATCGCCATCGAAGGAGTGATTGGGGTGGGCAAAACCACGCTGGCGCGCCTGCTCCAGCCGCGTTTTGAAAATGCCGAAATCTTGCTCGAGGTCTTCGAGGAGAATCCCTTCCTGTCCGATTTTTACAGTGACCGGGCGCGTTACGCATTTCAGACCCAAATTTTCTTTCTGCTCAGCCGCTACCGCCAACAAAATTCTACGGTGCCAGCCATTTTGCAGGCCGGTAAAACCCTGCTGGCCGATTACACCTTTGCCAAAGATGCGCTATTTGCGCGCATCAACCTGGAGGGCGATGAACTGACCATGTATCATCGCGTTCACGAGGCCCTGGCAGAGAAAATTCCCCTGCCCGACCTGACCGTTTATCTTTCTGCCAGCGTAGATACCCTGATGGCGCGGATTGCCCTGCGCGACCGGCCCTATGAGCGCAGTATGGAACGCGCCTACATTGCCGAGTTGGTCGCCGCTTATGACGATTTTTTTGCCCAAACCGAAACCCCCAAACTGATTATCGACTCGAACCCGCTCGATTTTGTGCGCTACCCCGAACACCTGAAACTGATCGAAAACAAAATCCGCGCGGCGTTGGGGATATCGCCTTTTCAACCGGCACTGATGGATGGAGATTAAGAGATGCGCATTACCCGAGACCTGCTCATCAAACTTGGGCGCGATACGGTGGAAAAACGCTTCAAACCGGACCCCAACGTGGTCGCCGTTTTTTTGATTGGCTCTACGCTGCGAGATGAACCGCTCTTGGGCGGCGCAACCGATATTGACCTGCTGGTGATTACCAAAAACGAGCCAGCCTTTGAGCGCGAGGTGGTCAAACTCTCGAATGAAATCCATCTCGACATCGTCTCGGAACCTGAAGCCCGCTACGCCAAACCGCGCGAATTGCGCGGCGACCCCTGGCGCGGTTGGACGATGTGGGATCCGCTCTTGCTGCACGAGAAGGGCAAGTTCTTTGAGTACACTCAGTCGAGCCTGCGGGCTCAATTTGACGACCCGGCCAACCTGCTGGCCCGGGCGCAGGCCTTTGCCTCACCGGCCCGCCAGTCATGGACGATGTTCCAACTGGGTGGCCAGCCCTCGCTGGGCGAATACCTGCAAATGGTAGAGAATGCCGCCAATGCGGTAGCGGCCCTGAGCGGTTTTCCGCTGGCCGAGCGGCGCTTCTTGCTCGAGTTTCCGCAACGCGCCGGGTTGATTGGCAAACCCGACCTGGCCGACACGTTAATGGCGCTGGTCGGCGGGCTGGCGGTGAATGCGGAACAAATCCGCGCCTGGCTGCCGGCCTGGGAAGCGGCCTTTACCCGCGCAGCACAGGCTCCGCACGACCTGCGCATTCACGCCGCCCGGTTGGAATATTACAAACAGGCCCTGCTGGCTCTGCTTGACGGCCCCAACCCCGCCGCCAGTCTTTGGCCCCTGCTCCACAGCTGGCACCTGTGCGTTGAGAGCGGCAACCTGAATGAAACCCAGCTGAGCGACTGGCAAACCACCCTGACCAGCCTGGGACTGGACCCTGCCGGGCTGACTCTGCGCCTGGCCGGGCTGGATACCTTCCTTGACCGCCTGGAAGAAACGCTGGATGAACTGAGCGCTCAATATAACCTGTAACCGCTTTCCATATATGGGCCTATCCGAAATGCGCAAAACCTTTTTTCATAGCAACATCTGTGGATAAGTGCCAGAAAACTGTGGATAACCCGACTCGCATGTGGAAAACCTGCTCAAGTGTTCGAGATGCCGCCCCCCAAATATGGGGGGTGGTATTTATTCAGCCCTATAGATAGAAAAGCCTTTTTCGAGTTTTCCACAGGCGGAGGCGCAACCTTTTTTTATGCCGAAACTATCCACACCCCCCAGGAAAAGTCATCCCCCAAATAGCCGGGCGCGCCCGCACAGACCAACCCAGATATAGGGGCAAAAGCGAGTTATACACATATCCACAGGGCCTACTACGATTACGAATTAAGAGATTCTGTGAATACACCCTGGTTAATTTCTTTTGATAAGACCTGAAAGGCAAAAGAATCGGGGCCGGGTGTTGCTTTGCAAACTTGAATCTTGTATACTCTTTTTGAAGACAGTGCCCCTTATTCTCGTCATTGAAAGGGAGAGTAACCATGGAGATGATTAAAGTTTCTGCAAACTCTCGCACCTCCGCCGTCGCCGGGGCAATCGCTGGCGTCGTTCGTGAGCATAAGCGCGCTGAAGTTCAGGCCATCGGCGCAGGGGCGGTGAACCAGGCCGTCAAAGCCCTGGTGCTGGCCATCTCTTACCTGCGCGGAGACGGCATTGAAGTGGTCTGCGTGCCAGAATTTGTGGATGTTGAAATTGAAGACAAGGTACGCACCGCCATCAAGTTGGTCATTGAGCCGCGCTAAAGCCCGCCAGCAGGTTATAATTTGGGGGAATAAACGCCTCGGGGGCGTCTTTTTGGTTTTCCTGCCCCAGGTGAAAGGGACTTGATTGGTATGAAACCTGCCCCGGCTTTTCCCCGCTTTTTTCAATCTATAACGAGGCCTGCCCTCTGGCTGCGCCGGTTATTATCATCGGTGGCGTTGGGCTCACTGGCACTTTCGATGCTTTTTGCGCCCGGGCTTTTGCAGGTGCAGGCTGGGCCAGAAGCAAAGCCCGCTGAGGCTTTGGCAGGCAATATCGTTATTAGTGAATTTCGCGTTGTTGGGTCGGCTGGTGGAAATGACGAATTTGTTGAGATCTTCAATCCTACCCAGGCGTCGATTGATATTACAGGCTGGACTCTTGTTCGCTCGAGCAGCAGTGGGGTTATTTCGGTTCGGCATACTTTTGGTTCGCTAACGCTAGCCCCTGGTCAGTATTACCTGGTTGCAGGAACTTCTTATGATGATAGTGTTACGGCTGATGTGGTTGCCTCTGGCGGACTTGGAATTGCAACCGATGGGGGGCTAGCACTGCGAAATGCCTCTAGTGTGATTGTTGACCAGGTGGGCATGAGTCCTGCGCCATCTTTTGTTGAAGGAACACCGCTGCTAGAAATTACTTCAAATGTTGACCGTGGCTACGCTCGTGTTAATGTTTGCGAAGATACGAACAACAATGCAGTAGATTTTGTGTTGACCAACCCCAGTCAGCCGCAAAATTCGACCTCCCCAATCGCGCTTTGTCCTGCACCCTCGCCTACGCCCCCCTGGGAGCGCCGGGTGGTCATCAATGAAGTCGCCTGGGGCGGCACTCAGGCCGATGATATCATCGCCCAATGGATTGAGTTGTGGAACCCCAGCCTGACGGACCCGGTAGACCTGACAGGCTGGTATCTGCGCATTCCGGGCAAGGGCGATATTCCGCTTTCTGGCAGCATTCTGCCGAATGGCTATTATCTGATTGAGCGCAATCAACTCGATACCAGCGTGCCTGCCGGGCTGGTGTTTGCTTTTCCTTTTCTGGATGTCTCGGGCGACCGCCTTTTCCTGTATAGCAACACCAACGATTTGGTCGATTCGGCGAATGCCGATGGCGGCCCCTGGCCGGCAGGCAACCGGTTTATCAATTATGCCAGCATGGAGCGGCGCTCGAATGAGCCGGACGTGGACAGCGCCTGGCTGACCTTCAATGCTTCCCCAACTGCAACCGACCGCCTGGGCAACCCGATTAATGGCTCTCCTGGCGCGGGCAATGTTGGCGGGGCGACCAGTACCCCCACGCCAACGGCCACCGCCACCAGCACCGCTACATCTACCCTGACCCCGACAGTAACGTTTACCCCCTCTCTTACCCCAACTTCTGCCGGGGCGTTATTCATTATCATTAGCGAAGTCGCCTGGGCTGGTACCGGCGCAAGCGCAAACGATGAATGGATTGAGTTATACAACCCCAACAACTTCCCGGTTTCGCTGGCAGGCTGGCGCTTACGCGCTGATGATGGCTCACCAAACATTACGCTAACTGGCACGATACCGGCTCTGGGGCACTACCTGCTCGAGCGCACCGACGATACCACCGTCAGCGATGTCCCGGCCAACCAGTTTTATACTGGCGAACTGTCCAATACGGGTGAAATTCTGCGCTTGCTCGACCCGAGCAGCATTCAAATTGATACAGCCAACCAGAATGGTGGCGCCTGGCCAGCGGGCAGCGTGACTGGCTTTTGCAGTATGGAACGCTATGGGCTTATCCCTGATACGGATACGGCCTGGGCGACGAACAACAACCTCTTGCGCAATGGCCTGGATGCCGACGGCGACCCCATCTGCGGTACGCCCGCACAGCGCAACTGGGCCTTTGATGTGACCGCCACCCTGACCCCAACCATCACCAGCACGCCAACTCGCACCAATACCCCAGTGCTCTCCAGTTCACGTGATGTCATCATTAATGAAGTTGCCTGGATGGGTACTCAGGCCAGCGCTGATGATGAGTGGATTGAACTGTATAACCCCGGCACGACCCCCATTAACCTGACCGGTTGGCGGCTGGTCGCCACCGATAATTCGTTTACAGTTACGCTGGCTGGCACCATTGCGGCCCAGGGCTATTTCTTGCTTGAACGGACGGATAACGACACCGTCAAAGACATTACCGCAGACCAGATTTATAGCGGTTTGCTGTCCAATACGGGCAAGTCATTGCGCTTGCTCGATGCCGCAAACCGCCTGATTGATACAGCCAACTCGAATGGCGGGGCCTGGCCCGCGGGCAATGCGACCACCTATTGCACCATGGAACGCCGCCGGGCCTCGGCCACCATTGCCGAAACCGATTCGGAATGGATTACCAACACCGGAGTTTTGAAAAACGGTACCGATTCGGCGGGCAATGCCATCTGCGGGACACCGCGCAATGCCAACTGGGCTTATATCGTCACCCCCACGCCGACCCCTGCCCGCACAACGGCGGCGACCCGTACCCCGACCCGCACCCGTACCCCGACTCCTTTCCCGGCAGCCCGCATCAGCCAGTTGATTATCAACGAGTTTTTGCCGCATCCCCGCACCGACTGGAACAAAGATGGGCTGATTGACTCGGGTGACGAATTCATTGAAATCATGAACGTTGGCAACCAGAACATCAACCTGCAAGGCTGGCGGCTGGACGACCAGCAGGGCGATTCATCTCCGTTTACGTTGAGCGGCTCGATTGCCCCCGGCGCGCGGATGGTCTTCTTTGCCAAAGATACGGGCATCCTGCTCAGCAATCGGTCTGATAGTGTCCGGCTCTTCCTGCCCAGCGGCGCGCTCTCTGATGCCTTTACTTACACAACCGTTCCAATTCCAGACCAGACCTGGTGCCGCCTGCCTGATGGCGGCCCAACCTGGTTTTTTGGCTGTCAGCCGACCCTGGCGCAAGCCAACAAAGAAGCCGAAACCGTGATGCGCGGCGAGGTTAATCTGCCTGCGATTTGCTCTTCCCCGCGCCTGCCGCTGGGAATTTTCCAGGCGGAGTGCCAGCCTGCCGGCCTGGATGCCTGGGCGCGCAGTCTTTGGGATGGTCGTTTGCCAATTTTCCAGGTCTTTTTTGAATATCACGGACAGCAACTCTGGGTTGAATAATTTTACGCAAAGAAAGGCAGTCCCATGATGACCCCTGAACTTTTGCGCACCATTCTGGCCGCTTATATGATTGTCTCCGTGCTGGTGACTCTGGCGTATCTATCACGCCGGCGTCTTACCCTGGGGGAATGGCTGTTTTGGGGCGCGCTGACTGTTTTTGTGCCAGTTTTTGGCCCTTTTTTTGTGATTAGCGCCCGCCCCGGGCCGCGCGTCTCCCGACGACAGATGAAGCCTCGGACTTGATAAAAAGGTTGAAGCATGAAACAAGACCGCTTTTTGCTTGGCATTTTGATAGGGATTGCCCTTCTGGTTGTAATTGCGCTGGTGGTTTTCTTTGCGCGCCCCAGCGCGCTGCAATATGGCCCGGAAGATAACCCCGAGGGGGTGGTGCGCAATTACATCGTGGCCCTCTACCTGAAAGATTATGAGCGGGCCTATGGCTATCTGGCCGAAGGCGCCAATAAGCCCACCTTTGAGCAGTTTAGCCAGCCTTTTTTGCTTAACTACGTCAGCCCGTCTGGCACAGGCGTCGAGGTTTTGCAAACGACAATCAGCGCGGAGCAGGCTTCGGTGCAGTTGGGCGTGGTTTATAACCCCAGTGACCCGTTTTCGAGCGGTTATCGCAACACAGAGACTGCTTTGCTGACACTCGACAACGGGCAGTGGAAGATTAAGCAAATGCCATACAATTTCTGGTATTACGAATGGTACCAGGAACCTTACCCAAATACTCCCTGATTGTGGTCATAGGAGATTTTTATGCGTACCATTCGCCGGCTTTATTTTTATGCCGTAGCCCTGATTAGTCTCGAAGTTGTCTTATGGGGTTTAATTTCCCTGCTGCGAACCCTCTTTGCTCAGGATAGTCTCTTCCCGACCGCCAGCACCCTGGCACAAGCCCTGGCACTGATTTTGGTTGGCATCCCAATTTTCTTGCTGCATTGGCTGGCCGCCCAGCGATTTGCCGCCCGCGAACCCGAAGAACAGGTTTCGACAGTTCGGGCGGTTTTCTTTTACCTGGCTTTGTTGTTTACGCTTGTGCCGGTCGCTCAAAATTTGCTGGCCCTGCTCAACCGTACTTTTATTGAGACCGCCCGAATTGACCGCTATAGCGCCTTATTTGGCGGCTCACAAACCTGGCCAGATAATCTGATTGCCATTTTGATGAACGCTTTGGCCGCGGCCTATTTTTGGAACATCTTGCGCGGGGTTTGGGCCTCTCTGCCTGAGACCCAGGGTTTTGCCGATGTGCGCCGTCTTTACCGCTATATCTGGCTGCTTTACGGCCTTTTGCTGGTCGTAGCGGGGGCTCAGCAGGTTTTGCGTGTTTTGTTTGCCCTGCCTGGCAATACGCTCTTGGGCGTGCCCGAAACAGCAACAGCGGTCAATGGGATGGCTCTTTTGCTGGTCGGTGCGCCCATCTGGCTGTATACCTGGTTGACCTGCCAGCAAGCCCTCGAAGACCCGCAGGAACAGGGTTCTAATCTGCGCCTGGGGGTGCTTTATCTGCTAAGCCTGGCAGGGGCCATTGTGGTGCTTGTCTCTGCGGGCATCTTTTTGGATATCCTCTTGCGCGCGCTTTTGGGTGAGCCAGGGCTGTGGAAGACTTTCCTGCAATCGATTTGGCCATCCGTTTCAATAGGCCTGCCAATGGCCGCGCTCTGGGCCTATTATGGCGGCTGGTTTCGGCACGAAGCCCAGGCCAGCACCGATCCGCTCCGCCGCGAAGGCGCCCGGCGGCTGTATCATTACGTTCTTTCTTTGATTGGCCTGTCCGCTGCGCTGACCGGCCTGGGATTGCTGATTTCCATTCTGGTGGACCTGCTTGCCATGCCGGGCGCTTTTTGGGGCGATACCTTGCGCTCACGCCTGGCCGGTTCGCTTGCCACGCTGCTGGTTGGGC
>CAZNCT010000014.1:11113-14104 GCA_964571615.1 uncultured Anaerolinea sp. | reverse complement strand
GTCCTGGCGGCCTATGCAGGCCCAGGCCCTGGCCGAAGGTGAATCGGGTGACCAGGCGCGCCAATCGCTTATTCGGCGCGTTTACCTCTACCTGGTCATTTTTGCCTCGGTCATTGGCGGCATGGTTTCGGCGGTTTCTCTGGTTTTTATCTTGCTCAACGCGCTGCTCGGTGGACAGGTTGAGGCGGGTTTCCTGGCCTCGGTTTTGAATGCCTTGCAAGCACTGCTCCTTTTTGTTGTTGTGCTGACATATCATCTCTTCAGCCTGCGCAGAGATGGCTTTCGCGCCGTCAATGCACTTGTCAGCCGCTATCGCGATTTCCCGGTGCTGGTGATTGAGCGCGATGGCAGCGGATTCGGCCAACGCCTGACCGGTTTGCTCGCTCGCCAGTCTGCGGCGCTGCCTGTCGCCGTGCAAGCCGTAGAGCAACCCTTTCCCGAAGGCGCCGAATCGGCCCGCGCGGTCGTCTTGCCGGCAGACCTGGCGCTTAATCCGCCCGAGGCCCTGCGGCTGTGGCTGAACGCTTACGAAGGCCAGCGGGTCGTTGTGCCTTTGGCAGTGCCTGGCTGGTGGTGGGCTGGCGGAGTGGCGGCGCGCCCCGAAGAGCAGGCGGCTCAGGTTATCCGCCAGTTGGCCGACGGAGAACAACCGCGCCTGACGGCTGGCCTGCCAGCCTGGACGCTGGTTGCCTATGTTTTTGCCGCCTTGTTTGCGATTCAGGTTTTGTTTTTGCTCTTGGGCCTCGGCCTCTCGTTAGTGGCAGGTTTTTAGCAACTCGTGATATACTTTTTTATGCTCTTCCTGCGCCCGACGCGGGGAAAGACCAACTCCAGGAGATACGCCGATGAAAGTCACTGTCCTTCAAGAAAACCTTGCGCGCGGCTTGGGGATTGTTTCCCGCGCTGTTTCGCCCCGTAGCACCCTGCCTGTCCTTGCGAATGTCTTGATTGCCACCGACGAAGGCCGTCTGCGTCTTTCGGCAACCAATCTCGAGATGGGCATCACCTGTTGGATTGGCGCGAAAATCGAGGAAGAAGGCTCAACGACTGTTCCGGCGCGTACCTTTGCCGACCTGGTGGGTACCATGCCCGACCCGCAGGTTGTTTTGACCCTTAACCCCCAGACCCAGACTTTGAATGTTCGCTCTGGCTCTTCGACCAACGACGTAAAGGGCATTGATGCGCAGGAATTTCCGCCCCTGCCTGTGCCAGATTTTGAAGATGCGATTTTGATCAATGTCGCTGATTTCAAAGAGATGGTGCAACAGGTGGCCTTTGCCGCTTCGACCGATGAAGCCCGCCCGGTCTTGATGGGCGTGCTGGTGACGGTCGAAAAAGACCAGGTGACAATGGCCGCTGCCGATGGGTTCCGCCTGTCGGTGCGCAAAGCGGCGCTTTCCAGCCCGGCTCCGGCCCCGGTCAGCGCCATTATTCCGGCCCGGGCCTTGAACGAATTGGCCCGGATTGCTTCGGATGGCGAACAGATGATTCAGATGGTCTTGCCAAAAGGCCGCGGGCAGGTTGTCTTCCGTGTGAAGGATGCCGAACTGGTTTCTCAACTGATTGACGGCACCTTCCCAGATTATCAGCAGATTATCCCGCGCTCTTACAAGTCGCGCACCCTGGTTTCGACGGCTTCTCTGCTCAAGGCCTGCCGGCAGGCGGAAATTTTTGCCCGCGAAGGTTCTAACGTGGTACGCCTGAACATCAAGACCAGCGGCGAACTGCAACCTGGCGAGGTGGAGATTTCGGCTCATAGCGAGGAAACCGGCTCAAATGAGACTCTGGTTGAAGCGACGGTCGATGGCATTCCGCTCCTGATTGCCTTCAATGTCAAGTATCTGCGCGAGGTGCTCGAGGTCATCAAGTCGCCGAACGTGGCTCTTGAAACCTCCGCGCCCAATGCCCCTGGTGTCGTGCGCCCGGTGGGCGATGATAACTTCTTGCATGTGATTATGCCGATGCACCTGGGGTAGGCCAGTAATCAGTGTTCGGTAACCAGTAGCCAGTAAATAATGCGAGGAGCGGAGAAGAGACCTTCGCTCCTTTTGTTTTTTGTGAGAATTATAGAGAAGGTGGGTTAGAATTATCCCAACCCAAAAAATACCTTCAGCCTGCTGCCTTCTGATCACCACTCACTGAACACTGGACACTGAATACTGGAAACCGCCATGACCCTGCCGCACCCATCTGTTGACCGCGTTCTGAATATTTATCTGGCTCTGACCCAGTACCCCATCCTGGCGTCACGGATTCGCGCGCGAATGCGCACGGAGCTATTTTCACGCGGAATCATCATGCCAGACGCTTTTGAAGCCGAAGTGCGAGAGAAGGCCATTCAATCGCAGTTGCGCGAGGGGTTGCTCGACCCTTACTCGCAGGAGTCTTTTGATATCTGGCAGGTGCGCATGGAGCGTATCCGCGATACGCTGACCGATTATTATTTTGCTTACAACCTGCCGTATCGTGTCTTCGAGTCTCTGGTGCGTGATACCGTCGGTGAGCGCGGCGAAGCCCCCGATTTTATTACCTTCAATCCCGAACTGGCTCCCCAGGACATGCTCTTTGAGCAGGCCGAAATGATTGAGCGCCTGCCCCCCGATAAGCGCAAACCGCTTGAAGCGCGGCTGGAGGAAATCAAGGTCGTTTTGATTCGTACCATCATCAGCGACCAGCTGGCTTACATCAAAATTGCCCGCAAATGGTTTACGATTGCCGACTTGAAGGACATTCGCAGTCGCAAAATTGGTTATGGCAAAATTGGCGGCAAATCGGCAGGCATGATGCTGGCGTACCGCATTCTGGAGGAAGCCGCTCCGCTTGAAGTGCGCCAGGCTTTCCGCATTCCGCATTCTTATTTTTTGGCCTCCGATGTTTTTTACACTTTCCTGGCCAAAAATGGCCTGATTCACTGGTCGGACCAAAAATACAAGAGCGAAGAGCAGATTCGCGATGAATATCCGCAGCTGGTGGATGAGTTTGTGCGCGGCA
>CAZNCT010000014.1:0-11103 GCA_964571615.1 uncultured Anaerolinea sp. | reverse complement strand
CCCGCGAGATATTCTCGAGCGTTTGGGGCGGATTATTGAAGAGTCAGATGGCCGCCCGTTGATTGTGCGCTCGTCCAGCCAGTTGGAGGACAATTTTGGCACATCTTTTGCCGGGAAATATGAGAGCTATTTTTGTCCCAACCAGGGCACTCTGGATGAAAACCTGGAAGCCCTGACGACGGCCATTGCTCGTGTCTATGCCAGCGGACTGAACCCCAACGCCCTGCTCTATCGCAACCACAAGGGCCTGCTCGATTATGATGAGCGCATCGCAGTTCTGATTCAGTTTGTGGAAGGGGAGCAATACGGGCGCTACTTCTTCCCGCATGGGGCCGGGGTGGCTTTCAGCCGCAACCTGTACCGCTGGTCGCCGCAAATTAAGCGCGATGACGGTTTTTTGCGCCTGGTTTGGGGATTGGGCACCCGCGCGGTGGATACGGTTGCCAATGACCACCCGCGTCTGGTGGCGCTCAGTCACCCGCTGCTACACCCGGCGGCGGCCACCAAGATGATTCGGCGCTATTCACAGCAGTTTGTGGATGTGGTTGATTTGCAGACCAATGCCTTCAAGACTTTGCCCGTCTCTGAACTGATTGACCGCCGTTATCCAATTTTGCGCTATATCGCTCAGGTTGATGAAGGGGATTACCTGACGCCCATCCGCTCCAGCTCGGTTGACCCCGAGCGGGTGGTCGTCACTTTTGACGAATTGTTGCGCCGTACCCCGTTTGCGGCCACCATGCGTTCGGCCCTGAAACTGCTTGAAGAGCATTACCAGGGCCCGGTGGATACCGAGTTCACCCTGCAAATTGAAGAGCCGATGTCTATTCAGCCGCGAGTGCGCATCACCCTGTTACAATGCCGTCCGCAGAGCGCGATTGAAGAGGAAGACGCGCATATTCCTGAAGACCTCGATGAAGCGGCGGTTATCTTTTCTACCCGGCGGATGGTGCCGCGTGGGGCGGTGATGGGGATTCGCTATGTTTTGTTTGTTCCGGCAGAGGGCTATTTCTCCTTGACTTCGCCGACTGAGCGTGTGCGGCTGGAGCGCGCGATTGGAGAATTAAACAAATTATTGCGCGAGGAAACCTTTATCTGTGTTGGCCCGGGCCGCTGGGGAACTTCTACGCCAGACCTGGGCGTGCATATCACCTATGGCGATATTTACAATACCCGGGCGCTGGTGGAAGTTTCGGGACTGGGGATTGGTTCTTCTCCTGAGCCATCTTTTGGCACGCACTTCTTTCAGGATTTGATGGAAGCGCACATCTTCCCGTTGGCTGTTTTTCTTGACGATAAGGATGCGGTTTTTAACCGCGATTTTTTCTACGACACCCCCAATCGGCTGGCGGAGTGGCTTCCTGGCGCCGATGCCGCGCTCGAAAAGTGCCTGCGGCTGATTGCAGTCCAAGATTTTCACGCCGGGTGTCACCTGAACCTGGTGATGGATGATGACGAAAACCGCGCGGTGGCGTACCTGGAGTCAGAGAGACCGTAAGGCGGAGTGCCAATTTGCTTTAGGGGTTTACCTGGTAAACTGTAAACCTTTGATTTTTGAAAACGACCTGTAACCCAACCTTGGGGTTGCAGGTTTTTATTTCATCGGGGTGAATCTGGCCGTTGCGTTCCTGTTTTTCGTGGATGATGACGTAGTCGGCTTCGCCGAGGCGGGCGCAATCCTCAATCAGGATGCTGTAGCGCCCGGTGAGCAATTTCATCAGGCGCGGCTTGAAGAAAATCAGGGTGCTTTCGGGGGCGGTGTTTTCACGCACGTAGGCGAACATTTCGGCGCTGACGGGGTCAAACGGGCCGTTGATTTCTTCTCGCCCAAAGAGCCGCCAGCCGGTTTGCTGGAAGGTGATGAGCAGGGAAAGGATTGCGAGGCTGCCGAACAGACCGGTGGGGAGTAGCCAGTTTTTATTCGCAGAGTGTTGTTTCAGGCGAATGCGGCTGGCGAGGTCACTCAGCCCATGCGCGGCGAAGACCAGGTAGAACGGTAAGATTGGGTAGATGAAGCGCAGTCCCTGGCGCTCGGGCCAGGAGATGAACAATGCCAGGCTGAGCAGGGAGAACGTCAGGGCGGGCAATTCGGCCCGGGCTTTTTTGAGAATGCCCCAGAGCGCGGCAAGGCCCGTCAGCGCGAAGAGCAGCGTGTTGAGCGGCAGTTGCTCAAAGAGCCAGCCGGGCAAAGCCAGGTAAAAAAGGAAGTTGTCGAGCAGGCGCGCGGGGCTGAAGAACAGTCCGTAGTGGTTGAAGTAAGACCCCTGCCCGCCGGGGAAGAATAGCAGGCTGACGCCGAGCAGGCTGAGAAACGTCAGGTAGGGCAGGCTGACGAAACGGAGGTCAGGCCGCGGGTGAGTCCGCCACCGGAGCAGGTCGAGGAGCAGGAGCGGGCCAAGCAGCAGAATCCCGTTCGTGCGCACGAAAAAGGCCAGGAAGATTAATCCGCCTGAAAGAATCTGGCTTTGCAGAGTGCGTTGGGGACGGTCGAGCAGCAGCAGGGCGGCGGTGCTGATGAACAGAAATGTGAAGTCGGCCAGAATCAGGTCGGTGGCTTTGAGCAGGGTCGGGTTGAAGGCCAGGGCGGCGACCAGGGCGGCGCTGAGCGATTGGTTAAAGCGGCGGCGGGCGTAGGCGTAAAAGACAACCAGGAAGCCGCCGAAGGCCAGGGTGTTGACCAGTTTGTAAGCCGTTAGCGATGACAGCCCAAACAGGGCGTAAAGCGGCGCGAGCAGCAGGGGAAAGCCCCAGGGGTAGGCGGCTGGCCCGACCGGATAGGTGGATTGGGCGATGGCGCGCCCGTTTTCTGCTACAAATTCGGCCATGCGGCCTTCGAGAATGGCGCGCGCTTGCAGCAGGTAGGAGGCGAAGTCGTCCCACCAGAATTGGCCGGTGCTGTAACTGGAGATGCTCATCACACCCGCCAGGAGCGCGATGAGCCCGATGATGAGGATGTCTCGTTTCATGGGTTAGGGCAGGGAGAGGGTCGAGGTTCCGGCGGGCGGCAGCAGGATTTGGATGGTTGTGCCCTGGCCCAGGCCTTCGCTTTCGGCCCAGATGCGGCCTCCCTGGGTTTCTATCAGGCCTTTGGCGATGGTCAGGCCGATGCCAAGGCCGCCAAATTTGCGGGTGGTGTGCGGCTCGACCTGGTAGAACTCCTGGAAGATTTTGGTGAGTTGGTCGGGGGCAATGCCGATGCCGTTGTCTTGAATTGAAACCTGCACGTTGCCGCGCTGTTGGCGGGCGCGGATGGTGATTTGTCCGCCGGGCGGGGTGAAGCGCACGGCGTTGTTGAGGATGTTGATAAAGGCTGGGGCGAGTTTTTCTGGGTCAGCGGTGACCAGCAGGGTTTGGGCGGGCAGGTCAAAGGTGACCAGGTGGCGCATTTCTTCGGCGATTGGACGCATTTCGGCGTAGGCGGCGTTGAGTACCTGCTGTACCGGTACGACGCGCGGTTTGAAGGTAAGTCCTTTGGCTTGCAGCAGGTGCAGGCTGGTCATGGCTTCGATGACTGAGCGCATCTGGCTGGCGGCGGCCAGTACGCGTTCGGCGTGTTCGGAGACCTCGCCGCTCTCTTGTTGCAGGAAAGATGCGTAGCCGATGATGATGCCAAGCGGGGTGCGCAATTCGTGCGAGGCCAGGGCCAGGAAGTTGCTTTTCAGGCGGTCGGTTTCGCTGATGTTTTCGTAGGCGGTTTGAAGGGCCTGTACCAGCCGGGCGTTGTGGACGGCTGTTGCGGCCTGGGCCGCCAGGGCTGAGAGCAATTTCTCATCTTCGGTGCTGAAGTTGCCTGTGCGTTTGTTGAGTGCTTCGATGACGCCCACGCCTTTCTCGCGGATGCGCATGGGCACACCGAGCAGTGATTTGGTGGTGAAGTCTACCTGCCGTGAAACCGGGGCGAAGTGGCGCGGGTCTTGCTGAACGTCGTTAATCAGGATAGGCTTGTCTTCACGGAAGATGGTTCCGGCCAGGCTGCCATCGATTGGGACAGGGATGCGCGCAATTTTGGCTGGGTCTGACCCGGTGGACGCCGCAAAGAAGAGCCGGTTGCGTTTTTCGTCATAGAGCAGGATGGAGGCGGCTTCGCAATCGAGCATGTCGGTGGCGGCCGTCAGCAGGTGGCTGAGAATCTCATCCAGGTTGAGGGTCGAGTTGAGCGTCAGGCTGACTTCCATCAGCCGCGCAAGTTGTCTGGCTTCCAGGCTGGCAGGCGGTTTTATCATGCCCTAAGTTTAGCGCGAATCGGTTGTGTAAGAAATAGAACTTGTGTTCTTTTTGGCCAGCAGGCAACCTGCTCACCTGCTCACCCATCTACCCGTTCTCTCTCACCGGCAACTGCTTCGCCAGCACCAACAGCCCGATAAACGCCGCTGTGACCAGAATCCCGGCCAGGCTGGCAATTGTCCCGCCCCAGAGCGGATTGAAGCCGGAGACCAGGAAGAGGAGCGGCAAGCCGCCCCAGGCATTGACCGAGGCATAACCAAAGGCGGGCGCCCAGGTGCTTTTGGCGGCCAGGTACAGCCAGCTCATCACCGCGCCGATGGCGATGCAGAACAGAATCATCATGAATACGCCCGGAATTTCATAGCCGGGATAGTTGTGTCCCTGCAAAATGGCGGGCGCGTGCCACACGCCCCAAATGATGCCGCTGAGCAAAATGGCTTTCCACTGCCCAAGCGGGAGCAGTTTCGGCAGCAGGTAGCCGCGCCAGCCGAGTTCCTCGCCCATGGTGGCAAAGACGTTGATGGCCGGGCCGAGAATCAATCCCTGCGCCAGTTGCACAATCAGCAAAATTTCTACTGTCAGTCCGGTTCCTGCGGGCATTTGGGCAATCATGTTATTGAGCAGGGTCATTTCCGGGTCATATTCGGCAAAGCCCAGCAACACACTCAGCGGAATTGCCAGCGCGGCCAAAACCGGCGGCACAAACCAGGCGGCGAGATACACCCAAAACTTGCCAAAGCGATTGAGCGCCAGCGCGCTGAACGGCTCTTTGCTGACAAACAGCGTGACCACAATCGCGGCGATGCCGGGGCCCCACATTGCCAGCACAAACGCGATGAGCCGAATCATGTTCACCGTTTGCTCGCCGAGGCTGGTAAACGCCAGCGGCAGCAGGAACAACGCCCATGAAAAACCAAAGGCAATCGCGAGGTAAGCAGTCAGTCCTTTTTTATCGAGCATGAGATTTTCCTTTTTTCTTTTGGACACGGATTGGACGGATTACACGGATTTTTTCTTTGCTAAAAACGGCGCGCGCCGTTGCGCTCGTCGTGGTTAGAAACTTTGAAAATTAGATTTCTCGCCAGGCGATGACACGAAGCCCGCAAGTCGGGAGAAAAGTCGCCTTCAGGCGGCTTTGTGTTATTAGCCCGGACGTGAACGTCCGGGCGATGCCGGGGCGGTGAACATAAAATTTGTCATTTACAGGCGCGGCTTGGGCATCGTCCGCATCCGCCTGACGCGCTCGGTCAGCGGGCGCTTGGCAATGACGTTGATTTTGTTCTCGTTTTCTTTGATGTGCGCGGTAACGACTTCCCAGCCTTCCTCGCCCCAGGCGTTGAGCAGGTCTTGCAGTTTTGCCGCATCCACGCCGCCAAAGAACGACCCGAAGGTTTCCACGCGGTATTCCCATTGCTGAATTTCATCAGGCATAGTTAACTCCTTTTTTGGGACACGGATTTCACGGATTGCACGGAAGAACACGGATTTTTCTTTTTTGCTTTGGCCTAATCCGTGTTCATCCGTGCGCCGAAGGCCCGTGCAATCCGTGTCCAATTTTTTCACAACTTCGCCACCAAACTACTGCGCTTGAAATTACTCACCGCGATATAAATCAGCGCCGCGTCCACCATCCAGACCATCAGCCCCACCAGCATCACCGTCCAGAAGCCCAAAATCAGCACGCCGCTCACCTGCCCGAGCACCAGCGCCAGCACAAACACCACCAGCGAGCCGCTCATCTGATAGGCTTCCATAAACGTCCGCACCCGGCTTGAAATCAGCACGGTTGCCGAAATGCCCAGCACCGCCAGCGCGGGCGTCAGCCAGAACATCATCGGCCACCACGCCGCCAGCGGAAACCAGACCTCGCCAAACAGCGGCCAGCTGGCAATATTGACCACCACGATATACAGCGCGTGCGTCAGCCACGAAAGCGCAATGGCGGGCAAAACCGCCGCCAGCACCTTGCCCAAAAACAGTTCCATGTCGCTGGTCGGCGCGTAGAGCAGGGCTTCGAGCGTTTTGCGCTCGCGCTCGCCCACAAACGAATCGGAGCCAACCACCGAAGAAAACATCAGCGGCAAAATCAAGAGCATGGGGGCGAACATAAAACCGGCCATATAAATTACGAACATTTGTTCTAAACTCTTGCCGTCAAAAATCGCCAGCATCGCGGGCGGCAGGTTATCCAAAAGCGTCTGCATATCGCCCATTTCGCGGGCAATATCCTCGGCAGGCATCACCTGCGGCAAGACGATAAACAACAGCGGCATCACCAGCGCAAAAATCAGCGGCAAGGCAATCGCCGGGCCCCAGGCGGCTTTGTTCTGCCGCACTTCCATCAGGTCTTTGCGGGCAATCGCCCAAACGCTACGCCAGTTCATTTTCACCTGCCTGCAACGCAAAATAAATATCTTCCATCGTGTAATCTCTCGGGTTCACTTTGAGAATCGGGAATTGGTGCGAGACGAGCGCCGCCACCACCTGCGGAATTTTTTCTTCCGCCTCGACCTGCACCGCCAGGGATTCCTTCTCACCCGCCGCCTGTATCACGCCCCGAAGGGCTTTTATCTTCTCTGCGGCGGATTCTGCCAGCTCGCCCCGCAGAGTGATATCGACCCAGGTAACGGGCCACAACCTTTGGGCGAGTTCCGTTAAAGAGCCAAGGGCGAGAATGCGCCCCTTGTTGAGAATCGCCACCCGGTCGCACAGACGCTGAGCGTCGAGCAGGTTATGGGTGGCAAGCACCACCGTCTGCCCGTTGCGGCGGCTCAGGCTGGCAATCAGGTCATTGACCTGCTGGGCGGCTTCGGGGTCGAGTCCGCTGGTCGGCTCGTCGAGAAAGAGCAGGGGCGGCTGGTGAATCAGCGCCCGGGCCAGGGCGAGTCTCTGCTTCATCCCTTTGCTGAAGGTTTCGACCTTGTCATCGGCGCGATGGGCGAGTTCAAAAAAAGAGAGCATTTCATCCACCCGGCGCGGCAGGTCGGCTGCGGGGATGCCGGTCAGCGTGCCGAAGAAGCGCAGGTTTTCGCGGGCCGAGAGCCGCTCGTAGTGCGAGGGAGTTTCGGTCAGCACCCCGGTCTGCTGGCGGATGCGCTCGCCGTCCGTTTCGGGATTCAGCCCAAAGACGCGCGCGCTCCCGCCCGAAGGGGGGATGATGCCATTGAGCAGGCGCACGCTGGTCGTTTTGCCCGCGCCGTTCGGCCCGAGCAATCCAAACACCTCGCCGGGCTCCACGCTGAAGGTTATGCCATCCACCGCGCGGTTTTCGCCAAAGGTGCGTTGCAGGTTATCTACTTGAATAATGGAAGGCATTGTTTCACCTTGATTTGACCGCAGACGGCGGACGGCGGTCTGTGGTCTGTGGTCTGCATATTCCGTTGAAGTTGCACAAAAAGCGCGAGTTATTTTTAACAGAAACGATTCTACGGGCAGTTTTGGGGTGCGGAGCGCTATGTGCGAAGTACGGCGTTTCACGTGAAACATGGCACGCCGCACCGCGCACATTCCGCACTATTTTTGCAATTTCGCCCAGGCAAAGTACGAGTACACCACTGGCGTCAGCGCCATGAGTAGAAGAACGGGGAGCATCAGGAAGATGCCGCTCTCGCCCATGAACGAGACGATGACGACCAGCGCGCCGCCAATGCGGAAAGCCCACGCGCCGAGTTTGTGAGTCTTCTCCCAGACTTCGTCGCTGGAGAGCGTCCAGGGCGTGCGAATGCCGATGAAGAAGTTGCGTTTGGCTTTTTCCATCAGGAAACTGATTCCGATGAAGAGCAAGCCCACCGCCGGGACGAGCATATACGTCATGTTGAATTGCGCGCCCAGCGCGGCGGCCAGGGTCAGGGCATAGACGTACAGCATATAGACCACAAAGCCAACGATGAAGTAGTTATACAGGTTGCGGAACTGCTCGATGTTGGCTTTGAGCGGGTCAATCAGCGGAACCGCCGCAAGGAGCAGGGCCAGCCCCAGGGTCGTCAGCGGCATTAGCCACACGCCCCAGAACTTGGACATATAGCCGTCCACTTCGCCCGCCGCGTTCCAATGCGAGGGCATCGGGTCGGGCAGTTGGTCGGTCAGCAAAAAGCCCGCCAGCGAGGCAATGGCTATCAGGACAAGGGAGATGATGAGGGATGTTTTGGTGGTCATGGTGTAATCCTTTTGTGTGGCGTGAAGAGATGGATGCAGGGTGAAGGGAAACAGGAAGCAGGGAAACAGGGAAACAGGTTGCTTGCTAAAGTCCGTTTCACGTGAAACAATTCCACGCCTTCGCCCTCGCACTTTCATCCTTACCTGTCTCCGTCTCTACCTGTTTCCGCTTTTACCTGCCTCCGTCTCTACCTGTTTACGTCTCTACCTGTCTACGCTTTTACCTGCCCGCGTCTTCACTTACTTTCATCCAGGTGCCGCTGCGCCATCGAAACCATGCCGCTGATGCCGCCGAGATTCATCGTATCCACTGCGGAACTTGGCACAATCACCATCGCGCCTTTTTCTTTCAGACCTTCAAAGAGCATGTTCATGGCGCGCAGGTGCAGGGCGGTGGGATTGTTGATATAGGCTTGCGAGGCTTCGGCAAACGACTCGGCGATTTGTTTTTCCGATTCGCCCAGGATGACCCGCGCCTGGCGTTCACGCTCGGCCTGCGCCTGGCGGCTCATCGCGTCTTCCAAATCTTGCGGGATGACGATGTCGCGGATTTCCACCGATTGCACGGTCACGCCCCAGGGGGTGGTGCGCTCGTCAATCACCTTCTGCAATTCCTGGTCAATCGTACTGCGCCCGACGAGAATATCCGCCAGCATCATGCGCCCGGTGATGTCGCGCAGGGCGGTCTGGGCGGCCCAATCCACGGCGGCCTTGTAGTCTTCGACTTCAAGGGCGGCTTTTTCCGCATCCCACACGACCCAGAACAAAACAGCATCCACATCCACCGGCACGGTGTCTTTGGTGAGGGTTTTTTGCGCGGCGAAGGGCGTCACCATCACACGGTGGTCAATCCAGGTCGGGATGGTATCCACAATCGGCACAATCCAGAACATGCCGGGGCCGCGCAGTCCCTGGAATTTGCCCAGGCGCAGGACGATGGCTTTTTCCCATTGGTTAGCCACCTTGAGCGCGAACAGGACATAGATGCCGATGAGCATCCAGACGACCACCCAGCCGCCAATTACGGCGTCGGGTTGTTTGCCATCCATCAAAATTGCGCCCAGCGTGGCGATGACCAGAATGACGGTAAAAATCGTCCCGGCAATCGGCGGAATGCGCTGGTTGACCTGGACTTGCGTTTGGGCCTGAGTAAGGTTTCGTAACATGGGAACTCCTTGTGGTTATTGGTAATTGGTGCCTGGTAATGGTAATCGGCGAATTACTATTTACCAATTACCATTTACTAACTGCCTCTATCGCATCCTCTTTCCCAAACCCCAGCCGCTCGGCTTCTTCGAGGTAGCGCCGCGCCAGGGCGGAGAGGGCTTCGCGCTTCAGTTGGTCGCTGACCTCGGGCGGGGGCTGTTCCAGGATGAATGTTCCGCGCCCCTGCTGGGTGGAGATAATCCCGGCTTCATCGAGGATGCGGTAGGCCCGCGCCACCGTGTTGAAATTGACGCGCAACTCCAGCGCCAGCGCGCGCACGGTGGGTAGCTGGTCGCCGGGTTTCAGCGCGCCGCTCGCCAGTTGTTGCCGGATTTGCTCAACAATCTGGTTGGTGAGGGGAATATCGGAACGGAAGTTGAGGTCGAGTTTGAGCATAGACAGATTGTATAATTGTATCTTTGTATCATTGTATATGAAATTGGCAAATTGTCAAGGGTCGAGGCCATCAGTGGTAGAAAATCTTTATCAGGTAAAATTCCTTCACATTTGCGCTGTAAAAGCACAGTTGACAGGAAGCGGAAAGTCCACCCTGCTGCACCTGCTCGGCGGGTTGGATTGGCCGACGCGCGGGCAGGTGACGTTCAACGGGCAGGAAATCTCGCGCATGAGCGACCGCGTCCTGTCTCAATTCCGCGCCAGGCATGTCGGTTTTGTTTTCCAGTCCTTCAACCTGATTGCCGATTTGGATGTCTTGCAAAATGTGGCCTTGCCGCTCAAATACGCGGGGATATCGAAACCGGAACGCGAACAGCGCGCCCGCTCCATGCTGGCGATGGTGGGCATGGAACACCGCCTGGGGCATTATCCCGGCGAGTTGAGCGGCGGCGAGGAGCAGCGCGCAGCCGTGGCGCGGGCGTTGGCCAACCAGCCAGACCTGGTGCTGGCCGATGAGCCAACCGGCAACCTGGATACATCCAACCGCGACAGCCTGCTGGAACTGTTCGCCGCTTTGCATAAGCAGGGCCAGACCTTTGTCATCGTCACCCATGACCCGGTTGTTGCGGCAAAAGCCTCTACGCGATATTGGATGCAGAACGGAAAGTTATCCCGCGTTGCGTGAGCCGCTGGTTTCTGGTCTCAATTTTCTGACCGCCTGCCCCAATCGCCCAATTCCCGCCTCGATTTTCTGCACATCTTGAACCACGAAATTTAAGCGCAGCCAGGGTTTTCCGTCGTCAGGATTCAGGAAAAAACCGCTGCCTGGCATAAAATCAACCCCCTCGCGGATGGCAATCGGCAGCAAGCCATCTGCCGATAAATCCTCGGGCAGTTTCAGCCACAGAAACAAACCTCCCTGCGGCGTTTCAACTTGAACTTCAGCCGGCAGGTGACGCCGAATAGCCGTCAGCATGGCATCGCGCCGCTTGCGGAAAATCTGGCTCGAGCGGCGCAGGTGCGCCTGGTACCGTCCAACCGTGACGTAATCATGCAGGGCGCGCTGAATCAGGCTGGAGGTCGCCAGGTCATTGACGCGCTTGAACTTGACCAGCCCATCGT
>CAZNCT010000013.1:37459-38056 GCA_964571615.1 uncultured Anaerolinea sp. | reverse complement strand
GCCTTGGCAAGCAAGGTCTTGCCTGTTCCAGGAGGCCCTACCAGCAAAACACCCTTGGGGATACGGGCGCCGAGTTGAATGAATTTTTGCGGCTCACGCAAAAACTCAACAACTTCTTTCAACTCTTCCTTTGACTCATCCGCACCAGCAACATCGTCGAACGTAACGGTCGGATTTTCGCCGCTAAACATACGCGCCCGACTCTTGCCAAACGACATGGCCTGGTTGTTAGACCCCTGGGCCTGGCGGAAAATCCACCAGAACAAAAAGCCAAGCAACAAGAAAGGCAGCACATACCCCAGTACGCTAATCACCGTCATCCACGAGCTGGGCGGTCGCACTTCAATTTTGACATTACCCGGGGCCAGTTTTTCACGCGAAACACCCAGGGCTATCAATTGTTGCACCAGGGTTTCGCCGCTTTCCTTTTGGGTTGTGCGCTCTACCGCAGTTGCGCCGCCTTCCGAGTAAACCACCCGCAGACGGTCATCACTTTCAACAATAATGCGCTTGACCTCGCCATTTTCAATCTGGGCCGCCAGTTCATTAATCGTCAAAGCTTCCTGGTCCGACGGACGCTGCTGCACCTGAAAATAG
>CAZNCT010000013.1:559-37380 GCA_964571615.1 uncultured Anaerolinea sp. | reverse complement strand
CCTCCTCAACACGCCCAGATTATACCAACCGCAATAAGACCCGGGCGCTCTCCATGAATATCTTATATGATTCTCTAATAAATTGCCATCAAAAGCCATCAAGAACCCACATCAGCCCAAAACCAGGCTGACCGGGCAGTGGTCTGAGCCCGTGACGGTCTCATGAATAACGACCTCGCGCACCTGAGGCATAAGCGCCGCCGAAACCAGAAAATAGTCAATGCGCCAGCCAATGTTGCGCTGACGCGCAGCCATGCGGTAGGTCCACCAGGTGTATTGAACCCGCTCAGGGTATAAAACCCGATAAGCATCCACAAAGCCGTGTTCTAAAAAACGACTGACCCATTCGCGCTCTTCGGGCAAGAAGCCAGATGTCTCATGGTTTTCTTCGGGCCGGGCCAGGTCTATCGGCTGATGAGCGGTGTTGAAATCGCCGGTGATGATGATATTTTCGCCTGCGGCATGCAATTGGTCGCAAATTTCAAGCAGACGGGCGTAAAAATCGAGCTTGTAGGCTACCCGCTCGTGGCCGCGCTGCCCATTTGGGAAATAGATGTTGTAGAGCAAAAAGCCCGGGTGACGGGTGCGAATAACGCGGCCCTCCACATCGAAGCGGTCTTCGCCCAGGCCAAGAGCCACCTCGGCGGGTGGCTGGCGATACATCGTCGCAACGCCACTGTATCCGGGTCGTTGGGCCGGGTTCCAGGTCACGCCATAGCCAGGAAAATCACGCTGTTCATCCGTCAGTTGCTCGGGCCGGGCTTTGATTTCCTGCAAACAGAGCACATCGGGCGATTCGGTCAAAATCCACTCTTTCAGGCCTTTGCCCAGAGCCGCACGGACGCCGTTGACGTTCCAGGTGGTGATTTTAATAGTCATTGTGGTAAACTTATTCCATCATTTTCTAAGGGATTTTTATGGGCAAGCGCATTTTGTGTATCGAAGATGAACCCGATATGATTGACCTGATGCGGCTCATCCTGGCCCGGCGCGGGTACGAGGTAGAAGGCGCCCCAGGCGGGCAGGAAGGCCTGCGCAAAGTGCGCGATAGTCAGCCCGACCTGGTTTTGCTCGACCTGATGATGCCCGATATGGACGGTTGGGAAGTATACCAGCAAATAAAAGCCGACGAAAAAACCCGTCATATTCCTGTGATTATTGTGACGGCCAAAGCGCAAAGCATTGATAAAGTGCTGGGCCTGCAAATTGCCAAAGTAAATGACTACATAGCCAAACCATTTAGCCCCGGCGAGCTGGTCGAAAGCGTTCAACGCATTCTCGAGAAGAAATAAACCAGGCCAAGATTGACCAACCCCGAGGGGCGGCGCAAGTCGCCCCTCTTGCGCGCAGAAACTCCCATGCCCGATAAAATTGTCGCTATTCATAATCTCAATAACCTGCTGCCCAGCCCCATTCAGGCCCGCTGGTGTGTTTCGTTCTTCTCACGCCTGCGCGGGTTTATGTTTCGGCGAGAACTGGGCCGCCATGAAGGCCTGGTACTGGTCGAAAACCGGGACAGCCGCATGGACACAAGCATTCACATGCTGTTTGTATGGACTGACCTGGCCGTCATCTGGATCAATTCGCAAAACGAAGTGGTCGATACGGTGCTGGCAAAAGCCTGGCGGCCCTTTTATGCGCCAGCCCGCCCGGCGCGATACACCCTCGAAATTCACCCCGAACGCCTATCTGAATTCAAAGTTGGGGACAAAGTGGAATTCAGCGATGTTTAAGAAGATTTTTTTTTTTTTTTTTTCCGCCGCCACACTCATTCTGGCCCTGACCAGCCAGGCCGCCGCCCAGGAAACACCGCCCCCCTCTGGCCCGATATACATCATTCAGCGCGGCGATACGCTTTCGAGCATCGCGGCGCGCTTCAACATCAGCCTGAGCGAACTGATGGCCGCCAACCAAATCGAAAACGCCAACTTCATCTCGGTCGGGCAGCGTCTGGTCATCCCCGGGCTGGAAGGAGTCAGCGGCCTGCTCGATACGAACACCCTCGGCTTTGGCGAAACCCTGCAAAATATCAGCCGCCGCAACCAGGTTGCCCCTGCTGTGCTCGAACGGCTCAACCGCATCACCAGCCCGTCTGAACTGTATGCCGGGTCTAGCCTGATTGTGCCGGTGCCAGAAAATTTCAGCCCCCTCAGCAAGCGGATGGTGGTGGAACGTGGACAAAGCCCGCTCGAAGCCGCTGTGCTGACCGGAAGCGACCCCTGGACGATTGGTACGCTCAACGCGCTACCCGGCACCTGGTCGCCGTTACCCGGAGATGTGTACTACGTCCCCGGCGAAGCCGAACCAGGAGCGCCCGTACCCAACGGCATGCCCGCCGCATTCCGCGACGTGAAAATTGCGCCCCTGCCCGGGGTTCAAGGTGGGACTCTGGAAATCTTCATCAACACCCTGCCAGGCGCGCAACTTTCGGGCAGCCTGGGTGAGCAAGCCTTGCAATTCTTTGGGCTTGAAGAAACCGACCGCTATGTCGCCATTCAGGGTATTCACGCCTTGCTCGACCCAGGCGCTTATCCGCTGCGTCTGCAAGCCCGGCTTGCAGATGGCTCACAGCAGGTCTTTGAGCAGCGCGTCATCGTGCAAAGCGGCTTTTACCCCGAAGAAGTCTTGCTGGTGGAACCAGAAACGATTGACCCGGCCACCACTGAAAGCGAAATGGCGCTGGTGCTTGATTTGACAAGCAAAATCAGCCCCAACCGGCTATGGAACGGAATTTTCAAAAGCCCGGCCTACTTCAACGATTGTTTCACCTCGCGCTACGGCAATCGGCGCACTTATATCGGCGCAGGCACCGGTGAAAAATACTATTCGTTTCACAGCGGGCTCGACTTCTGCGGCGGCGAGGGCCTGCCCATCACCGCCCCGGCCAACGGCGTGGTAGTGTTTGCCGGGCCGCTGACCATCCGCGGCAATGCCACCATCATTGACCACGGCTGGGGTGTTTTTAGCGGCATCTGGCACCAGTCCCAAATTCTGGTCTCGACAGGCCAGCAAGTCAATGCCGGAGATTTAATCGGGTATGTTGGCGGCACCGGACGCGTCACCGGCGCGCACCTGCACTGGGAAGTGTGGGCCAACGGCGCACAGGTCAACCCGCTCGATTGGCTGCAAAACACCTATCCGTAAAACACGAAAAAACGCATCCTTTGAGGTGCGTTTTTGTCTTAAAAGCCTCAGGTTGTTGTTTCAAACCAGGCATTATGCTACACTAATCTCGCAGAACATCATTCGGAGGGTTGATTTTTATGAGCGAAACCATCGCTTACCTCAAGCAAAGCGACATCTTCTATCAATTCACGCCCACCCAACTCGAACTGGTCGCCAACCTGTGCCAGGAAAAAATGTTCAACGAGGGCGAAACCATCTTTGAAGAAAACAGCAGCAGCAAAGAATTGTACGTCATTGCCCAGGGAGAAGTGGATATTGTGGTTGACCCAAGCGTGGTCAGCACCGGGCCAGAAGAAAAACTGGTCATCGCCACCCTGCGCCGGGGGCAATCGTTTGGCGAAGTAGCCCTGGTAGATGAAGGCCTGCGTTCAGCCACTGCCCGGGCGCGTCAAAAAAACACCCGCCTGCTGGTCATCCCGCGCGACAAAATCATTATGCTATGCGAAACCTGTCCGCAACTCGGCTATCGGATGATGTACAACCTGGCCGCCGACCTGGCCATGAAAATACGGCACACCGACCTGAAAGTGCGTGAGAAGGTCTTGTATGGTCGGCCAAAAGGGCAATAAAAAATCTGTTAAAAAAATCACGATTGCTTGACCTTTCCAATCGTCTTCATGTAATATCCCCTGGCAAAGTTGTCATTGACCTGCGCGGGCCGGGGAATCGGCGCCTGCGGCCAGCAGGTCAGACAGCACAACCAACTCGCCCCATCAAACTTAAGGAGGAAGAAAGAATGTCTAAACGCTCGTTCGTCGTGTTTTCGTTACTGGTGATTGCCAGCCTGATGTTGGCGGCCTGTGGCCCGGCGGCTTCTGGCGGCGATACCATCAAGGTTGCCATCCTGGCCCCGTTGAGCGGCCCGGTGCCGACCTTTGGTGTTTCAACCCGCGATGGCGCTCTGCTGGCGATTGAAGAATGGAATGCCAAAGGCGGCGTGCTCGGCAAGCAAATTGAAGCGGTTGTGGCTGACAGCCAGTGCACCGCTGACCCGGCTGTCAATGCGGCCAACAAAGTGATTGACCAGGACAAGGTCAAGTACATCGTTGGCGAAGTCTGCTCGAAGGCCTCCATCCCGGTTTCCGAAATTGCCGAAGCCAAGGGCATCGTGCAAATCAGCCCCACCTCCACCAACCCGGCTGTCACGGTAGACCCCAACACCGGCAAGACCAAGCAGTACATCTTCCGCGCCTGCTTCATTGACCCCTTCCAGGGTCTGGTGATGGCCAAGTTCGCGCTCGGCCAGGGCAAGAAGACCGCCTTCATCATGTATGACAAAGGCAACGACTACGTTCTGGGCCTCGCCGAAGCCTTTGAAAAGTCGTTCACCGAAGGTGGCGGCACGATTGTTGGCAAAGAAGCCTACACCAGCCAGGATACCGACTTCTCGGCTATTCTGACCAAGGTTGCCGATAGCAAAGCCGATGTCCTCTTCCTGCCCGACTACTACAACATCGTCAACCTGGTTGGCGCACAGGCCAAAGAACGCGGTGTGACCGCCATTCTGATGGGTGGTGACGGTTGGGACTCGAGCGACCTCGACCTGGCTGCTGCCGATGGCGGCTTCTTCTCGAACCACTACTCCGCCGAAGACACCCGCCCGATTGTTCAGGATTTCGTGAAGCGCTATGAAGCCAAGTATGGCTCGAAGCCCGATGCCCTGGCGACTCTGGCCTACGATGCCACCAACCTGCTGCTGGCCGCAATTGAGAAGGCCGGCGCCGATGACCCCGCCGTGGTGAAAGACGCTCTGGCCGCCTTGCAATACGAGGCTGTTTCGGGCACGATTACCTTCGATGCCTCGCACAACCCCATCAAGAGCGCGGTTGTGATGCAGGTCAAAGATGGCAAGGTTGTCTTTGCTGAAAGCGTTGCTCCGTAACGAATAGCCCACTCTCGAAGGGGCGGTCGCTTCAAGACTGCCCCTTCTTTTTCTTCCTTTCCAGGATGACCATGAACCTATCCCCCGCATCTTCGTTACTCCAAAAAATTATAGCCAAACGCTGGCTAGGAAAAGCCTTTTTGACAGTGCTAACACTACTGGCGGTCTGGCAATTGCTGACGGCGCTGCAAGCCAACCCGCTCCTTTTTGCGCAGCAAATTGTCAATGGGCTGCAACTGGGTTTCGTTTACGCCCTCATTGCCCTGGGTTATACGATGGTTTACGGCATTGTGCGCCTGATTAACTTTGCGCATGGTGACGTATTCATGGTGGGGGCTTTTGTCAGTTTTTATTCTGTCACGCGCTTCCAGGCTCACCTGTGGCCGCAAGCCCTGTTGCCTGGCCTGCCCGACGGCGTGGCAATGACCCTCGGCGCCATTACGGTCATTATCATCTCAATGGTTACCTGCGCCTTGCTGGCCATCATCATTGAACGGATGGCTTACAAGCCGCTGCGAAATGCGCCCCGCATTTCGGCACTCATTACGGCGATTGGTGTTTCGTTCTTTCTGGAATACTTCGCCGCGCTGCAATTTGTCTTTACCCCCAACTTTATTACTTACAAACGCCCAATCGAAGTAGTTACCTGGGCCATCAGCGCCAACGGAATCACTCCGCTGCGCGGAGAAGCACCTCCCGAGGGCAGTATCTTGTTCTCGAATATTGCGCTGATTATTATTTTGACATCGATTGCCCTCTTGCTGGGGCTTCAATTCATTGTGCGAAAAACCCGCATTGGCAAAGCCATGCGCGCAGTCGCCTACGACAAACAGACCGCCCGCCTGATGGGCATTAACGCCGACGGAATCATCTCGATCACCTTTGCAATCGGCGCGGCCCTGGCTGGGGCTGGCGGCATGTTATATGCAATTGCCTTCTCCCAAATTTTCTTCTGGATGGGCATCCTGCCCGGCTTAAAATCTTTCGTGGCGGCGGTGTTGGGCGGCATCGGCAGTATTCCGGGTGCCTTCATTGGCGCACTGATTATGGGACAGGCCGAGGTGCTATCGGCAGCGTACATTTCAACCCCGCTGCGCGATGCGATTGCCTTCAGCATCCTGATTGTGGTGCTGTTGGTACGCCCAACCGGAATTTTTGGCGAACCAGAGCGAGAAAAGGCCTAACCTATGCTGAATAAATTCTCAAAATCCACGCTTTGGTTTTTAGGCGCATCGGTTGCCATTTATGCTGTCCTCCAAATCCTGGTCAGCACCGAAATTTTGAGCCAGTTCTGGAATACCATCATCCGCCTGGGAGCGGTGATGGCGATTGTCAGCATTGGGCTAAACCTGATTTACGGTTTCAACGGGCAATTTTCGCTCGGTCAGTGGGGCTTCTACGCGATTGGCGCCTATGCCGCGGCAGACGTCACCTACCGCTGGGATGTGAACAAGAGCGCCGACGGCCTGGTTGTGCTGGCCCTGGCGACCACACTTTCAGGGATTGCCATCCTGTGGCTGCACAAACGTCTTTCTAAAGTGCGCGGCCTCGACCCGCTTTCGGCCTTTACCCTGTACCTGACCAGCACCGTCTTGCTCTCAGCGCTGGCCGTGCAGATTGGAATTGCGATCACCCCGGCGGTAACCTCAGCGCTCAATGTCTTGCCGGCTGAAATCGCCATGCAAATTGTTTTTCTCCTGGCGGTCTTGTTCAGCGCCATCCTGGCGGCTGAAATCAGCTACCTGTTTGGTCTGCCCATTCTCTCGCTTGGCTCGGACTATTTCGGTATTGCAACACTGGGCTTTACCATCATCGTCAAGATTTTGCTGGATAACTCCGATACCCTGCTGGGCTTTGTCGAAATGAAGGGTGCGCGCGGCATGGTTGGTATTCCCAAAGTGACCTCGCTATTTTGGGTGTTCATCTTCCTGGTACTGGTGGTTGCTGTGGTGCGCAACCTGTTGCGCTCCAGCTATGGACGGGCCATCATTTCAGTGCGCGAAGACGAGATTGCCGCCAAAGCCATGGGCATTGACATCGCCGAATACAAAATTATGGCCTTTGTGATGGGAAGTTTTCTGGCCGGGCTGGCGGGAGGGCTGTATGCACACATCAACGGCTTCCTGCACCCCGATACGTTCAACTTCATTAAATCGTTTGACCCGATGATCATCGTTGTCTTTGGCGGCCTGGGCAGTATCACCGGGACAGTTTTTGCCGCCTTCGCCTGGGCCTTAATTCTGGAAGGGGTTCTGCGCCTGTTCTTGCCGCAAGGCTTTGAAACCTGGCGATTTGTAGTTTACCCGCTCTTGCTGCTGGTTACGATGTTACTGAGACCGGCGGGCATCTTCGGAAATTATGAAATTCCTTTCCTGCGGCAGGTCTTACCGCCACTGCGAAAACCCCAATCCGCTGAAGGCGAATCGGTTACGGAGGCGCGCTCATGACAACAACCCCAACCTACGCGCCAGGGCCTTTGCTCAAGGTCTCAGGCCTGAGCAAGAATTTTGGCGGCCTGCGCGCAGTCAACAACTTCAACCTCGAACTACAACCAGGCGACCTGGCCGGGCTGATTGGCCCCAACGGCGCCGGAAAAACGACTGTCTTTAACCTGATTACTGGCGTTTACCAACCCACCGCCGGAACCATCACCTTCAAAGGGCAGGAAATTGGCGGTTTGCCCCCCCACGTCATCAATCAGATGGGAATTGCCCGCACCTTTCAGAACATCCGCCTGTTCCCCAGCCTGACCGTGCTGGAGAACGTCTGCATTGCCTATCACTCTCATGCCGGGTATAGCATTCAGGATGCCATTTTGCGTAATGGAAAGTTTGAAGTCAAAGAGAAAGAACTGCTCGAAAAAGCGCAAGATTTTCTGAGCATTTTCCGGCTTGAGGACCGCCAGGGAGAAATTGCCCGCAACCTGCCCTATGGCGAACAACGCCGCCTCGAAATCGCCCGCGCCCTGGCTGCCGAACCGACCCTGTTGTTCCTGGATGAACCCGCAGCGGGCATGAATCCGGCCGAATCTGTTGCGCTGATGGAGCTGATTCACTTCATCCGCGACAAATTCAAACTCACCATTCTGCTCATCGAACATCAGATGCGGGTAGTGATGGGCGTATGTGAAAAAATCACCGTCATGGATTTTGGCGAAGTGATAGCCAATGGCCCGCCGCAAGAAATTCAATCCAACCCGCGTGTGGTAGAAGCCTACCTGGGCCGCGGCGCCGCTGAACTGGCTGAAAAATTCAAACGGAGTAAAGCCCAATGATGCTCGAAGTGAAAAACCTCCATGTGTACTACGGGGCCATCCATGCGCTCAAGGGCATCGACTTCCATGTGGACCAGGGCGAAATCGTTGCCCTGATTGGGGCCAACGGCGCAGGCAAAAGCACAACGCTCTCGACCATTTCGGGGCTGTTACAGCCACGCGAGGGCAAGGTTATCTTCCGCGGCGAAGATATCACGATGACCCCGGCAGAACAAAGTGTCCAAAAAGGGATTGTGCAGGTTCCTGAAGGCCGTAAAATCTTTGCCACTCTGACGGTCATGGAAAACCTGGAAATGGGCGCCTATACCCAGCGAGACAAAGCCCTGTTCAAGCAAGACCTCGAAAAAGTCTTCACACTCTTTCCGCGCCTGAAAGAACGCCAAAATCAGTTGGGTGGCACCTTTTCGGGCGGTGAACAACAAATGCTGGCCATTGCGCGGGCGCTGATGTCACACCCGACCATGTTACTCCTGGATGAACCCTCGATGGGGCTCTCGCCCATCCTGGTGGAGCAAATCTTTGAAATCATCCAGAACATCAACAAGCAGGGAACAAGCGTACTGCTGGTAGAGCAAAACGCCCAAATGGCGCTTTCTATTGCCGACCGCGCCTATGTGCTTGAAACCGGCCAAATCACCCTGGAAGGCGACGCCCAGGACGTGCTCCACAACCCGACGGTCATTGAAGCCTACCTCGGCGGTCATTAAGCGGAGAGAGACAATGAAAATTAACAACCGCATCGTGCTCTTTTTTGTCTTACCGACCCTGGCCCCCCTGCTGCTGCCAGCAGACATCTTGTTGAATGGGATTGGCGCTGTCATTGTGGCGGCTGTCCTGTTGCTGGGTTCGGGGTACTTCCTCTATCAAGGGAAACCGCTGGCGCTGACTTTCACAATTTTCCTGCAAGGGCTGAACTTCATCATCCGGTTGATGTTGTTCTTTTCCACCTCGGTCAGCAACAAAGGCGTCGTGGACTGGGCATTTACCATCACCAGCCTGCTCAGTCTGGCCATCTCGTTTTACCTGGTCTTCCGCCTTGACCAGATTGACGTCCGCGCCCAACTAAAAGGCTAACCAGCAAAATGCCGCGAACCCTGTTGTTCGCGGCATTTTTTTAGCGATAAAAAATGCGTTAAGGGGTTGGGCTTCGTATTGACCGTAAATCAAAATTGCCGTATTCTATAACTGTTCGCCGGGCAGGGAAATACGCAGACAATTGATATCTGGTATGCAGGCGAACAGCAACGCCATTCCATTCAGTTTCCATAAGGAGGAAGGTAGATGAAACGCTTGTTGGTTGTCCTGTCTTTGCTGGTCGTTGCCAGCCTTGTTCTGGCCGCTTGCGCCCCGGCGTCTGGCGGTGATGCTGGCAGCAGCGCCAAAGTCATCAAAATTGCCACCCAGTCCCCGCTTTCGGGCGGCCAATCGAACGTCGGCGTCGATATCAAAAACGGCGCCCAGTTGGCCCTCGAGCAGTTGAGCGGCCCCCTGACCGAGATGGGCTTCAAGGTAGAACTGGCGCCCTTCGATGACCAGGCCAATCCTGATGTCGGTGTCGCCAACGCCAAACAGATTGTCTCTGACCCGGCCATCCTGTGCGTCGTTGGTCACTACAACTCCGGCGTGCAAATTCCGTCGTCGGAAGAGTATCACAATGCCGGTCTGGCAAACGTCTCGCCCGCCAATACCAACCCGCGTGTTACCGACCGCGGCTACCTCGAAGTCAACCGCCTGGTCGGTCGTGATGATGTTCAGGGTGTGGTAGGCGCTAACTTTGCCAAGTCGCGCGGTATTACCAGCGTGTTCATTGTCCATGACAAGACCGCTTACGGCCAGGGTGTGGCCGAGTTCTTCAAACTGGAAGCCGAAAAGATTGGCATTCAGGTCTTGGGATTTGAAGGCACCGAAGAAAAAGCCAACTTTGACGCCCTGACCAACTCCATCAGCAACGCCAACCCCGACCTGGTTTACCTGGGCGGCATGTTTGACCAGGCTGGCGTGCTCTTCAAGCAGGCTCGCGAAAAAGGCTTCAAAGGCATGTTTATGGGCCCTGATGGCCTTGACTCGCCCGAGCTGGTCAACATCGCCGGGCCGTCTTTGCTGGAGGGCGGCGGAATGTTCTACTCGACGGTTTCTGGCCCGGCATCGCTCTACCCCGGAACCGCCAAATTCGTGACCGATTTCAAAGCCAAGTTCGGCTCTGACCCGGCTCCCTTTGCGGCCCAGGCCTACGACTCAATGGCCATCTGTCTGACCGCAATTGAAAACGTAGCCAAGAGCAAAAATGGCGAAATGCCCACCCGCCCCGAAGTTGCCAAAGCCATCCGCGCCCTGAGCGGCTTCCCCGGCATTACCGGCACCTTCACCTTCAACAGTGTTGGCGACCCCATCACAGCCCAATACTTCATTATCCAGGTCAATTCGGCTGACCCCGCCAAGTGGAGCGAAAACGCTGTTGTACAAACGCTGGATATTGCCCCGCCCAGCAAGTAAGTTTGATACAGGCCAGACATCCCGGCCCCTGTTTGCCAGGGGCCGGGAAAATTTCTTTTTCAGGAGCACGGAATGAAGCAATTCGTCAGAACAGTTAATCTGCGAGAACTCCTACAACCTGTTGGACAAATGATTGCTTTTTCTCTCATCAGCAGCGTCGTCCTGTCGCTGATTGTGATTTTGCTTGCGCTAATTCTCGACCAAACCATTGTGGGGCAAACGCTCCTGGAAAAATCAAAGGTCAGTTTGCTGACCTACACGCTGGTCAATCTGCCCCAGGTAATTCTGGACGGGTTGACCATTGGCTTTGTATATGCCGCCATTGCACTGGGCTACACCATGGTTTATGGCGTTCTGGAATTCATCAATTTCGCTCACTCTGAAATTTTTGCAGTTGGCGCCTTTGTGGGGGTGGAACTGTTGATTGTTCTGAACGCGGCAGGGCTGCTCGCCAGCGGCTCACTATCCCTGGCGTACTTCTGGCTGATTATCGCTATCTTAAGCGGCATGCTGATTGCCGGCCTGACCGCCATCTCTGTCGAGCGGATTGCCTACCGTCCGCTGCGAAATGCCCCGCGCCTGGTGCCGCTCATCTCAGCCATTGGGGTCTCATTCTTTTTGCAAGACGCCATCCGCCTGATTGAAAGCCTGACGACCGGGCAGTTCCATCGCATTATTCCAACGTTTGGAAATTTCGATAATCGCATCGTGTTTGGCGAAATTCCGATTGGAACCAGCGTGATTGTGCTGGGGATTCAGGTCAAATCTATCATTGTGATTGTGGCCGCCGTGCTCATGCTGGTTGGGCTAAACTATCTGGTGAATGCAACCAAAGTTGGGCGCGCAATTCGCGCTGTCGCCCAGGATCGCGCAACTGCCAGCCTGATGGGCATTGACGTCAACCGGATTATCTCGCTGACCTTTTTGATTGGCGGCGCGCTGGGCGGTGCGGCAGGGGTGCTCTATGCACTCAAATTCACGCGCATTGACCCGTTTGTGGGCTTCTTTCCCGGCCTGAAAGCGTTCACCGCTGCCGTGCTGGGCGGGATTGGCAACCTGACCGGGGCCCTGTTGGGCGGCATTATTCTGGGAATGCTGGAAACTTTTTCAGGGACTTACATGTCGGCCTTTACCATGGGAGCGGCCGGAGCAGAATACAAAGATATTTTTGCTTTTGCCATTCTCATCCTGGTGCTCATCTTCCGCCCGCACGGGTTGATGGGCGAAAATGTGGGCCAGAAAGCCTAGGAGGCAGGCAATGAAAGAAGCGCTCAACAAACTCTCTGCCATCTGGAACAAACTGGGAGAAGGCTACACCCCCTATTTTGTGACCCTGGCCCATCTCGTGCTGGGGGCCGTATTGGTCTACGCCAGCCCACGTTCGACGATTGCATTTCTCTTTCTGCTGGTTGTCCTGGCCGAAATTTATTACTTCAAAATGCACAGCGGCTTCAAAGCATTGTCTGTAGCAGTTCTGCTGCTCGGGGTTATGCCCATCCTGGGGCTGCGCAACATCTTCTATCTGGAAGTCATCTTCCAGATTAGCGTTTTCGCTGCCCTGGCGCTTGGCCTGAACATTGTGGTTGGCTTTGCCGGATTGCTTAACCTGGGTTATGCCGCTTTTTATGCCGTCGGCGCCTACCTGTGGGGCTTTTTTGGGTCACAGCAAATTTTCCTGCTGAATGCCACCCCCGGCACGGCCCCGGTTGGAACGCCCTTCCTTTTGCCGCAAGATTACTTCTATCTTTTCCTGATTCTGGGCGCCATTGTAGCGGCGCTGGTTGGTTTGCTGTTGGGTCTGCCGGTCTTGCGCGTACGCGGCGACTACCTGGCGATTGTGACCCTCGGCTTTGGCGAAGTAATTCGGGTGCTGGCAAACAACCTGGATAAACCGCTCAATTTTACAAATGGCCCGCAAGGCATTACCCCCATTCAGCGCCCATCCCTCGCGCCAGAGTTTGTGGACGGATTCAATGCGCTCTTTTCGGGAATTATTCAGCGGCCTGTTTCAACCGGCGAACTGTACAATGTCTTGTTTTACCTGCTGTCGCTGGTCATTATCGGCCTGATTATTCTGGTGGCGCGCAACCTGGAAGACTCAAAAATTGGCCGCGCCTGGACTGCCATCCGTGAAGACGAGACCGCCGCAATTGCAATGGGCATTCCGCTGGTCAAGATGAAACTGGCCGCCTTTGCAGTGGGCGCATCGTTTGCAGGGACAATGGGTGTTCTGGTGGCCGCCAGCCGTACCTTTGTCAGCCCTGAGTCATTTTCATTCATGCAATCCATCGGCGTTCTGACAATGGTCATTCTGGGGGGCATTGGCAGCATCCCAGGCGTTATTCTGGGTGCAGCAGTTGTAACGATTCTCAACCTGCAAGTCCTGCAAGGACTATCTCTCTACTTGAGCCAGCTGCGGCAGAGTGACGCTGTCATCCCAATTATCAACTTTGCCTGGCGCGACCTTTCGACTCAATTAGACCCGGCCAAGTACCAGCGTCTGTTATTTGGCCTGATTTTGATTTTGATGATGATTTTCCGGCCAGCCGGGCTTATTCCGGCAGAACGCCGCCAGCGACAAATTGCAGAAGAGTCAAAATCAGAAGAATAAGGAGAAGCCCAAAATGCTCTTGTTAGAGACCACCGATGTCGTAAAGCGTTTTGGCGGCCTGGTTGCTGTCAACAAAATGAATTTTTCGCTCGAAAAAGGACAAATTGTCTCAATTATCGGGCCAAACGGCGCCGGAAAAACTACCTTCTTTAATACCCTGACCGGAATTTACCGTCCCGAGGAGGGCCAAATCATCTTCAACGGACATTCCCTAATCGGCCTGCGCCCTGACCAGATTGCAGAGCGTGGAATCTCGCGTACCTTTCAAAACATCCGCCTGTTTGGCGAAATGAGCGTCCTTGAAAATATCCTGGTCGGCATGTCTGTCCATCTCAAGCAGACCATGCTCTCGGCCACCCTGCGCGTCAAGTCTTTTCAAGAAGAGGAAAAAGAGGCCGAAGCCAAGGCTTTTGAACTCATCAAATATGTTGGCCTAAACCCGGCGGTTGGTAACGAACTGGCCAAAAACCTGCCCTACGGTGGACAGCGGCGGGTAGAAATTGCCCGCGCTCTGGCCGCCAATCCCCTTTTGCTCTTGCTCGATGAACCGACTGCCGGTATGAACCCACAGGAAACAGAAGAGGCCATCCGGCTTTTCCGCCGCATTCGGGACGAGAAGGGCGTCACCATCCTGCTGATTGAACATGATATGCGCGTCGTGATGAGCATCTCAGAACGAATTAGTGTCATGGACTACGGCGAAAAAATTGCTGAGGGCCTGCCCGCCGAAATCCGCGCCAACCAAAGGGTTATTGAGGCCTACCTGGGTCGAGGCGCTGTTGCCAGCCAGCACGAAAACAAGGAGGTCGCATGAGCAGCAAGACCATCCTGAAACTGGAGAATGTTCATTCTTACTATGGCCGTATTCATGCACTCAAGGGCATCTCGCTGGAGGTAAACGAAGGTGAGATTGTGACTCTGATTGGCGCCAACGGGGCAGGAAAATCGACAACCCTGCGCACTATTTCGGGCCTGCTTCACCCGCGCCAGGGCAGCGTGCTCTTTGAGGGCCAGGATATTTCACACACCGACCCACACCTGATTGTACAGCGCGGCCTGGGACACGTTCCTGAGGGGCGTGGAATTTTCCCAAAACTGACTGTGCGAGAAAACATGGAACTGGGCGCCTTTACCCTGAACGACCCGGCAGAGATGGAACGCCGGATGGAATATGCTTTTAGCCTGTTTCCCCGGCTAAAAGAACGCATTAACCAAAAAGGTGGCACGCTTTCGGGGGGTGAACAGCAAATGCTGGCAACTGCGCGCGGTTTGATGCTTAACCCGCGCGTGCTGATGCTGGATGAGCCTTCAATGGGCCTGGCGCCGGTGCTGGTGGAACTCATCTTCGACATCATCAAACAGATGAACGAAAAAGGCACAACGATTCTGCTGGTAGAGCAAAACGCGCTCATGGCACTCTCGATTGCTCATCGCGGCTATGTGCTGCAAACCGGGCAAATTGTCTTAAGTGATACAGCCAAAAACTTGAAAAACAACGAAATGGTACAGCACGCCTATCTGGGTGTGGAATAGAAGAGAAACAGCGCAGCCAAAACTGCGCTGTTTTTTTTATGTCACATAACATAAACTGCTCTAGCGCCTTTGCCAATTGTATTTCGATTGAGCAGGCTGTACAATTTTAATAAATCAACCGGAGGGAAACCATGATTGACGCTCTTGTGCCCTTTGCGATGACTTTCGTCAATGCGATTCTGATTGCGTTCATTGGTTATCTGGCCGCTTTCATCTTGTATAAAGTCTTACAAAATGTGCTGGCAAAACCGCTTGGCAAGACCTGGGCGCTCTTCATTGCGAGATTGGCCTGGCTGGGCGTCATGGTTTTCACCTTCAAAATCATCCTCGACCAGACCGGCGCGACCGGCCTGGTGGTAGTGCTGGTCACCGCCCTTACCGGCGCTCTGGCCATCGGCTCGGAGGGTCTGGCGGCAGACCTGGTAGCCGGATTAATTTTGTTCTTTACCAAGCCCTTTGAAGTCGATGATTATATTGCCGTAGGCGATTTTGAAGGAACAGTGGTCTCCATCTCGACCACCTTTACACACCTGGATTGCTACGATGGAACGCGCATTGTTGTGCGCAACTCAGTCATCCTGAACAATACGATTATTGACTACTCCACCAATCCGGGGTTACGGATTGAAACGATTGTCCCCGTACCGCTCAATCAGGATTTGGAAAAAGCCGTCGAGGTTCTGTATGCAGCGGTTGAGACATTTGAACCCCAGGCACGTACCAGCTGGTTCAAGCCACATGTCAATATGTATACCACCGGTTACGGTTATGCCGAATTCAAAATCCGCTTCTTTATTCCCCCCGACGAATCGTTCGGCGTTCAACGAATGCGTATGTTTATACACGCCATGAAGGCGCTAAAAGCGGCGGGAATTTCAACAAAGGCTTAGCCCCAAAATGGAAAACTCCAGCGCAAGCCGGGAGAATCGCCCTGCGCAGCATCTCTTGAAACGAAGGCCCAGCCCGTTAGCAGAAAGCAGTGTGCCCGAACGGCCTGGGCGGCGCTCAAGCGCCAATCTCCAAAAGCCAAAAGCGGCCTCGCAATTTGTGCGGGCAGTGATTGCCTCGGCCCTGAGTGCTATGATGATTGGCACGGCTGCCTTTGGAGCCTTGCCAGATAACCCGCTTTCGGCGCAGTTTGAAACGACCATTGAAAAAAATATTCCGCTGGAATTTGTCGCGCCCATTAACGCCGTGCTGGAGCAAGCCGGTCTTGAGCCTATCCCGGCTTCGGAGCCACTTGAAAGCATTTATGCTGAAAAAGAGCAGGTCACATTTTTAGACTCAGTGGTCTCGCTCCTCAATGGAACGCCCATCAGCCCGCCAATCACGAGCCAGACCTCGCCATCCCTGCTTGAGGCAATCGTGCAACAGGTCTCAGCCCCGGCCACCCTGCTGCCCGAAAATACGACGACCCCAACGGCAACCGCAAGCGCTTCAGCCACATTCACCGCATCGGCAACTGTAACGCAAACGGCAACACTCACGGTAACCCTGAGCGCATCGCCAAGCAGTTCAATGACACCCACGCTGACGGCTTCTAACACACCAACGCGCACCGTCACGGTTCTCGCACCCAGCCTGACCCCAAGCAAAACCAGGACAAAGGCCCCAGCCCCAACCTGGACACCGACCTTTACCAACACCCCAACCTGGACATCCACCTCGACATCAACCCAAACGAACACGGCCACGTGGACGCCAACCTGGACGCCAACGCCCACCCTTACCTGGACATTTACCCCGACATCAACCCTGACCAACACCGCCACCTGGACACCAACCTGGACGCTGACCCCTACCCCAACCTTTATCCCCACCATCGTCCCACCCAGCCCGACACCCAACGACCCGGGACAACCGCCTTTCAGCATCGGCAACGTGAGTATTAACGGCTATGGGACTTTTGCCAGCGTCGGCCCTGGCAGCCAGGTTAGCCTGGCCTATGACTATCAGCTCTGGAATGCAGATTTCTGCCCGGGCTGTATTGCCCAGTTGGTTTCAGGGCTGCAAAACAGCCATTTTGGCTCCTGCGCCTACGACGGGATTCCGGGTGTTTTCCCGGGGCAAAATGGCTCTGAGAATATCAGTTTTACTGCGCCGGACACCCCGGGGCAATATGATATTTTTGTGCACTACTTCTGGCAATATGGGTGCAGTTATGCCCTGAATGATTACCCCAGTTCTTCGGCATCGATGATCATCGGTCAAATAGAAGTGCTGCCTTAATTGACCAACATACAAGCAAAAAAGTGCCGCTGGCAAGATTTTTCATCGCCAGCGGCACTTTGTGTGAGTAAAACTTATCCTATCAAGGCAGATTAAACGCCTTGACCAGGAAAACCGCCATCTGAGCGCGATTTACGGCGTTCGATGGGCAGTAATTTCCACCGCCACAGCCGCCAGTGATGCCCTCAGCAGCCAACTGCTTAATCCAGGGCGCAAACGGACTGGTGATCGGCACATCGAGAAAGCCCGAGGTTGTCCCAACCGGCGGCGGGACATAAGCCGAGCCATAGATGGCTTTGAGCAGGAAGACCGCCATCTGGGCGCGGGTCACCGCATTGTCGGGGCAGAAGTTCCCGTTGCCACAGCCGCCGGTGATGCCTTCGGCAGCCAACTGCTTAATCCAGGCGGCAGCCCAATACGAGGTTGGGACATCCGCAAAGCCGGTGCTGCTACCAACCGGCGGCGGTGCGTAGTCGGGGCCATACATGCCTTTGAGCAGGAAAATAGCCATCTGGGCGCGGGTCACCGTCCGCTCGGGGCAATAGAGCAGGCTGGGGGTCGTCGCACAGCCGCCAGTAACCCCGGCATTGTAGAGTCGTTCGATGTAATCTTTGGCCCAATAGCCTGGCGGAACATCTTCAAAGACGCGGTCGCTAACAATCATGGTTGCGCCCACAAAAGGCCCGGCTTTGCCTTCGGCATCCAAAATCGCTACGCGCCAATAGTAAGTGACGTTCATGTCATACTTCTTGGTCAGCATCCAGCGCGTATTTTCGGTTGTCACGGTTTCGTAGGTCGGCGCAAAGGTCGGATTCTTGGCCGACTCGAACTTGTATTTGGCTGCCCCGGCAACGGGAGTCCAGACAAACGATTGCGGGCCGGGCGTTCGAGCGCCAGAAGCCGGGCTAACCAGAGTCGGAGCCAGGTACTGCTTGGTAAAGGTTGCCGCCGGGCTGTAATTACCAAGCCGGGCGTTGCCATCTATCATCGCGACCCGCCAGTAATACTGGGCATCCTCGTAGGCCTTGCTGGGTGTCCAACAGGCCTGTTCCGTATCAACACTATCAAAGACGGTGGTAAACGCGGGGTCTTTGCTGACCTGAACCCGATACTTCCAGGCCGCCAGGACCGGGGTGCTGGTGGATGGCGCATTGACCAGGATTGGATCCCAGCACAGAGTCGGCGCCCGGCTGACAGCCCCCGAGGGGATATGGTTCAAACCAGAAGGCACCGGCAGGGAGAGCGTAAAACTCTGACTGGCCGACCAGGCATTGATGACGCCATCCCAACGATGAGCGCGCACACGCCAGTAATACGAGCCATTGGCCAGCGTGGTAGTGGGTGTAAACGCCGTCTGGCGGGTTGTCTGATTAATAGCAGTTGAGCCGAAGTTCGGGTCGTCATCCACCTGTACGGTGTAATACTCAGCGCCTTCCACGATGTCCCAGGAAAAAGTCGGGGTTGCAAACGTCACCGAAGTCTGCAAGTTCTGGGGCACAAACCCCTTGCGCTCAAAGCGCCAGCCCTGACTCCAGGCACCGGCATACAAAACGGTGCCGACACGATAACGAGGCTGCACCCGCCAGTAATAGGTATTGTCACCAATTAAGTCTTCTTCGGGGGATTGATAAGCCCTGGCCCAATAACCGGCAGTCGTTTTATAGTCGTAATCGGCTATCTGGGTCGTAAACAGAGGGTCAGTATAGACTTTCAGGAATGCGCCAGAAACAGGTGTACGAATAGAGTAATCCCAGATAAACGGAAGAACTGTGGGGAAAATGGTCGGGTCAACCCCGGCGTTGGTCGGCGGGGTAAAGGTATTCATGCGCTCGGTGACATTCGAAAACCGGCTGACCAGCGCGCCACCCGGGATGTTGGGACTGGAAGGAACCGAGTCTTGGGGCTGACCAGTGGTTGCGGGAAGGCTCAAAAGCGCTACCGCATAACTGCCAGTCGTATCCTGATAGCCTATCACCGTATTTGGCAGAGAGATTTCAACATAACCGCCGCTATAAAAAACCTGCCCGCCAACGGTATCCAAATCTTGTTCGCCGTCCCATGAAGTGCCATTCCAGCGCTGGATAAACGCCTCGCTGGCACTATAAGCGCCCGATTTCTGCAAGACATAAATCACATATTCGGGCCGATAGCCCGCAATGGTGCTGATGCTGTAGCCGCGCGGGTCGGTTGCGCCGCCCGAGTTTTCAACATGGTCAATATCCAGGTACAGGGCATAAGTCACATTCAAACTCGGCGAGGGCGGGACGTTGAAGCCAAAATACCAGCGGCTGGAGGATTGCGCTGCATACAGGCTGGTCAGATTATACGAAGCGTTGCCCAGGCTCTCGGTACCCTGGTTGGTATCGGAACCAATTTGTAACTGGTTGGTACCCAGGGTACGATTCGAAGCCCATTGACTTTGAGCCGCAATCTGGAAGCGGCGGGTCTCACTCCAGGTACCGCTTGGTGATTTGCGGACACGCCAGTAATAGACCCCAAAATCGACATCTCCGAGACTGCGCTGTGCAAGAGCCTGGGTGGGGACGTAGGCCGGGTAAGTAACCGTAGCAGAATCAACCACTTCGGTAAAATCCGAAGCGCGGCTGATTTGAACATCATAAGCGCTGGCGCCGCTCATTGGGAACCACTCCAGCAGCGGGGTCGCTTCTGCCAGTTCAAAGCCATTGGTAGGCCGAATCAAAACCGGGGCAGTGGAATCTGTCGCCGGGAGAGCCTTTGAGGGATCAAAGCGCGTCCTCCAGACCTGGCTCCAGTTGTCTACTTCAACACCGCCAATCAGGGGACGCACGCGCCAGTAATAATCGGTATTCGGCGCCGGGTTGAAAGGATTGGCCGCGGTGGGAGCGGCGTAGGTATTCTCAGTATCGACTGTCCAAACAATCGTCGAGAAGGTCGATGTGGTAGAGACCTGCAAGCGATAAGCCTCGGCATACACCTCCCCTGCCGGGCTGGCATCGAGCGGGGTCAATGAGCGGTGCCAGATAAAAATGGGCGCAGCCACAGTCCGTTCTTCATAAGGGTTGACCGAGACATCAGGAAATCCAGCAAAACTATTAGGGATATAGTAATAAGGTGGATAGACCAGGTCTGGCGCTACCGCGCTATAAATAGAGCGGTAAGAAAACGTATCGCTAACCCGCCCGGGTTTGTCGCTGCCATCTACAGGTGTTACCCGCCAGTAATAAGTCAGGTCGGCGCCATCATATTTGTTCGAGCTCCAAAAAGTATTGGCTGTATCACCTTCGTCAAAAAGAGGGCTAAAGTTAGGATTGGTGCTCAATTCAACGTGGTAATAAGCCGCACCCGGGACAGGTGTCCAACTGAAGAAGGGGAAGCGCACCTGCTGATAGCCATTGGTCGGCGTGAGCAAGACAGGTTTGATGTACCAGCGTTTGATAAAGCTATAAATTGGCGTCCAATCTGAGATTGAACTGCCCGAAAAGGCTTGCACCCGCCAGTAATAGTTGACATCGTTGTTCAGGGTAGCAACCGGCGTATGAGACGTGTTACGCGTATCAACGGTGGTAATCCCGGTTCCGAAGGCCGGGTCGGTCGTGTATTGCAGACGATAGAACTGCGCGCCGCGCACGGCTGTCCAGCGAAAGGTTGGGGTAAAGGTTGGGGTCGCGCCATTAACCGGCTCGAGGAGAGTCGGAATGGGGTTATACCCCGCCGTGAAAACCCGCTCCTCGCTGGGGGTACCATCCCGGTTTCCCGAATCGACTGGCACAACCCGCCAGTAGTAGGTGCCATTGGCCAGTTTGTTGGCAGGCTGATGAGTGGTGGTTAAGGTGGTAGCAGTGTAAGTGGGTGTAGCCCAACCGCCGGGGCTGGCGTAAATCTGTAATTTGTATTTGGCAGCGCCCATCACCGATGTCCACGAGAAGAGCGGCGCATCATAAAAATCCACTGTCGCCATGTTGTCGGGCGATGTCAGGCTCGGGTAGTTATAAAAAGAAGCCCATTGTTTGGTAAAACTTCGCTCGGTGCTCCAGGCGCTGGCGGGGGTGGGTGTCTCGACCCGCACACGCCAGTAATACACACCATCGGCAAAAGAAACTTTGGGGGTGTAAGAAGTATTGACGGTCGTCTCATTTACGATGGTTGTTGAGAAACCGGGCGTCGCGCTGATTTGGAAGCGATAGTTGGTTGCTCCGGTGACCGCCGTCCACTTGAACTCCGGGATACCAATCGGAGGCGTGTCCTCTGCTGTCGCCACCATGCCGTCATCGGGCGCAATCGGCACCGGGGCGTCCAGGGCATAGGCTGGGGTGATGTTAAGCGGCCCAACCAGGAGTAACAGTGCCATAAAAACAAAAAAGACCTGCTTCAAAAAACTATTTTTCATTGGTATCACCTCCTGAATAACCCATCGCCCCACCGGCCAGACCCGGCACAACAAAAAGGACGATTTTTGTAGTATTTACTTAATAAATCATTTTTGGTTTGAAATCAAGTGATAAAGAGCATATTTTTGGAATGCAAGTAAATCCGGACTTAAAACAAAATCGCCGTCCCAAAGATTGCTCACCTTCGGGACGGCGATTTTCTACAGCCCTAACGCGGCCAACTTCTCGGGCGCGGGAATTCCGCCCGGCCAGTTGCGGTAGGCGTAATATTCGGGCAGCATTTTGTCCAAATCAACCACCCGGCCTTTGGCGGGGCCTTCGGGCAGCGGCTCGTTAAGCAGGCGCGGCGAGAGCGTATCCTGCTCCGGCCCGGAACCTGCCTTCAGCAGGAACAGCCGCTCCAGCGTATAGACCCGCTCGGCGGCCTGCAAGGCTTCATCGGGCGTGTAGTTCGCGCCGGTGGTCAGGTTCAGCAATTGCGACAGCCGATTCGGCCAGACCATCATCTCTTTGGTAAACGCATAGCGGATAGCAAAGAACACGCACACGCCGCCCGAATCAATCAGCGCGAAGGCGTCCTGAAAACGCGCCACCAATTCCGCTTTTCCATCGGTCGAAAGCGGGTCAGCCTTCACCGGCACGCCGAAGACCTCCTCGTAAGCCACATCGCCTTCCATGTGCGAAGCGCCCTTGTTTGAGGTGGCGTAGAGCAACCCCATGCCCTGCGCGCCGCGCGGGTCGTAGCCGGGGAATTCCTGTTTGCGGGCGGTGACGGACATTTCCGGGTGGCCGTAATGCTCCGCCAGGCGGTAACTGCCCTCGGCCAGCACATCCCCAAAGCCCTGACGATAGCCAATCTGATTGACCATCTCAATGACCGCATCGGCGTCGCCAAAGCGCAGCGGCATGCCGGTCTGCTCATCGGTGATGATACCTTTTTCGTACATTTCCATCGCGGCGGCGATTGTCAGGCCAGTCGAAATCGTATCCAGGCCCAGTTCGTTACAGCGATAGTTGGCCTTGAGCAGTCCGGCCAGGTCATCGAGACCACAGGCCGTCCCGAGCGATGAAATCGTCTCGTATTCCGGCCCTTCGCCCTTGCCCGCATACTTGCCTTCGGGGACTTCGGTCAGGCGTCCGCACGAAATGGGACAGCGGTAACAGGGCTTATGGGTAATCAGATACGAATTCTTAAGCGCCACCCCGTCAATTTTATCCACGCCCTCGAACACCCCGGTCTGAAAATTGCGGGTCGGCAAAATGCCGAGCGCGTTGGTCACTTGGGGCACGTAGGCCGTGCCATAAATGCGCAGGTTCGAGCCTTTCTTGACATCCGCGCCGACTTCCTTCGAGAGTTCCACGCTCAAGGCGCGCATCCCGGCATCATCGTAGAAGGCCGGGTTTTTTCTGCCCATCGCCACCACGCCCTTGAGATTCTTACTGCCCATCACCGCCCCCACGCCAGAGCGGGCTGCCGCGCGGTGTTTGTCGTTCATAATCGCGGCCATCAGGGCCTGCTTCTCGCCAGCCGGGCCAATGCAGGCGACTTTGGCTTCAGGATGAGTCTCAGCCAGCAGGGCATCGGTTGTTTCGGGGACTTCCTTGCCCCACAGATGAGCCGCCGGGCGAATTTCCACCTCGTCCTCGTTCACCCAAACATAGACCGGGCTGGCCGCCTTGCCCTCGAAGATATACATATCGAAGCCGGTGCGCTTCATCCAGGTTGGGAAATCGCCGCCGGAATTGGAATGCGCCAGCGCCCCCGTCAGCGGCGACTTGGTGACGACCATGTAGCGGTTGCCCGTCGGGGCGGTGGTGGCCGTCAGCGGGCCGGTGGTGAAAATCAGTTTATTTTCCGGGGCGAAGGGATCCACCTGCGGGTCCACTTCGTCATACAGGTAGCGAATCGCCAGCCCGCGCCCGCCGATGTAATCCTTGAGAATTTTGGGGTCAATGCTTTCGATGGAAACTTTCTGATGGGTCAAATCTACCCGCAAAAGTCGTCCGTGCCAGCCGTGCATATTCATCTCCTTCGTGGTTGTTGTTCCGGTTATCCGGTTGTACGGTTGTCTGGTCATCCGGTCATCCGGTTATCCGGTTTTGAATCCGCTTCCCAATCCGCTGCCCCCCGCAATCGCCGAAAACGCCGTGACCATATCACCATCCATCAGCAGCGCATCGGCTTCGGCCTGGCGGCCGTTCAGGAGCAGTACCGTGCTGTCATCGAGCGGAACGCCCAGCGGCCCAAGCAAATCGCCAATCGTTGCGCCTGTCCGGCACTCCAATTCGATGGTATTTCCCTGTGTGCCAGGCGGCAGCAATTTCATATAATTGGCAATCAATTTCACACGCACGCGCATCCGGCGATTCTCCTGACGCGGAATATATTTCGCGCTACAGGATAAGTGTAGAACAAATCCAATTCCCCGGCAAGCGCATCTTGTCATAAAAAAAGCATATCGAGTTTCACAATTTCTCGTTAATCATTACGCAAGGCAGAAATTGGACTGGATACGGTAAAATAACGGGAAGAGCGTAGAGGTAGACAGGTAAACAGGTAAACAGGTAAACAGGGAACACGGAAACAGGTAAGCAGGTACACAAGTCAACCAATCATCAATCCCCAATCATCAATCCCCAATCTCCAATCTCCAATCTCCAATCAAAAATCCCATGCCCTCTGCTGAAATCATCACCATCGGAACAGAAATCTTGCTCGGCGAAATCGTCGATACCAACTCGGCCTACCTGGCCCGTAAACTGCGCGATTTGAACGTCGATGTCTTTCGCACCGCCACCGTCGGCGACAACACCGCCCGAATTGCCGAAGTCATCCGCGAAACGCTCCAGCGCACCGACATCATCATCACCACCGGCGGCCTCGGCCCAACGGTCGATGACCCCACCCGCGAGGCCGTCGCCCGCGCCGTTGGCGTTCAGCCAGAGTTCCGCGAAGAACTCTGGGCCCAAATCGTTGAGCGCATGGCCCGCTTCGGACGCACCGCCGGAGAAAACCAAAAACGCCAGGCCTACGTCCCCGCCGGGGCCATCGCCCTGCGCAACCCGGTCGGCACGGCCCCGGCCTTCATCGTCGAACAGGGCAGCAAGTGCATCATCTCCCTGCCGGGTGTGCCGCGTGAAATGGAATACCTGCTCGAAAACGAAGTCATCCCCTACCTGCGCCAGCGCTACCAACTGCGCGGCCTGATCAAAGCCCGCATCCTGCACGTCGCAGGCATGGGCGAATCGGTCATTGACGAACACGTTGGCGACCTCGAAGAACTCACCAACCCCACCGTTGGCCTGGCGGCCCACGCCGCGGTGGTGGACATCCGCATCACCGCCAAGGCCGAAAGCGAAGCCGAAGCCGACGCCCTGATAGCCCCCGTCGAAGCCGAAGCCCGTCAGCGCCTGGGCAGCGCCATCTTCGGGGCCGACAGCGACACCCTGGAGAGCGTCACCTTGAACCAAATCGCATCCCAGGGCTGGAACCTGAATGCCCTCGAAATCAACCTGGGCGGCGAACTGCTGCAACGCCTGGCCCGCAGCAAACACCCCGCCTACACCGGCGGACAAAGCCTGCCCGTCCTGCCCGAAGCCAGCGACCTGTTACAACTCACCCGCCAAAACAGCCAGACCTGCGGCCTCGGTCTGCACCTGACCCCCGCCGACGGCCAAATCGACCTCGAAATTGCGCTCGTCACCCCCCTGGGCGAGAAAACCGCCCGCTACTCCTACGGCGGACACCCCAAAAGCGCCCCCGCCTGGGCCGCCAACACGGCCCTCAACCTGCTGCGTCTGGAGACCCTGCCCGCATGAGCAAACGCCTGGGTGGAATTGCGGCGGCCATCTGGGCCTTCAACCTGTTCGGCGTCCTGGGCCTGGTTGCGCTCTTCTACTTTAGCGGCATCCTCAGCGCCGCCGCATGGAACGAACCCAGCCGATACGCCTCGCTATCGACCCCCGCTGGAAAGCCCACCCGCACCCCGCGCGCTTCCATTACGCCAGTCCCGCCGCCCACCCGCCGCCCGACCATCACCCCCTGGCCGACCCCCTCCCCTGGGCCCAGCGTCACCCCCATGCAAATGCCGCCCGGCAACTACCGGGCCATCGGCTACAGCGTCGAAGGACGCCCGCTCGAAGTCTACCGCTTTGGTTCTGGCCCCACCCACAAACTGATTGTGGCCGGAATTCACGGCGGTTACGAATACAACACCGTCCGCCTGGCCGATGAACTGATTGCCTTCCTGAACGACCACCCCGAAGTCATCCCCGCCGACACCAGTCTGTTCATCCTGCGCAACCTGAACCCCGATGGCTCGGCCCGCGCCCTGGGCGTGGACGGACGCGCCAACGCCAACAACGTGGACCTGAACCGCAACTGGCCCTACAACTGGAAAGCCGACTGGCCGCGCGATGGCTGTTGGATTTGGCGCCCCATCACCGGTGGAGAGTTTGGCGGGTCAGAACCAGAAGTCAAAGCCCTGGCAGGTTATATCGAAAGCCTGAAACCGGTTGCGCTCATCAGTTATCACAGCGCCGCGCTCGGCATCTTCGCCGGGGGGCGGCCCGACTTCCCGCCCTCCATCCGGCTGGCTGAAGCCGTCGCCGAAGTGAGCGACTACCCCTGGCCGCCCATCGATACCGGCTGCGATTACACCGGCAACCTGACCGACTGGGCCGCCAACACCCGCGGCATTGCCTCCATCGACATCGAACTCACCAACCACCGCGACACCGACTTCGCCCAAAATTTGCGCGCCTTGCAGGTCTTTCTGGCCTGGAGGCCATAGGCGCGACCTGCCGCCTTTGCCCAAACCGCTTGACTTAATTGTCAGACAAGTTCATAATAAATATAATCAAATTAATTTCAATGTAGAGCGGGATGCCCTCCCGCTCTATTCTCACATCAAACACCAACACAAGGAGAGCGAATGTATCTCGATAAACTCGATAGCCAACCCCAAAAAGCAGACCTGATTCTCTACAACGCCCACATCCTGACCATGGATGAAGAATACACGCAATACCGCCACGGCGCAATTGCCATCAGCGGAGATAAAATTCTGGCTGTCGGCGAACAGGCCGAAATCCGGCTGGCGTATCAGGCCGAAACCAGCCTCGATTGCGGCGGCAAAATCCTGATGCCGGGCCTCGTCAACGCCCACACCCACGTCCCGATGACCCTGCTGCGCGGCCTGGCCGACGACCTGCGCCTGGATGTCTGGCTGATGGGCTACATGATGCCAGTTGAGCGCGAGTTTGTCTCGCCCGAATTCTGCCGCCTGGGCACGCTGATTGCCTGCGCCGAATTCATCAAAAGCGGCGTGACCTGCTTCGCCGATATGTACTACTTCGAAGACGACGTGGCTCAGGCCACCGCCGACGCCGGAATGCGCGGCGTGCTCGGCCAGACGGTGATGAAATACCCCGCCCCCGATGCACCTTCCTATGAAGAAGCCCTGGCGATGGCGCGTGCCTTCATCGAAAAATGGAAAGGACACCCGCTCATCGTCCCGGCGGTTTCGCCGCACGCGCCCTACACCTGCACCCCCGACATCCTGCGCGCCACCGCCCAACTGGCAGCCGAATTTGACGTGCCGCTGCACACCCACATCGCCGAGACCGCCTACGAGGTCGAGAACATGCGCAACGAAAACGGTATGCCGGTTGTGCCATACGTCAAAAAGCAAGGGCTGTTTGAAGCCAAAGTGCTGGCGGCGCACTGCGTCCACATTGACGAGGGCGAAATGCGTACCCTGCTGCACGCCGGGGCGGGTGTGGCGCACAACCCATCCTCAAACCTGAAACTGGCTTCGGGCATGGCCCCGGTAACCAAAATGCGCGAAACCGGCCTGAACGTGGGCATCGGCACCGATGGCCCTGCTTCGAACAACGACCTGGATATGTTCGAGGAAGTGCGTCTGGCGGCCTTTATGGCCAAGACCCAGAGCAACGACCCGACATCCATTCCGGCCCGCGAGGCGCTGGCAATGGCCACCCGCCTGGGGGCTGCCGCCATGCACATCGGCGACATCACCGGTTCGCTCGAACCCGGCAAACGCGCCGACCTGATTCTGGTGGACTTGAACCCGCTGCACAACTCGCCGCGCTTCGAGCGCAGTCCCGATAATGCTTACGCGCAAATTGTCTATGCCGCCAAATCGACCGATGTGACCGATGTCATGGTCAATGGGCGCTGGCTGATGCGCGGACGCGAACTGCTGACCCTCGACGAAGCCGACCTGCTCAGGCAGGCGGATGAATATGCCCGTAAGATTGACGCCTTCTTGATTGCCCGCGAACAGTCGGTTCTGAGCAAACTGATTGCCCTGGGCGGTTCGATTGAGGAAGAGTCCTTCGAGGTGCAGGCCAAAGTCAAAGTGAGCGACCCGGAAATCGTCAAGAACGCGCTGAAAAAGCCCGGCATCGAGGTCGTCTATACCCGCCACTATCGCCAATATGACAACTACTTTACCTTTGACGAACCCGGTCAGGGACGCCTGCGCTACCGCGAGGACGACTTTGTTGATGCAAAAGGCAAAATCACCAACGTCCGCCAGCGTCTGACGCTGATTGGCGAAAACCGCGAAGGCGAGATGGGCCAGGATGTGCTACTCTCGCGCTCACGCTACCTGGCTCCGGCCACACAGTCGCTGCGCTTTTACCGCGAATACTTCAAACCTGCCGATGAGAAAGTCATCGAAAAAGAGCGCCTGCGCTGGTCGGTCAAATATCAGGGCGAGGAGTTCTACATCAACCTCGATACGGTCGAAAAGCCCGACCTGGGACACTTCCTGGAGGTCAAGAGCCGCACCTGGAGCCGCAAAGACGCCGAAAAGAAAGCCCAACTGGCCGCCGAACTGGTCTCCCTGCTTGGCGGTGGCGAAATGGTCACCCGGGATTATATTGAATTGGTGCGATAGTTTTTTCACGCGCCCGTCCTGCCTGCCCCATGCGCCAGTAGAACGAGTAGTCAGCGGACAATGGTTTAGAGAACCACAAAACAAAAAAGCCCCCGGCATGCTTGAGAGCGTGTCGGGGGCTTTTTTTGCGTAAGCCAAAATATGTGAAACGCTGTACAATGAAATTATGTCTCATTCATAATGGAGAGGCTTCTAATGAAAAATGCGAGTGGAATTTTCGTAACCATGCTCTTGATGGTTGTCTTTTTGGCAGGTTGCAGTCCACAGGCAACGGCAACACCTGAAGAACCAGCAACGGACACGCCTGCACCGCCCACCGCAACTCTGACCGCTACGCCCACTACGCCGGCACCCAGCCGAACACCTGCGCCAACCTTAACTGCTAAACCCAGCCCAACCGCCACAGCAACGCCCATCCTGCCTGATTTCAGGCCATACAGCGGCCCGGAAAAGGATGTTTCAGCCTACCGCCTGCGAATGTGGACAGAAGAGCACAGCCTTGCCCTGGTTGATTTATTGAGGCGTGGATGGGAGAACGACGAAATCAACCAATTCGCTTATCCTGATTATGTGGCTGTCTTTGAGCGCGAGCGCCTGCTCAAATTCCCCAATTCGCCGCAAAAAATGGAGGCTGTCTGGAGCATTATCCAGCACAAACCCGGAACATCCGCCTTTCCTGGCATTGGCAGTGAGCCGGATGTGATGGCCTGGTACCTGCAAAGCGTTCTGCAAAACACCCCGCTGATGGAACTTGCCAGCGCATTGGAAAAAGACACAGCCCATGAATTGCGCTCTGTCCAGCAGATTGTGTTGAAAAACGCCACAGGCAATGGCAAAGATGGCCTGGCCCTGATGGTTGAAACACCTCCCAAAAGCGACTCGGCAAAGACGGCTGTGTATGTGATTTTGCCAACCGCGAGCGGGTATCGCATCGAAAAAGTGCACGACTGGGAGAATTCCGGGGATATTGGCGGCGGAGTCCGTTATTTTGAGCTGTCCGATGTGGGTGATACCAACGGCAACCGCCTGCCAGAATTTGTTGTCATAGAAGAGGGCGGTTTCAGCGGGGACCCTCCTTTTGAATATAAGGTGTTGGAGCATCACGAATGGTCAAATCAGGCCGGGAAGTTCGTTGCGAAGGCCTTCGATGTATTTCGCCAGGATTGCGGCCCCAACGAGATGCTCCCCGATTTGTCTTCGTCCTGGGGCCCCTGTGAAGGAAAGTGGGAATTTACGCGGGAGGGCATTAAGGGCTTGTTGAGAACCCAGAGTTTTTGGTCAAGCCTGTACGGCTGTCCTGACGCTGTTCTTCAAAGCGAGTGGATTTGGAACGGGACGGAATATGCGCCCCGTGAACCGGTCTGGCTGACGCCCGATTCCAGTTTCTTCCCGGCCTGCCGCCTGGCCTGGGCAGAGGATAGAACCATCAGCGACCCGCGCGCATTATCCATTCTTCAAGAATCCCTGGCAAACTGGCCCCCCGAAGCCGATGAGTTCTTTGGCCCAGCCGGGCGCGACTTCCTGCAACTGCGGCTCGGGATCTGGAACGACCTGCAAGGCAACCACACCCAGGCCAGGGAACTCCTGCAAGATTTGATTGCCAACCCCAGCGACCCTCAATATCGGTTTGCCGCCTCGCTGGCGCAGACATACCTGAACGAGCGCGCAAAAACCGGCAAAGTGGGCGCCTGCGCCGTCACCCGGGCCATGCTCAATGGCGCTTACCAGTCGCTGAGTCCTGACGAAGAACCGTCCATGGGGTTTTACAGCGAAGCCCCCGATACGAAAGGACTTTGGGGATTTGTATATAGCGATTCTGGCCCAGCCATTTGCCGCCTTTACACGCAAGTGTTGCCAAACGAAATCGCCCAGGCCGGGCTATCTACCCCAAAAGCATTGCAAACCTGGCTGAACCAGGCGGGGATAAAAGTCCATCAAATCTATCCGATGGAGATGAACAGCGATAAAAAAGAAGACCTGCTGGCGCTGATGGATACAGACAGTCTGGATAGTTACGACCTCTGGAGTTTCCTGGCATCCGACAACGGTTACCGGGCGGTTTATATCGATTCCTTCTGGGACGATGCGGGCGTGAAAATGGAAGCCCGCCCGGTGAAGGTGGGGCCAAACAGCATCTACATCCTGGCGCAGATGGGCAGTGAGTTGATTCTCTTCGATGCGTCAAAAGGGTATGACTCTTCCTGGCACGAAGAAGGTTTTTCGTCTTATAAGGTGCAGGATGGCAGTTTTCCGGCCCAGGTTGTGGTGGAATGGGGGGACTGGGATGAGCCAACCGTCACCACTTATATCTGGGACGCCGCCGAAAAAGGTTTCAGCCCGCAACAGCCAGATAAATTTGCGCCTTTTGAGACCGCCCAGGCTGAGATTGAGCGATTGCTCTACATCCAGCAGGATTATGCCAGGGCAGTTGCCGCCATCGAGCAGTTTGTCCAACACAACCCGGAAGAGCCGATGAAGAAAGATTACTGCTACGATGGCATATGCGAAGCCTGGTACCTGCCCTACTTCCGCTACCTGCGGGCCCTGGCCTACGAGCAGGCCGGTCAGCCGCAGGAGGCAATCAAAGCCTACTATGAACTCTGGTACGATTATTCAGATAACGTATTTGGCATGGTTGCCGGCCTGAAGATCGAGCAGGCTGGGCCTTAAGAGAAAACGGCCTGTCGCCAGGCAAAAGCACAAATCCTTTATCAAGTCAGGTAAAATGGGCCATAGAAAGGAAAAAACGTATGATTAGCGTAGAATTCAAACAAGACGGCCAACTGGTCGGCATGATGCTGGCCGAACCCAAAGAGTTCAAAACTGGCTCGAAAGGCTATTATGCCAACGGAAAAGTAGCCATTGGCGAAAAACGTTACCAGGTGCAGGTTCAACTGGTGGAAATTGGCTCAAAGCCCAAAACAGACGACAATAACAAATAAACAGCAAAATCCCCGCCCAAACAAGCGGGGATTTTGCTGGATTGCCATACAGCCAGGATTGGCCTTCTACTTGCGTATGTCGCTCAGAAACCAGGCCTACCGACGCGGGGCAGACTTTTTACGCTCTGCGCCGGGGGATTTAGGGCCAGAGCCAGGCCGGGGAGATGTGCCACCTGAAGGCCGGGACGGGCGCCGGGGCGCTTGCTCACCCCCGGGCCGGGCCGGACGCCGGGCCGGTTCCTTGTCCGATGAACGAGCAGGGCGCCGGGGCGCTTCACCAGAAGGGGCAGGACGGCGTGTACGCTGAGGCTGTCCGTGAACAGGACGGGGAGAGCGCGCAGGCGCAGCCTGGCCTTTCAGTTCGGCTACTTCCTGGGCGGTCAGGTGCCGCCATTCACCGGGTTTCAACGTCCCAAGGCGCAGCGGGCCAATACCGATGCGCAGAATGCGCACCACCGGCAACCCCAGCAGAGAGCCAATCTCGCGAATCTGGCGCTTGCGGCCCTCGCGCATAACCACGCGCAGCCAGCAGCCCTTCCCGGCGGTAACTTCAATGCTGACATCTGCCGGGGCGGTTTTATAGCCGTCTTCAAGCACCACACCGCGCCGCCAGGTGGAAAGCTGCTCATCATCGGGGCGGCGCGCCACCAGCACCCGGTAAATTTTTTGGTGTCCGAAGCGCGGATGAGTCAGTTTGTTGGCCAGGTCGCCGTCGTTGGTCATCAGCACCAGGCCCTCGCTGTCAAAATCGAGACGCCCGACCGGGTAAATGTGCCCTTCAACGGGAACCAGGTCGCGCACCGTTTTGCGGAAATCGTTCGGCTCGGCTTCTACCGTTGAAAGCACATTGCGCGGCTTGTGCAAGGCAATGTAAATGGGCGCCTCGGCGGCAGTGATAGCGCGGCCGTCCACCACAATCCGGTCAACCGCCGGGTCGGCTTTCTGACCAATTTCGGCAGGGCGGCCATTGACCGTCACCCGCCCGGCCAGGATGAGTTCTTCGCAGGCGCGGCGCGAACCCAACCCGGCATGCGACATAATTTTCTGCAAACGTTCTTCCATTGTTTCACCTTTTCTGTTGATAGACTCTTATTGTAACCGTTTCTCTGCCCAATTCTGTTTATAATAGCCCATCTCTTGCACACGGAAGGTTCATGTCCACTCCACTTCTCGCACAGGTCGGCAATTTGCGCGATTACAACGCCCAGCGGCGCGCTCACTGGGATGAAATTGCCGCCGGAAAACGCTCTCCATCCATTTTCAGCCGCGCCTATCGTCAGCGGCTGGCCGAAGTGTATAGCCTGCTGGTCTCACCCGGGCAGCGTGTCCTGGAAATCGGCTGTGGCAGCGGCGATTTGCTGGCCGCCGTCCGCCCGTCGTATGGGGTCGGGGTTGATTTTTCGCCTGCCATGCTGCGCCTGGCGCGCGAACGACACCCCGGCCTGACCTTCATCGAAGCCGAAGCCCACAACCTGAACCTGGCCGAAACCTTCGATGTCATCATTCTTTCAGACCTGGTCAATGATTTATGGGATGTGCAGGCCGCGCTTGAGCAGCTGCACCCGCTCTGCACCCCCTCGACACGGATTATCATCAACCTGCACAGCCGCCTGCACCAACCCGCCCTCAGCCTGGCGGGCGCGCTTGGGCTGGCAAACCGTACCCTGCCGCAAAACTGGCTGACACCCGGCGACCTGGAAAACCTGCTCTCACTGGCTGGCTTCGAGGTCATCAAACGTCAAAAAGAAGTCTTGCTGCCCCTGCCGCTTGTAGGCGGGTTCTTCAATAAATTCCTGGCCAAACTGCCGCTGCTCGATGGGCTGACCTGGACAAACGTGCTGGTGGCCCGTCCGCAGGCGCGGCCAGCGGAAAAAGCGCCCAGCGTCTCGGTCATCATCCCGGCCCGCAACGAGGCCGGGAACATCGAAGCCGTCTTCAGCCGCCTGCCGCGCATGGGCGCCGAGACCGAGATTGTCTTTGTCGAGGGTCATTCAAAAGACAACACCTACGAGACCATCCAGAAAGCCATCGCCGCCCACCCCGAATGGAAGTGCCAGCTGCACAAACAGCCCGGCAAAGGCAAAGCCGACGCGGTGCGGGTGGGGTTTGCCCGGGCCAGCGGCGAGGTCTTGATGATTCTGGATGCAGACCTGACGGTACGGCCCGAAGACCTGCCGCGCTTTTACGAAGCCCTGGTGAGCGGCAAGGGCGAGTTTATCAACGGTGTCCGCCTGGTGTACCCGATGCAGGAACAGGCCATGCGCTTTTTGAACCTGCTGGGCAACAAATTCTTCAGCATCGCTTTCTCGTGGCTGCTCGGCCAACCGCTCAAAGATACCCTGTGCGGCACAAAAGTCTTGTATCGCAAAGATTACGAGCGCATCGCGGCCAACCGGGCCTACTTTGGTGAGTTTGACCCCTTCGGCGATTATGACCTGATTTTTGGCGCGGCCAAACAAAACCTGAAAATTGTGGACATGCCCATCCGCTACCAGGAACGCACCTACGGCTCCACCAACATTGACCGCTGGCGGCATGGCCTGTTGCTAATGCGCATGGTGGCCTTCGCCGCCTTTCGGTTGAAATTTATTTAGGGAACCAAGATGAAAATCCTTTCTGTCATCGGAACACGGCCCGAAGCCGTCAAAATGGCCCCGGTGGTGCGCCAACTGCGCCAGACGCCGGGGATTGAATCGGTTGTCTGCGCGACCGCACAGCACCGCCAGATGCTCGACCAGGTGCTGAATCTGTTTGAGATTAAGCCGGATATTGACCTGGATTTGATGAAACCCAACCAGACCCTGGCGGGCATTACTGCGGCGATTTTTGAACGGCTCGACCCGGTGCTGGCCTCCGTTAAGCCCGATTGGGTGCTGGCCCAGGGCGATACCACCACCGTCATGGCGACGGCCATGCTCAGTTACTATCACCGCATCCGCTTTGGGCACGTCGAGGCCGGGCTGCGCACCGGGGATAAATTCCAGCCCTTCCCCGAAGAAGTCAACCGCATGGTGGCCGGGGTGGTGGCCGACCTGCATTTTGCCCCGACCGAATGGTCGAAAGAGAATTTGCTCAAAGAAAACGTGCCCGCCGGGCGGATTGTTGTCACCGGCAACCCGGTCATTGACGCGTTAAAAACCGTCAGCGCAATGCCACCCGACAGCGAGAGCCAGGCCATCTTAACGGAACTCGGGCTGACGGGTGAGAGCGCGTCCCGCCTGGTGCTGGTGACGGCCCACAGACGGGAGAACTTTGGGGCGCCGCTGGAGGCGATTTGCCGCGCCATCCGCAGTCTGGCCGAGCAGTATGGGGATGCGATTCGGTTTGTTTACCCGGTGCATCTCAATCCAAACGTGCAGCAGGTGGCTTACCCGATGCTGGGTGACCTGCCGAATGTGCGCCTGCTGCCGCCCCTCGATTACCTGCCGCTGGTACACCTGATGAAACGCGCCGCCCTGGTGCTGACTGATTCGGGCGGCTTACAGGAAGAAGCGCCCGGGCTGGGGGTGCCGGTGCTGGTGCTGCGCGAAACGACCGAGCGGCCCGAGGGCGTGGCCGCCGGAACAGTGCGCCTGGTCGGCACCGACAAGGCCAAAATCATCGCCGAGACGCGCCGCCTGCTGGATGACCCCGCCGAACACGAGAAAATGGCCCGGGCGGTCAACCCGTATGGCGACGGCCGCGCCGCAGAGCGGATTGTGGCGGCCCTGCTGGCCAGTTAGACCCTGACCAGGCCAAACCGCCACAGGCCATCAAGCAGGCCAAGCGCGGCAGGGTAGGGGCTATGGTAATGCCAGGGCTGGCAGGCCAGGGCCTTGAGTTCAGGGAGCGCGTTAGACGGGACAATACCGTTGAAACGGGTTTCAAACATCTGGCGGTCGTTGCCAGAATCGCCCGCAACCACCACCCACTCGGGCGGCAGGCCCAGGTATTCTTGCAAAAACTCAACCGCCCGGCCTTTGCCCAGCGCGGCGGGCAGGACATCGATGTAAGTATCGTAACTGGCCTGGATGTAGAGATTTTCCAGCCCGGCCAGCCGCTCACGGAAGGCTTGCAGGGTTTCGGGACGGGCATCCCAGTTAAACCCAGCCTGAAAGCGCGGCTGGCCCCTTTTGAACTCCTGGCGGCTGACACCTTCGCCCTGGCCTAACTGGTAAATCTGCTCGAGGCTCCAATCGGGCTGAACGCGAGCGGCGTAGGCCTGCCCGGCCTGAGCGCTGAAATCTTCAAAGTCAAAGAGTTCGGTGCCAACGTTGCTGCAAATAAAACGCGGAAATGGCAGCCGCTCCTGGGCAATCAGTTCAAGCACCGATTCCTGGTGCCGTCCGGTGATGTAAGCCAGGGTGAAATGACCGGAATGCTGGCGGGCGAATTCTCTGAACAGACCTTCGCCCTGGGGGTCGCCCAACACGGTGCCGTCAATATCGGCGGCAAGCAGAAAGGGGAAATTGGGGGTGTAGGATGTCATGATAGGGCGATCATACCTGATTTTTACAAGTGCTGACATTTAGCAACCTTTAAAAAAACCAATACGCATATCAGGTCATCATTGACATAAAAATTAGTGACCTCCATCACTACCTGGCCCGGCTCATCTCCTCTACACTTAAGACATCTCCGAAAATTTATTTTCCGGCCCGCTGCGTCGGGCGATCAATCGCCCGCCCAGGACACAAAGCCCGCTTTGCGGGCCAAAAACCGCCTTCAGGCGGGTTCGGGTGATAGCCTGGACGTTTACGTCTGATAACTGATGACTGATGACTGATACCTGCTCACTGAAAACTATCCGCACCGGCTGCCCGGCCCACAACTGCGGCGGACGCTGTCTGCTCATCGCCCACGTTGAAAACGGACGCATCACCCGCCTGGAGGCCGATGACCGCCCCGACAGCCTGGCCGCGCCCCAACTGCGCGCCTGCCCGCGTGGGCGCGCCTATCTGCGCCGCCAGTATCACCCCGATAGGCTGCTCCATCCGCTCAGGAGAACCGGAAAACGGGGCAACGGTGAATTTGAGCGCATCACCTGGGACAAAGCCCTCGACACCATCGCCGCCCAGTTCGAGCGCGTCAAAGCCGCGTATGGCAATCAGGCGCTCTTCGTCCCCTACGGCACCGGCTCTTACAACCAACTGAACGGCTCGCACGTTGCCCGCCGCCTGATGAACCTGTACGGCGGCTCGTTAGGCTTTTACAACTCCTACTCGTGGGCCGCCATCAACGCCGCCACGCCCACCGTTTGGGGGACGCTCGTCACCGGCAACCAGCGTCAGGACTGGCTGAACAGCCGCTATATCCTGATGTGGGGCTGGAACCCCGCCGAAATGCGCGACGGCACCAACTCCGATTACTTCATCAAACTCGCCCGCCAAAATGGG
>CAZNCT010000013.1:286-515 GCA_964571615.1 uncultured Anaerolinea sp. | reverse complement strand
GCCGCCGCCCTGGCCGACGAGTGGATTCCCATCCGCCCCGGCACCGACGCCGCCATGATGACCGCCATGGCCTACGTCATGCTGACCGAAGGCCTGCTAGACGCCGCTTTCATCAACCGCTATTGCCTGGGCTGGGACTCGGCCCACATGCCGCCCGGTCTGGAAGCCGAAGAATCCTACAGCGACTATCTGCTCGGCGCGCGAGACGGCACGCCCAAAACCCCGGAAT
>CAZNCT010000013.1:0-276 GCA_964571615.1 uncultured Anaerolinea sp. | reverse complement strand
CCATTACCGCCGTCCCCGCCGCCACCATCGCCCGCATCGCCCGCGAATACGCCACCCGCAAGCCCGCCGTGCTCTATCAGGGCTACGGAATGCAGCGCCGCGCCTACGGCGAGCAGGTCGTGCGCGCCGGGGCGGTTCTCTCGGCCATTACGGGCAATTTTGGCATCTCCGGCGGCTGGGCCAGCGGGTTGGGATTGCAAGCCCCGGATGGCGGCGGCATGTGGACGGTCTTCCCAACCGGGCAGAATCCCGTTAAAGCGGCCATCCCGGTCTTTC
>CAZNCT010000012.1:12069-42612 GCA_964571615.1 uncultured Anaerolinea sp. | reverse complement strand
TCTTGCCCAGAAAAATTTCGAAAAAGTAAATCAGGAAAATTGTAAAAAAGTAGGGCAACAGCAGGCTGTTAAAACGCTTTTTAAGCAATTCAACAAAGCCTGTTTCTGGCTTGAAAAACATGCCCGAAAGAAAGAAAAATAGCGGCATGTGAAACGCATAAATGAACTGATGCAAGAACGGGAAAATAGTCTGCAAGCCGTTGTGCGCCAGCACTACCAGCAAAATCCCAATTCCCTTGGCAATGTCAATCGAAACAATTCGTTGGGACATCTGAACATTTCTCCTGGCTGTCGGTTAATCGCCAAACTGGAAGGTAGGCAGCCCCTGTACATTTGTCCGCACGCGGAACAAACTCCCCGAATCCGGGTAGCGCAGCAAGTCCAGCCACCCCAACCCGATGCGGGCCGACGTGACGTAGAGCGTATCCTGCTCCGGGCCGCCGAATGCGCACGAAGTGACGTTTTTGGCCGGGAAGCGGATGGTCTCGATTAACCGGCCCGTGCCCGCATTCCAGATTGTAATCGCCGCTCCGCCCCACAGGGCAACCCACAGCCGGCCTTGCAGGTCGGCTGTCATGCCATCTGGCCAGCCGAGTTTTTTGGGCACCTGAACCGCAACACGCGGGTTGGCTATCGCGCCGCTGGATATGTCATAATCGTAGGCCAGCACCTGGCTGGTGAGGGTGTCGATGTAATACAGGGTCTGGTAATCTGGGCTCCAGGTCAGGCCGTTGGAGATGCGCACCTCGCGCCGCAGGGTCTGCAAGGTGCCGCCCGGCGTCAGGGAATACAACGCTCCTGAGGGGTTCTTTTCGCCCATATCCATTGTTCCGGCCAGAAACCGCCCGTCGGGGCCGCATTTTCCATCGTTGAAGCGGTTGTTTGGCAGGTGTGGCTCAGGGCGAGCAATCCAGTTCAGTGCAACGGTATCCTGGCCAGGGGGCGGGGCGTCCTGCGCAGTTCGAGAAAGAAAGGCCAGCCCCTCTTTCATCCCCAAAATCAGCCTGCCGCTTTGGCAGGGCGCTGCGCAGCCAACCGGCTGGCCGAGTTCGATGAATTGGTCCTGGCCTGTGGCGGGGTCATACTCATGCAGGCGGCCTGCCAGAATATCGACCCAGCCCAGGCGCTGACGTGTGTCGTCCCAATAGGGGCCTTCGCCCAATTGCGCCTGTGCGTCGAGGAGTTTTTCAGGGGCTGAGATTTTCATCTAAAACCACCTGCGCTTGTAAAAAATGTAAATGGAAATGACACTCAGGACAACAGAAAGAAACAGCACAAACAAGAATGCCTGCGGGTGCGATTCGCCGGGTAGTTCTACGTTCATTCCGTAAAAAGAGGCAACAATGACCGGCATGTTGAGGATAATCGTCAGCGCGGCCAGGGCTTTCATGACCACGTTCAGGTTGTTTGAGATGATGCTGGCAAAGGCATCCATCAGCCCGGCCAGGATTTCGGTGGAAATGTTGGCCATCTGAATGGCTTGCTGGTTTTCGGTCAGCACGTCTTCAAGCAAATCCTGGTCTTCTTCATACTGATTGAACATTTGCATTCGGCGCAGTCGCTCCATCATCACTTCGTTTGAGCGCAGGGCGGTGGCAAAATAGGTCAGACTTTTCTGGTACTTGAGCAGTTCGAGCAGTTCTTTGTTTTGGGTCGAGGCTTGCAGGCGGTCTTCGATGACTTCAACGGTTTTGTTGATTTCGCGCAGGTGGGCCAGGTAGCGGGTGGCGGTTTCGAGCAGCGCGTACAGGACGAAGCGATAGCGCTTGCCGGTGCGCAGGCCGCGATATTTGCCGTTGCACAAGATGCGATTGATGTCGTTGTCGTAACGACAAATTGTGACAACAAAATTGCTGAAAATCAGGATTCCCATTGGGATACTGGTGTAGGGAATATCAGCAGCAGCGCCGTTGTAGTAGGGGATGCGTAAAAGGATGAAAACGTAGTCTTCATCGCGTTCGGTGCGTGCCATTTCATCCAAATCAAGCGCGTATTGGACGTACTCTGGATACACCCCCCATTCTTCCAGTTGCGCAATTTCTTCGGGCGTTGGGTCAATGACATTGACCCAGCACCCATTGACAAAATTTTCGAGGACTTGCAGGCCCTGCTCGGTGTTTTTGAGGATGGTCAGCATGGGCGGTTTCCTTTCTTATTCTTGAAATAAGTCAGAAGAGACGCGCCAGGGCGTCCGTCTGACGGTGCGGGTTCCCATGACTGGGAGGCTGACTTTCAGCAGGGTCAGAACGTTCGCCTTCTTTTGACATGCTTGCCTATCCTCCTTTCCTGATAGTTTGGGTAAGACTTGCCAAGTATACGACTTAAGTGCAAATGCGGCAACCGTTGAGGCGGCTGGGCGGGGGCTGACCTGGAAAATAGGCTGATAGAAAAACGTTTGTTCGAGTAAAATAGAGGCAAATTTTTTGGTCCCTGTAGACAAAAGGAGAAAAACTATGTTTCACACCATTATCATCGCCGGCAATGTCGGACGCGACCCCGAAATGCGCTACACCCCTTCGGGCCAGCCGGTGACTTCGTTTTCTATGGCAACGACCCGCCAGTACACCAGCAACAGCGGCGAGACAGTCAAAGAAACCATCTGGTTCCGTATTACGGCCTGGGGCAGGACTGCTGAGATTTGCAATCAGTATGTCAAAAAAGGCAGTAAGATATTGGTAGAAGGCACCCTGCGCCCCGACCCGGCCACCGGGTCGCCCAAGGTCTATCAAAAGCAGGATGGTTCGCATGGTTCCAGTTACGAGGTTACCGCAAACACTGTCCGCTTCCTTTCCAGCCGCGATGAGGCTGGTGGCGGAATGGGTGCCGAAATGAGCATGGGCAATAATTTTGTCGGCGCCCCCGAAGACGACATTCCGTTCTAATCTGTGTGTACAGGCTGCCAACTTGCCCCTGGGCAGGTTGGCAGTTTTTTTGGAGGTCTGATGGCAAACCCCAACCACCCCCGGCCAGCGACATCTCTTGAAGTCCCGGCAGAACTACAACCGGTTTACGCCAACCTGGTGCGCATTGCGCACTCCCCCGCCGACATGGTCTTCGATTTTGCCCATCTCTTGCCCGGTGAAGTGCGCGCCCGTATTGGGGCGCGCATTCTCATGTCTCCTCTGAGCGCCAAACTGCTCTACAAGGCCCTCGGAGAAAACCTGGCGCGTTATGAAGCGGCTTTTGGCGAGATAGTCGTGCCTGCGGCTTCCTCCTCGCTGGCAGACCAGCTATTTAAGCCATTTCAACAGCCGCCTGACGGCCCTACCCCGCCCGAAGAAGGCAAACCCTGAACCCTTATGCAAAAACTGGAAGAAATCTCTGAAAAGATTCGCATCTCATTTGACCAGCGCACTGCCGCCCGCGACCAAGCCCTGGCCCAGGCGCGCATGCTGACCCGGCATTGTTCGCAAGCCATTCGGGCGGTGCATCGCGGCGAGGAAGAAGCCATGCGCGAACAGCTGGCCGCTGCCGCCAGCCTGGCCGAAACCCTGCGCAGCGGGTTGCAACCCTATCCCGATTTGTATTACGCGGGCTATACCCAGGATGCTCTCAAGGAATATGTGGAAGCGAATGTCACTTGTGCCCTGATTCGCGGCGAAGCCTTGCCCGGACCCGATGAATTGAAGGCCGAATACCCAACGTATCTGAATGGCCTGGCCGAGGTGGTTGGCGAACTGCGCCGACGCTGTCTCGACATCTTGCGGCATGGGTATTCCGATGAGGCTGAGCGTCTGCTGACGCAGATGGACGATATTTATGCCGTGCTGGTGACGATGGATTATCCCGATGCCATTACCAGCGGCCTGCGTCGTCAGACCGATATTGCCCGCAGCATCATCGAAAAGACTCGCGGCGACATCACCTTCAACCTGCGGGGCGGTTATCTGGCCGATGCCATTGCCCGCCTGAGCGCCCAGATGACCGGCGAACAGCCTCCTGCTGGCCCTGAACTGGCCCGTTTTGGCGGCGAGGACGAATAGCCTATGGCGCGTGGTGGAAAAAAATATCCGCTGCTGGTGTACCGGCGTTTGCTGGGCCGCTGGTGGACTCCAATCTTGACGATGGGGATTGTGCTTTTGTTGTATGTAGGTGTTGCCCGGGGCGCCGAATGGTATTTCAGTGACCCGGCGCAAAACCCAATTCCGCGGTTGGATGACCTGGGCGCAATTGTCCTGGCTGTGGCGGGTGGCTTGAGCATTGGCTTTAGCCTGTTTCTGGTCAGTATTCGAAATTTTGCCTATGTGCAGTTGTTCAATGACCATTTTCGCATCGTAACCCCTTTTTTACGTCTGAACGTTTCGTATAAGCGTATTCATCGCGTTACAACAGCCAGCATGGACGCGCTTTTCCCGCCCAAAAAATTATCCTCCTGGCGGCGCGAGATGCTCGGGCCTTTGCTCTCGCAAACGGCCAACGTTGTGCACCTGACCAAATACCCGCTCTCACGTTTCTGGCTGAAATTTTTCCTTTCGCCGTTCTTCTTTGCGGATAACACCCCCCACTTCGTTCTTTTGGTGGACGACTGGATGCGCTTTGGAATCGAATTGGACAGCGCCCGTGTCTCAGGGCGGATTGGCCCGGCCAAGCCCTCGCGGCCCAAAATGACTCCCAGCCTGCTGGACGATTTGAACCGCAGCCTGAAAAAGTGACACTCGGCCAGTCTGGTTTGTGAATTATGTCACCAGAAAAAAGTGACATATACAGGTGGACGAAGCCCGCCCCAGCAGGTATCATCAGAGTTAAGAGATAGGGTAGTAGCTCTGCTGTCTCCTCCTTTGGCGAATGCCTCCATCGGGTCCTCCCCCCGATGGAGGCTGCGCTTTAAGACAAAAAAACACCCGGCCGCTGAAGGCCGGGTGTTTTTACTCGATGTATTTTGCTTATTCGTACAACGCTGCCGGGATGGCGAGAGCGCCGCCGTAAACGTATTTTTCTCGCTGGCGGGCCAGGCGGGCGGCAGCGCGCTGTTCGGCTCGCAGGGCGTCAATTTTGCGCTGCACGTGGGGTGCAAAGAAGCCCGCATAGCGCTTTTGCAGTTCAGGCAGACGCCAATCGTTGCCGGTTACTCGTCCACGGCAGTTGGGTGAGCCGCAGCCACAATCGAACTCGTCATAAGGCAGAGTATCGCTCATGGCGTAGTCAAAACATACTTCTTCGCCGGGATGAATGTTACGCATCGCAACCAGTGCTATCTGCCCCGAAAGCCCGGCATTGGGATTACAGGAGTGGTTGACATAATCACCTTCCCCGATAGGGCGCGGCACCAGGAAATGATTTTCTTCAACCTGGATGCACAGCGTTCGTTCAATTTCAGGAAGGGTAACAAAGGTGTCATATTCGTACACGACACCCCCGAAAACGGCTACGAGTTCGCCTTTTTTGATAGGCTCTTTGGCAAAAATGCCGTTTCCGTTGCCATCGGCTCTCGGGCGGCCTTGCATTTTAGGTGACAGATAGGTACTGAGATGCTCTGACATTCATAAAGCTCCCTTTCTTATGGAGTTAAAGATTGACGGCGTCCCCCCGGGTGGCACCGGGAAAAACGCCAACGGCTTTTAGTTTACAACAAATGGCCAGCATGTAAAGGTTAAAACAGCCTGAATTTTTTGGACTGTTGCAGATAAAAAAAAGACCCCTGAAGTCTTCAGACATCTTTTTTTGTAAAAATCGGGCTAATTTTTTACATAATCGTTATTTGTGCCTGACCGGTGTGGGCGGGTTTTATGGCCTGGCGGGCGCTTTGCCCCTGGAGTGATTGTGGACTATTTCGAGTAAAATAATAATATGTCCAGACCCCTTACGCTTGGTTTGTTCGTTAGCACGACTCAGAACAACTATGAATCAGCGTTATACAGTGGGGTGGTAGAGGTTGCACGGTCGGTTGGGGCGCGTGTGTTGTGTTTTACCAGTGGGGCGGTAAGGGCGCATGGCGGCTTTGAATTTCAGCGCAACGTGCTTTTTGACCTGGTTGAGTTGGAAACGGTAGATGGCGTGATTATTTCTGGCACGCTGGCGCATCCGATTAGCGCTCAAGAAGTGCAGGAATTTTTTCAGCGTTATGCGCACATGCCCCGGGTGAGTATTGCCCTGGCCATGCCTGGCATCCCTTACGTCATGGTGGATAGCATGCAGGCTATTCGCCAGGTGGTGACTCATCTGGTTGAAACGCATGGCTACCGCAGGTTGGCTTTTTTGCGTGGCCCGGCACGCCAGCAGGAGGCCGAAGAGCGTTTTGCGGCTTTCTCTGAGACCCTGGCCCGCTATGGCCTGAAAGTAGACCCGGCCCTGGTTTTTCAAGGTGATTACACCATTGCTTCGGGCGAACAGGCGCTGCGAACCTACCTGGCGGCGCACCGGGTTGATTTCGATGCAATTGTCTGTTCCAACGATTCGATGGCTTTGGGGGCCATGAATGTGCTCGAAGCGCATGGGGTTCAAATTCCGGGCCAGGTGGCGCTGACCGGCTTTGATGATGTCGAAGCGCGGTTTGCGCGTGTGCCGCTGACTTCTGTGCGGCAAGATATTGCCGCGCAGGGGGCGCTTGCGGCGCGCACTCTGCTTGACCTGATAGCAGGCCGGGAAGTTCCACTGCGGAATATTGCCACGGCGCCAATGGTTGTGCGGCGTTCCTGTGGCTGTGGTGGCCTTGCTCCGCTGTTTGCGGAGGAGAGCCTTGCACACGACCGACCCTGGGATGAGATGCTCCAGTTGCGGCGCGAGGCTATTCAGAAAGCGGTTTGCGCCAGCGTTTCACACATTTCGGCAGTTCGCGTTATGGCCTGGGTTTCAGCCTGGTTAGATGCCATTCGCGCTGATCTTCAAGCGGGTACGGTACAGCGCTTTTTGTCTGCTCTTGAGCAATCTCAGCGAGAAGGTTTTGAACTGGAGATGGAACTCTCGGCCTGGAATCGTTGCCTGCCGACTTTTTTCCATCAGGTGCGTCTGTGTTTGAATGACCCGCAAGACCTGGCCTTGCTGGGTCAAATAGAGGAGCAGTCCAGTTTGCAGCTGGGCATGACGATGGAACTGCTCGAAAATATGCGCCAGACTGAAATCGAGTTCCGTGAGTTGGCCCTGCGCGAGATGAGCGAGTCGTTAATTACCACGTTTGACCGGCAAGGAGTTTTTGATGTTTTAAGTCTTGAACTTGCCCGTTTGAATGTGCGCGCGCTTTACATTTCTCTCTTTGAAGACCCGCAAAAACCGGCTGATTTCTCGCGCCTGATTTACGCCTGGCGAAACGGTCAGCCGGAGCCTGTGCCGAATGAAGGGATTGTCTTTCCATCCAGGCAATTATTGCCCGCTGAAATTAACGCCCTGGCGGACAGTACTGAAATGATTGTGGAGGCGCTTTACTCGAAGGAAGATAGACTCGGTTTTATGCTGATTGATGTAGATAGGCGCCATATCTCCATCACCAGCGCATTGCGCGCCCTGGTGAGCGGCGCCCTGCAAAGTGTTTTATTGCTTGAAGAAAGACGCAAAACCGAATTGGAACTTTTGCATTCTCAGGCAAAATTGCAGGCTACGGTAGAAAAATTGGAAGCAGCCAATCACGAACTTGAGTCGTTTGCCTATTCGGTTTCGCATGACTTGCGCTCGCCACTGCGTTCGATTATTGGATTTGCCAGCATTCTGGAACAAGACCACCGCCAGGAGTTGAGCGTTGAGGCCCACGCCTGGCTTGAGCGCATCATTCAGAATGCCAGGCGAATGGGTGTTTTGATTGACGACTTGCTGGCATTTTCGCGGGTCGGGCGTCAGTCTTTTCTTGTAGATGAAGTCGATATGGAAGAACTGGTCAGGGCGGTGATTGCTGACCTGACCCAGGATGGCACCGGTGAGCAGGTCTCGTGGGTTTTGGGGCCACTTGCCCCGGCCCCGGCAGATTTGCCCTTGATGCGTCAGGTCTGGATCAACCTGATTGGCAATGCTCTCAAATACTCGGCCAGGGCCGCCAAGCCGCAGATTGAGATTGGCAGCCGGGTAGAAAAGAAACAGGTCGTCTATTTTGTGCGCGATAATGGGGTGGGGTTTGATATGCGCTATGCCGATAAGATTTTTGGGGTCTTCCAACGCCTGCACCGTGAAGAAGACTTCCCCGGCACCGGCATTGGCCTGGCGATTGTCCATCGCATCATCCTGCGTCACGGTGGCCGAATTTGGGCTGAGGCCACTGTTGGCCAGGGTGCAAGCTTTTTTTTCAGCCTGCCGGTAGACCATCGAGATAGTTCATAACGAGGGCTGATTGGGAAACAACGCAAAAAAACGCTGGCAATCCAACTCGCCAGCGTTTTTTTGTATTCTGAAAACTGTTTACTGAAACCTGCTCACGGCCTACTGACTACTGTCATACCCATCTGGCAGCCAGCAGCACAAGACCAACTCGCGCGCGGCGCGCACCTCGTCCATGCGCCCAAAGGGGGTGGTGTGCGGGGCGGTTTTGACCAGTTCCGGGTCGGTACGGGCTTCCTCGGCGATTTTGATGAGCGTATCGGCGAAGCGGTCGAGGGTGGCTTTGTTTTCGGTTTCGGTTGGCTCAATCATCAGCGCTTCGGGGACGATGAGCGGGAAGTAGTTTGTCGGCGGGTGGAAGCCGTAATCCATCAGGCGCTTGGAAATATCGAGCGCGCGCACGCCGCTCTCGCCAATTTTGCCTTCCATGACAAACTCGTGCATACAGATGCGGTCAAACGGGATTTTGTAGGTCTCGCGCAGGCGCGCCGCCAGGTAGTTGGCGTTCAGCACCGCGTACTGCGAGATGTCTTTCAGCCCGTCGGGGCCGTGCATGGCAATGTAGGTATAGGCGCGCACCAGGCCGCCGCCAAAATGCCCGTGGAAGGCTTTCATCCGTCCGATGGTGTGTTTGGGGGTCACGAAGCCATACAGCGGCGGGACATCCTCGCCGCCTTCTTCCAGAATGCCAACCAGCGGGGCAGGCAGGAAGTCGGCCAGGCGTTCGCTGACGCCAACCGGCCCCGAGCCAGGCCCACCGCCGCCGTGCGGGACGGCGAAGGTCTTGTGCAGGTTGAAGTGCATCACGTCAAACCCCAAATCGCCGGGGCGGACAATGCCAAGCAGGGCGTTCAGGTTTGCGCCGTCGCCGTACATCAGGCCGCCGCAATCGCGCACCAGTTTGACAACTTCCTCGATGTGTTCATCGAACAAACCGAGGGTGTTGGGGTTGGTCAGCATCATGCCCACGACGGTATCATCGCATTCGGCTCTGAGCGCATCCAAATCGACATTGCCGCGCGAATCGGAGGGGATGACCTTAACGGTCATGCCCAGCATGCCCGCCGAGGCCGGGTTGGTGCCGTGCGCCGCATCGGGGATGAGCATCTTGACGCGCTTCTCATCGCCGCGGGCTTTGTGGTAGGCCCGCATCATCAAGACGCCGGTAAATTCGCCGTGCGCCCCAGCCGCCGGTTGCAGCGTGACCGCCGCGAAGCCGCTGATTTCCTTGAGCCATTCCTGCATCTGGTACATCAGGAGCAGGTTGCCTTGCACGGTCTCGATGGGTTGCAGCGGGTGGCTATACAGGAAGCCCGGCAGGCGGCAGGTGTCTTCGTTGATTTTGGGGTTGTACTTCATCGTGCACGAGCCGAGCGGGTAAAAGCCGCCATCAACGCTGTAGTTGTACTTTGAGAGCGCCATGTAGTGACGCACCACATCCACTTCTGCCAGCTCGGGCAGGGGCAGGTCGTCGCGCAGCAGGCTTTCGTCTGGCAGGTCAAAGGCCGGCACATCCGATTTCGGGAAGGTCACGCCAGTGCGTCCGGGCGAGGAGAGTTCGAAAATGGTCGGCTCTGTCATGACAACACCTCCTTGACGACTTCCACGAACAGGTCAATCTCTTCTTTGCTGTTCATTTCGGTCACGGCCACCAGCATGTGGTCTGTCAGTGCGGGGTAGTCCTGGCCCAAGTCGTAGCCGCCCAAGATGCCGTGTTCGAGCAGGTGGGCGTTGATTTCTGCTACCGGCTTTGGGAAGCAGACCGCGAACTCGTGGAAGAAGGGCTGGGCAAAGCACAGGCCAACACCTTCAATTTTGCTCAGTTCTGTGGCGGCATAGTGCGCCTTTTGGTAGCACAGGTTGGCAACCTGTTTCAGGCCGTTTTTGCCAACCGTTGCCAGATAAACCGCCGATGCCAGTGCCAGCAAGCCCTGGTTGGTGCAGATGTTGGAGGTCGCTTTTTCGCGTTTGATGTGTTGTTCGCGCGCGGTCAGGGTCAGCACATAGGATTTCTGCCCGCGCGAATCGACCGTCTCACCGACCAGCCTGCCCGCCATTTTGTGGACGTATTGCTTGCGGGTGGTGAAAAAGCCGAGTGATGGGCCACCGTACCACATCGGCAAGCCGAGCGGCTGACCCTCACCAACGACAATGTCGGCGCCCATGGCGCCGGGGGTTTTGAAGAGCGCCAGGGCAGTCGGGTTTGCCACCACGCAAACCAGCGCGCCCTGGGCGTGGGCGGCCTCAATCAGGCGGGTGTAGTCGAACACGCGCCCAAAGAAATCGGGGTATTGGACAATCACCAGGGCGGTATCGGTGTCAATTAGCGCGGTCAGGGTTTCGGGCGAGGCCTGCAAGTCGGCATTGGCGTCGTCGCCAGCGACCTCCAAATCCATCCCCTGTGTGTATGTGCGGATGACCTCGCGGTATTGCGGGTGAACCGTGGGCGATACCACCACTTTGCGCCGTTTGCCTCGGAAGACTGCAAAGGCCATGTTTACCGCTTCAGCGGCGGCGGTTGCGCCGTCGTAATGGCTGGCGTTTGAGAGTTCCATGCCAGTCAGGGCGGTCATCAGAGATTGGTACTCAAAAATGGCTTGCAGTGTGCCTTGAGAGATTTCGGGCTGGTAGGGGGTGTAGGCGGTATAAAATTCGCCACGCCGCAAGATGTGGTCAACCACTGCTGGCACATAGTGGTTGTACATGCCCGCACCGAGAAAGGAAACCAGGTCGCCGCGCACGTTTTCGTTGCTGGATGCAATTTCAGCCAGCAGGCTGGCGGCTTCCATCTCGGTCAGCGCCGGGGGCAGGTTGAGTTTGGGAAAGCGATATCTGGCCGGTACGGCTTCAAAGAGCGCATCCAGGCTCTTTACGCCGATTGTCTCCAGCATCGCATCCCGCTCTTTTGGGGAGATGGGGATGTAGGTCATAATATTGGTAATTGGTGAATAGTAATTCGTAATTGAAAAGCGTACCCAATTACGAATTACCAATTACTAATGTGCGCGCTCTTCGCAATGCTTTTCGTAGGCGGCAGCATCCAGCAGGCCAGCGCCGTCTCCGCCTTCGATTTGGATGAACCAGGCTGCGCCGTAGGGGTCGCTGTTGATGGTTTCGGGGTTGTCGGTCAGCGAGGCATTGACAGCCACAACCTTGCCGCTGACGGGGGCGTTCACATCAGAAGCGGCTTTGACCGATTCGACCGAAGCAATTGGGCTGCCGGCTTGCACTTCATCCCCTTCGCTGACGGTGATTTCCATGAAGACGATATCTGAGAGCTGGCCCTGGGCGTAGTCGCTAATGCCGACTTTACCGGTCGCCGGGTCGAACCACTCGTCAGTTTTGGCATATTTCAGATGGGTGGGGGTGTTCATGTTTTTTACTCCTTCTTTGGTATTGAATTTCGGATTACAAAGTTTCCGATTGTTGAAGATTCAAAGGCTCAGTGACCTTTGGGCCTTGAAACACAAAAAGGGCGCATGAATCCTATCATGCGCCCTCTGTAATTGAACCTGAGAGATTCGCGTCAGTGCTTGGTCGTGTGTCAGGCATTGAGACCAACATAAGACACTTGCCCCGTCGGTGTTCCCGTTGGGTTGGGAACTTTCCAGAAGTAGTTCGAAACAGGGTCCTTTTGCCTGAGAGTTTCGCCTGCGCGCGCCCGCAGCAGGTTTGCCCCTTCGGCGCTCACGCGGGGTGTTTTCCGCGCTTGTCTCTTCCCGGTTTCGATTGAATTGCCTTGATTGTATGAAGAAGAACCCTCCAAGTCAAGTGAAAAATGTCAGGTTAATAAAACTATAACGTGTGGGTTAAAGCAGTGGGGCGCCGGGGGCGCGTTTTAGAAACTGCCCGTCGCCAGGTTTGCCCAGCCAGGTTTCGCCATCCACAATCAATTTACCGCGCAAGAAGACTTTTTCGGGGTAGCCGGTGAGTTCCCAGCCTTCGTACAGGTTGTAATCGGTGCGCTGATGGCTGTGGGCCACGCCGTAGGTCACTTTTTTGGCCGGGTCCCAAATGACAATATCGGCATCGGAGCCGGGGGCCAGGGCGCCTTTGCGCGGGTACAATCCGAAGATTTTTGCGGGGTTGGTGGATGTCAGGGCAACGAACTGGTTGGGGCTGATTTTGCCGCTGTTCACGCCGGTCGTCCACAAGACGGGCAGTCTGTCTTGCACGCCGGGCAAGCCGTTGGGGATTTTGGTGAAATCATCCGCGCCGAGTTCTTTGCCAGGGATGGCGATTTCTTTTCCTTCATAGACGATTGGCTTTGTGCCGTCAAAGAAGAAGGGGCAGTGGTCGGTGCCAACGGTCTGGATGTCGCCGTCCGCAAGGGCTTGCCACAGGCGGGCGTTATCGGCCTCGCTGCGCATGGGCGGTGAGCAAATCCATTTTGCGCCGTCGGGACGTTTGAGATGTTCGACCGTGAAGAACAGGTACTGCGGACAGGTCTCTCCCATGACTGGCGCGCCGTGCTGGCGGGCATATTTGAGCATATCGGCTTCGCCGCCAGCGTTCATGTGGACGATGTAGGCCGGGCAGTCGGCCTGGGCGGCCATGGCGGCCAGGCGCAGGGTTGATTCGACGACGCCCCAGGCCGGGCGGGTGTGGGCGTGCCATTCGGGGGAGGTGTGCCCGGCGGCCAGCGCATCGGCAATCAGTTGCTCGATGACGTCGCCGTTTTCGCAGTGGGCCATGACCAACATGCCATGTTTACGCGCCTCGCGCATGGCCCGGAAGATTGCGCCGTCGTCAAGGCGCAGGCGGTTGTTGTAGGCAGTGAAAACTTTAAGGGTGGTAATGCCCATTTCCACCAGGGCGGGCAACTCGGCGGCGATGTCGTCATCGAAGCGGGTCAGGTTCATGTGAAAGGAGTAGTCGATGGCGGCTTTGGCCGATTTTTGAAGCCAGAGACCGACCGAATGCTGAAGCCCTTGTGGTTCCTGAACAACAAAATCCATCACGGTGGTGGTTCCGCCAAAGGCAGCGGCTTTGTGGCCGGTGTAGTGGTCGTCTGATGAGACGGTGCCGAACATGGGCAGGTCGAAGTGGCAGTGCGGATCTACCCCGCCCGGGAGCAGGTATTTGCCGGTCGCATCGATGATCGGGGTTTGGGGTGAAACTGACAAGTCTTCACCAATCGCCGCAATTTTTTGTCCTTCTATGAGCAGGTCGGCACGAAAACTGGTTTCAGCGGTTATCAAGGTTGCATTTTTTATCAACATGATATTCTCCTACAGGTTCCAGAACAGGATAAGCCCCATCAGTAGCGCTACCAGGCTTACGATGAATAACCCAAGACCCAATCGGAAGAAATCACCAAAACGATAGTTGCCGGGATTCATGATGAGTAAGTTGACAGGGTGTGATGTAGGCGTGAGGAAAGATGCTGAACAGCCTATAGCGGTTGCTACCGCAACTGCCTGGGGATTTAAACCCAGTTGCGTAGCGGTATGGATGGCAATTGGCCCAATGACGAATGCAGTAGCCTGACTGCCAATGAATTGTGTCAGCATCGTTGCCAGTAAAAAGGCTCCGGCTGCCAGCCCCAGGCCGCCCGTTCCTTGTGTAATCTGGATTGTAGATTGAGCGAGCAGATTGGTCAGTCCGGTGTTGATCATTGCCAGGCTAGCCGCGTACATTCCTGCGATAAAAAAGAGCACCTGCATCTCAATGGCGCGGTAGGCTTCGGCCATGGATATGAGTCTGGTGACCAGTACGATAACTGCCCCAACAATGACAGCCAGGTAGGCAGGTAAGCCGAGCAAATTGGCCATCACGCTAGCCAGCAAGACTACCGCACTGAATATAGCGCGTTTGCGCGGCAGGTCTGGCGTAGGGGGTTCGGGTTCGAGCGTGATGATATCGGGGTCGGTGCGCAAATCGTTAATGCGTTGAGGGGGCCCAATCATCAACAGGGAATCACCTGGCTCCAGGGGCATTGAGCCGACATCTGTGCGATAACTGCGCCCGCGCCGGAGCAAGGCAACCGCAGTAAATCCGTATTTGCGCCGAAAGTTCATTCCCTTAACGGTCTTGCCTTCATAATTGGAATGTGGAGCGAGTAATAATTCCACCAGGCGCACATTCAGTTGGCTAAGAGTGGTTTGCCGGTCGCGGCCAATTTGAATGCCCCAATGCGAAAGTTGTTGTAAGCGTTGTTCGTTGCCAATTACCAGCAGCATGTCGCCTTCTTTGATGGTTTCGCTGGCGTCTGGGGAGAAAATAGCTTGTTTCTTGCGCCAGATGGCAACAACTACAATGCCGAGCAGTTCTCCTATCCGGCTGTGTTGCAGGTTTTGACCGATAAGGGGTGATTTAGGCTGGACGGTACATTCCCATAAACGTTCGCTGATAGCATAAAAACCTTCCAGGTCTGTGCTCGCATGGCGCGCCAGGCTTTGTTCGGGGCCTGGTGCGCGCTCTGGGAGCAGGCGTGGGCTTGCGAGCATGAGATAGAGCAACCCTGCCAGGGCAATCAGCCCGCCGGTAGGGAAAAATGATTGGAAATTTAACGGCGCTTGAGGAGGAGTGGCGCTTAGCAACAGGTTGCTCATTACGATGTTAGCAGTGGTGAAGTAAGTTGCCATACCGCCCAAGGCTGTACCAAATGCAATAGGGATGAGAAGTTTGCTAGGGGCAAGCTGAGTACGGCGGCTGACCTGCATGGCCCCCGGCAGGAGCAGAGCCCCTACTGCTATGTTGTTTAGCAAGAGCGAAAGGAGCGCTGCCGTGCCAGAAAATAGAAAAACCAGCCGACGTTCTGAGCCTCTACCCAGGTGCGCGAGCCGCAAACCAATCCACTGGGTTAATCCGGTGATGCTTAACGTTTGGGTGAGGATGAATAACCCAATCAAGGTTATGACCACAGGCTGGCTGAATCCGGAGATGATCAGGAGGGCGTTTTCGGGGGTGTGGGCGGGGCCTAGCATCCCAAGTCCGAAGAATTGGGCGAGGCCGAGGGCGGCCATCATCACCAATGCGGCCATATCAATCCGCCAGTGCCCAGCAAGTACCAGCCCAAGCGGGAAAACAACGATAGCCAGGGCAAGCCACATTTCGAGAGTCATGAGTTTGCCCTTTTTTGATATTTCGTGGGTAAGTCGGCCTTGTCGTGCAGTAGTTCGGCGCGGGTGATTGGTTCGTGTCCGCGCACGGGGGCGCCGCGCTCACCAAAACTGGCGTGCTGATAGAAGGCCAGAGAGTCCACGCTGATGACTTTGGGTGCCGGTTTGAGCGGAATGCGGTACCAGCCCAACAGGCGGGCGATTTCCACATCGCATGGCTGGGGCAGTAAGCAGACCAGGGCGGGGGCAGAGAACATGGGTGAATTGAGAATGCAGAATGATGAATACAGAAATTAATCTTACCACTGAGCGGCCTACTCAAAGCCTGGTTGTCAGAAACTGCTTTGGCTTGCCGGAACAGCCAACCCTGGCACTCAGGAATGCCCTCCTTGCATTTTGCCTGACCCGAGCTCGGGGGCATTAAAGCGCGGCAGAACTTCGCCGCTGGCCTGTCGCGGGTTGAGGTTTGCCAGCCCAATTACCTCCCAGGCCGAGATGGATTTTCCATACTTCAGGGAGTTTGTTCCTGGATGACAAAAAGAGTTTTTTCGGTGACGATGTAGAGTGTTTTTTCGGCCAGCGCCCCACCCAGGGGATTACCCGAGAGGCCAACCGGAATTTCTGGCGTTTGCAGGGGGATTTCCCAGAGTGGTTGTGAGCCGCTTTGGGGCATGACCAGGCAGGCGGTGAAGTTGCACAGGTACAGGTTTGATGCGCGGTCGAAGGCGATAATTTGAGCCCCATTTTGGGGAACGATGGTGTTGTTCAGGGTGCGTCCCTGGCTGTCTATCCACACCAGGCGGGTGGAGGTGTAGAGGGAACTGTAGAACATCCACAGACTGCTATCGGGGGCGGCGCCTTGTTCGGATGGGAAGAGCGGTACCAGGCCCGATTGGGCATTCATCCAGCTGCGTGGCGGTTCAAAGGCGATTTTGTTGTCGTTCAGTCCCCAACGGCGGACATCATGCCCGGTGCGGAAGTAGGTACTGCCATCGGCGCCGCTGAAAACGGCCTGGTCGGGGAAGGCGCGCTCATCGACTGGGGCGGTGATGCCCAATTTTGCGCCCGTCTCGGTCTGGTAGATGTTGCGCTCCAGGAAAATCAGGCTGGCATTGGGGCTGAGGGTGGGCGGGCGTTCAAGATAGTTGGAAACGGGCGAGGATTTCCACAGCAGGCTGCCGGTGGGTGAAATGGCGTAAATGCGGTCAATGACCGTGTAATAAATGACCCCATCCGGGCCGACAATTGCCCCTGAAGTGGCCGAACGATTGATTTCTGAGTCCCAGTACCAGCGCAGTTGGCCGTCTGGTGAGAAAGCCATCAGCCCGCCCTGGTCGCCTGGCAGGTAGATGTCACCTTCGGGGCCGAGCGCCGGGCCGCCAATCGGTTGTTCTGGCGTGGTGGTTTGCCAGCGCATCTGACCATTGGGGTGCAGGGCCAGCAGGGTTGCGTTGCGCAGACCGAGGTAGATGGTTCCGGCAGAATCAACGGCTGGTGCGCCGCTAAATCCGCTTGTGGCCGGGTAGGCCCAGGCAATGGCCGGGTTTTTGATGCCATCCGAATTAACCCGCCGGGTGCCCTGGGCGTCGTGCCGTTCGCTGGCCCACAGATGGCCGCCAGGAATGACGATGGTGTTGGGTGCAGACAAATCGGCGCGCGGCAGGTTGCTGTACCAGGAAAATCCTAACCAGGCCAACAGCAGGACGAATGCGGCGGCGACCAGGCGATAGTTGGCATCAAACCAGGTCAGGATGGGTCGGCTGAGGTGGGTTTCGACCCAGTCGCTGAGTTGTGAGCCGAATAGTTTTTCTGTCCATGAGCCGCGCAGGCGTTCTGGCCCCATTTCGCGGCGCAAGCCCTCGCCCAGTAGGTTAAAGCCCAAAATTGCAAGCAATAACACCGACCCGGTCATCAAAAGCACGCTTGGGTCGGTAATTTTGAGCAGGGCGGTTGAGAGCATCTGGCCCAGTTCGGGCAGGCCGGTCACGTTTTGGGTGACAAAGTCGGTAATTTCAACGTAGATTCCGCCGCCAATATAAAAGCCTAGAAAGCCCATTTCGGCGGTGAGCAGCAGCACCGCGCTGATTTCAAAGGCGGCCAGCATGCCCGAGAGCGGCAGGATTTGGTTCAAAACGTGAGAGAACAGAATGCGGCGGTTGGATGCGCCCAAGGCCTGGGCGGCCTCGATAAAGACCTGTTTGCGAATGATGCGGGTCTGGTCGGCAACCACCCGGGCGGTTTCGGCCCAGCCATTCAGGCTGAGACCAACGATGAAGGCCAGCAGGCCGTTCTCAATGCCGACGGCAGTCACACCAATCAGGGCGACGATTAACTGCGGAATGGATAAGGCGCTGGAAAGCACCGATTCCATTCGGCGCGCCAGGCTGCCACCGCCCCAGCCGATGAACAACCCCAGCAAAATTCCCAACAGCAGGCGGATGGCCGCGGCTGTCCCAACCATGATGAGGGTCGGGCGAATGCCCCACAACATGCGGCTGGGCAGGTCACGGCCCCGGCGGTCGGTGCCGAGCGGATAATCGGGGTGAACAAAAGGCGGCAGGGGCGGCCCGCGAAAGACGCCATTGAGGGGGATGGCGTAATTTTGTTCCATCGGGTCGTGCGGCGCCAGGCTTGGGCCAAAGAAGGCTGCCAGCACAAACAGGCCGACCAGGAACAATCCCAGCCACAGGGGCAGGTTGATGGAGGCCTTTCTCATGCGGCCCCCTGAAGGCGCGGGTCCATCCGCTGGCTGAGAAAGGCGGTTAGCAGGTCGGTCAGCAGAAAGAGCAGCACCAAGATGCTCAGCAGGTTGGCAACCAGGGGCGGGGAACCGCCCACAATCAGCACCGAGAAGGCCCGGCCCCAGCCCGGCCAACTGAAAAAACGTTCGATGATAATCAGTTCGACTGCAATCATGCGCACTGCCGAGGCGCAGGCGAGCAAGACATTGACCAGCGTATTGCGAAAGGCAAGGTGTCCGCGAATTCTGGACTCGCTGTGGCCGAAACTGCGCGCGGCGACGATGTAGGTTTTAGAAAACTCTTCCACCAGGCTGGCGGCGGTAATCTGGGCAATTTTGACGGTGGGTTGAATCATCAGGGCCAGGGTGGGCAGTACCAGGTGGCTGTCATATCCAAACCCAACCAGGGGCAGGGCCGGCGGGGCGTTTGGCGGGGCATTGAAGATGTAAAACAGCACCAGACTGACTAGCAGCGCCGCAACCATAAAACTGGGCGAGGCCAACCCCACCGAGGCCAGGCTGGTCAGCCAGGCTGCAACGCGCGGCGGGTGGTTGAGCGCGGCCAGCCTTCCCAGCGTAATGCCGGTGACAATGCTCAAAACCAGCGCCAGCGACAAGAGCGTCAGGCTGGCCTGGGTCAGTTTGGCGGCGGTTTCACCGGGGAAAATCTCGGCGGATTGCCCGCTCAACAGTCCTGTGAGATACTCAAAATATGGCCCAAAAATCGGCTCAAAACTCGGCTGGGTGCTGAAGTAGGGGTCGCGGGCGCCGTGCAGGGGGATGATGTAATAAGCGTAGGCAAAGCCAACAAAGTTGGCAACTAGAAGAATAACGGGCAGGGCCAGCAGTCGGCGGCGCATGGTCAGGCCTCGGGGTAGGTGGCCTGGATTTCCCTGATTCCGAGCAGCGCCAGCAGTACTTCGGGCGGCAATTCGGCTTCGGGAAGGTCGGCGGCGGTGCGGTATTGGGCCGACTGGGCGCGCTCGCGCAGCGATTTCCAGAGCAGGGCGCGTTCGTCATCGCGGATGATTAAATCGGCCAGGCTGCGGGCATTCAGGATGTATTCTCCGGTGGAGTAGAAAAAGGTGATGCGCCGCCATTTTTCGGCGATAATCGGGTTTTTCAGCCGTTCGAGCGCACCGAGCTGTAATTTGTAGTATTCCTCGCGGGCGCGGGGATGGTCGGCCTCGTCACGCAGCAGTTCGGCGCGGGTGGTCAGTTCGTGTCCGCGCACAGGGGCGACGTACTCGATGCGCGCGCCGCGCTCACCAAAACTGGCGGGCTGGTAAAACGCCAGGTAGTCCACGCTGACGACTTTGGGCGCCGATTTGAGCGGAATGCGGTACCAGCCCAGCAGGCGAGCAATTTCCATATCGCGCGGCTGGGGCAGCAAGCAGACCAGGACGAGGTCGGAGGCAGAGAGCATGGGTGAAATGAGAATGCAGAATAGACGAATACAGAGAAGTTAATCTTACCACTGAGCGGTCTGCGCGAAGCCTACTCGCCAGAAACGGCTTTGGCCTGCCTGAGCAGCCAGTCTTGCAATTCGGGAATGCCCTCAGCCAGGCGGGCCGCCGCCGCAATCGGCAGCAGGGCGCGGTAAACGGCCTGGTCGCCGCCATCGGCAAAATAGGCCCGCAGGTACTGGTTGTGGAACCACGCCACCAGCCAGCGCACCGGCAAAATTGGCGCCGTTGCCGCCATGCCGCGCAGCAAAATCGAACTGCGGGCCACATCCGCCAGCGGGTGGCCGAGCGAGACATCCATCCAGTCAATTGCCAGGTCTTGGCTGTCGGTCGATAAAATGTTTCCCGGATGAAAATCGCCATGACACAGGCGGCTTTCATCCGGGATTTTTGCGTAAGTCTCCAGCAGGCGCGTTTTCAGGCTGGCAGGCAGGATGTTCGAGGTTTCGATGCGCCGGGTGTACTTTTCGCGCTGCCTGGGCAGGTCGGCCTCGATTTTGGGCTGGTGAATTGCGCGATGCAGGTTTGCCATCCGCCGTGCCAGGGACGGGACGCGCCAGGGGGCCTTGAAAACCAGTTCGGACATCGGGACGCCGTTCACCCGCTCGTAGATGAGACCGGGACGGCCCTCGAATTCGACCTGCTCATAAAAACGAGGGCAGGCCACACCCGATGCCTGCACTGCCGCTGCGATTTTTGCCTCGTAGGCGGCTTCTTCGGCGCTGAAGCCGGGAAAATAGACCTTGACAATTTTTCCCGGCTCCCAGGCATAGACTTCGGCAGTGCGCCCGCGCGCAATGATTTCAGCGGCCACCGGCGGGTCAGGCTCCTTCAATCACCACCATGCGGCTGGTGGCGTACTGGTGACGTAAGGCGCGCGCCGGGGCGTATTCGGGCGAGTTCAGCCAGGCTTTGGCCTGTTCAACGGATGGAAACTCCAGGATGACCAGCCGCGAGGGACTCCAATCGCCTTCCAGCGTTTCGGTCTTGCCGCCGCGCGCAGCGTAGCGTCCGCCATACAGGGCAACAGCGGCGGGGGCCAGTTTTTTGTATTCCTCGTAGCCAACCGGGTCGGTTACTTCGATATCCACGATGACGTAGGCGGTCATGCGAACTCCTTGTTTCAAATTGGGCAGGCTCTTCTAAAGTTAGAACCAGGTGTTTTCAGAAAAACACGAAAAACTTTTTGCTTCCTAAAGATTTTCGATGTAATCAAGAAACAGCCGAACGCCAAAGCCCATGCCGCCTTTGGGGCAGTACGGCAGGTCTTTTTCGGCGTTCATCATCCCGGCCATATCAATATGCGCCCAGGGCGTTGAGTCGGTCACAAACTGTTTCAGGAAAATGCCGCCGACAATTGTCCCGGCCTTGCGCCCGCCGGAGTTTTTCATGTCGCTGTCGTCGCCTTTGATGAGTTCAAAATATTCCTCGTCAAGCGGCAGCTGCCACAGGCGCTCAAAAGTGCGCTCGCCAGATTGAATCAGGGCTTGGGCCAGGTGATTGTCGTTGCTCAAGACCCCGGCCCGCACCGAACCCAGGGCAATGACTACCGCGCCGGTCAGGGTGGCGATGTCAATCATGGCGCGCGGCTGGAAGGTGCGCTCGGTGTAGGTCAGGGCGTCAGCCAGCACCAGGCGGCCCTCGGCGTCGGTGCTGATGATTTCGATGGTCTTGCCGTTCAGGGCGGTCAGGATGTCATCGGGACGGTAGCCCTGGCCCGAAATCATGTTTTCGGCGGCGGCGATGACGCCCACAACCGGGGTTTTGAGTCCGAGCCGGGCGGCGGCCATCAGTGTGGCAATGACGGCCATCCCGCCGCTTTTGTCGTATTTCATGGTGGTGATGCCATCGACCGGTTTAAGCGAGTAGCCGCCGGTATCAAAGGTGATGGCTTTGCCGACCAGCGCAACTGGTTTTTCGCCACTTGTCCCGGCGTGTTCGAGGATAATCAGGCGGCTGGGAGTGGCCGAGGCCTTGCCAACTGCGACAATTGCGCCCGCGCCCATCGCTTCGAGCTGTTTATCATCCAGCACGGTGCATTTCAGCCCGACTTCGGCGGCCAGTTTTTGGACGCGCTCTACCAGCGTGACCGGGTTGATGACGTTGCCCGGTTCATGCGACCAGGCGCGGGCCAGGTTGGTGGCTTCGCTGATGATGGTCGCCTTTTCGAGCGCTTTTTGTAGTGCGGATGTCTCGCCATCGGTCAGCAGGCTCAGGCTGGTTTCTACGGATTTTTTCTCTGACTTATAGGTATCAAATTTGAAATCGCCGAGCAAAAGCCCTTCTACCAGGGCGCCCAGGGCGGCTTCGGGAGCCAGGCCAACGCCGAAGAGCGGAGCCAGTTCCAGCCCGGCGCTCTGGATTTCGTGTTTGGCCAGCCATTTGGCCAGCATCCCGCCGGCGCGCCGAATCATCTCGGCGTTGATTTTGGCCTGCGGGCCAAGCGAAAGCACCGCTTTGCCGTTTAGCAGGCGGATGTCGCCGACTTCCTTGCCAGCGGTTTCGAGAGTCACCGCTTCAGGCGCAGGGGTCGGGACGACGGTCAGGCCGGCGAAGCCGGTTTGTGGGGCGAGGGTCAGGGAAAGGGGCATGGGGGAGTCCTTTTTTGGGGGGATGAATAGACTTCAGTCTAGTTCGCGCGGCTCAGTTAACAGGTGAATACCCGCCAGGATTTGGCGCACCCGGCGAGGGGAGAGACGACCAATCCATTCTCCCAGTTGGGATTTATCAATTGTGAAGATTTGAGAAACGAGTACCACGCTCTGCCTGGGCAGGTTACCTTCATTTTCATCGAGCAGGACATTGCCAGGAGACAGGGCGCGTTTCAGGTTGGAGGTCAGGGCGCAGACCAGGACGGTATTGATTTTGCTTGCATTAAAAACATTGTTCTGAATCACCACATGCGGGTGACTGTACCCCGGCTCAGAACCTTGCGGCTCTTCCAATTCGACCCAGTACAGGTCGCCTTGCTGGATTACCATTCTTCTTTCTCCAGCAGTGTGCGCTGCCCTTTGCGCATTTTGGAAAGGCGCGCTTGTTCATCCGGGTCATCCTGGCTGCTGTAGGCCTGGTTGATTTCATCGAGCAAAGCCTGATTCTGATAGCGGCGGATAAAAGACTCGATTGCCAACCCAAACAGATGGCTGCGCGAAATCTTCATCTGTCCGGCCAGGGCATCGGCCTGCTCAAACAATTTTTTCTGAATGGAGATTGCGGTTTTAATCGTATTGGACATCGGTTATACCTTTTTTATACTTTTAGTATAACACAAGGAGATTCTTAAAACAAAAACGGAATAAACAATTTCGACTTGCGCTTGTACTCAGCGAAGCCGGGATAGCGCGCGAGCGACTTGTCCTTTTTGAACATATTCGGGAACCAGATGACCACCAGGTAGAGCGCAATCACCGCCAGCGGAATCCAGTGCATGGCCAGGATGCCGAAGCCGAGATAAATCAGCAGTTCGCCAAAGTAGTTGATGTTGCGGACGCGCGCCATCAGCCCGTCGTCAATCAGGTGGCCGGGGTGGTATTTGAGTTGGACATGCTTTTGCATGTCGGCGGCATAGTGGAAGAAGATGCCAAAGGTGTACATGCTGACCGAAAGCCCGAGCAGCCAGGCGGGGGCTTGCACGCCTTGCGAGGTGATCATGAAAGGCGCAATCCAGTACAGGCTTAGCCCGGCCCAGATATACAGGCCGTAAAACAGGCCTTTGTCTTCTTCCCACTGCTTGTCGGGAAAGATACGGCTTTTGAGTACCCATAAAATGCCGTAGGTGCCGTGCAGAGCCAGGTAAACCCAGGCGGTTGGGTTGTCCCATTGCCCGAACCAGGCCATCATGCCCAGGACGGCCAGAAAGGTGACGGCTTTGTGGCTATCAATAAAGTATTTCTGTTTCATGGCAATTCCCTTTTTGTCAATTGTACCTTTACCCAGCCGCGAACGGCGTTAATCAGCCAGAGTTGGGTGCAGCGCGGCAGGTCGTCGAGGCTCAGTTTCCGCTCCCGGATTTGTCCGCTTTCGAGCAGTTCGGCGCGCAGGGTGCCGGGCAAAAGCCCGCAGTCGAGCGGCGGGGTGACGAGTTCGCCGTCTAACTCGGCGACGAGGTTGCCGATTGTGAACTCGGTCAGTTCTCCGCGCTGGTTGTAGAGCAGGGTTTCGTCACAGCCGGGGGCGGGGGATGGGTATATTTCTCGGCGGGTGGTCTTGTGGAAGAGGAAAATCTCCTCGCTGTTGAGCGGCGCGGGCGCGAGCGAAACCCGAAGTGGAGTGGCAGGGGCGTCAGGCAGGGGCGCGGCCTGATGGTCAAGAGTCCCGGCGCGGGTGAGGACGATCCGCACGCGCATCGGCCCGGTGAACGATTCGGCCAGATGGTCAAGATAGGCTTCGAGGGCAGAAACGTCCAGATTAAACCCAAAATAATGCGCCGAATCGACCAGCCGCCGGATGTGCCGTTCGCGCAGGAAGTAGCCTTCGGAGGGTGTCCAGCGCATTGTGGTGAACAGGTCGAAGGCCGGGGCGGGGCGGGTCAGGATTTGGGCTTTGAGCAGGGCTTCGTCGTATTCGCTTCGGGCGGTTGAGTCCCAGACGATGCCGCCGCCGGCGCCATATTCCGCGCTTTGGGTCTGGCGGTCGGCCAGCAGGGTGCGGATGGCGACGTTGAACGAGGCCTGCCTGCCAGGGGCGATGAAGCCGATACTGCCGGTGTAGATGCGGCGTGGGCTGGTTTCGAGGGCGCGGATGATGCTCATGGTGCGAACTTTGGGCGCGCCGGTGATGGAGGCGCACGGGAAGAGCGCGCGCAGGATTTCGTGGATGGGGGCGCGGGTGCGGGCGCGGACGGTGCTGGTCATCTGCCACAGGGTTGGGTAGCGTTCGGCGCTGAATAGGGCCGGGACGTGGACGCTGCCGGTTTCGGCGATGCGGCCCAGGTCGTTGCGAATCATATCGACAATCATGACGTTTTCAGCCCGGTTTTTGGGGTCGGCGTGCAGCCAGGCGGCCTGGGCGGCGTCTTCTTCGTTGGTGCGCCCGCGCCTGACGGTGCCTTTCATTGGGCGGCAGGTGATGGTTTCGCCATCGAGCGTGAAGAAGAGTTCGGGCGAGGCCGAGCAGATGACGAAGCGGCCTATATCGAGGTAGGCGGCGTGGGCGTTTTGGCTCTGGGCCAGGTGCAGGAAGAAATGCCAGGGGTCGTGTTGAAATTGGGCGCGCAGGCGTAGGGTGTAGTTGACCTGGTAGGTTTCGCCGCGGGCGATGTGGTCTTTGATGGCGGCGATGCCGGTGTTGTAGGCTTTGCGGGGGATGGAGGCTTTCCAGCGCATTGGGGGCGGCGCGGCGGGCGGGGCGGGCAGTTCAACTGGCCGGGGCGGCGGGTACAGGCCGAACCACAACAGCGGAAACCCGCTCCCGTCGGGGTGGACGCTCAGGGCCGGGTCAAATGCCGGGGCCGCTTCGTAAGACAGAAATCCGGCGGCGTGCCAGCCGTGGGTTTCGACCAGGGATTCGATTTCCCATAGCAGGGGCAGGATTTGGTCGAGCCGGTCGGTTTGCAAAATTTGGTGGGGATTTTGGTAATACCGCCAGCCATCAGCCTGGCGCAGGATGACTTCGTTGGTTTCAGGGCGCATGAGGTGGTTTTACCACAAAACGCTGGGCACGAATGGCACGAATGACACGAAAAAACGAGGAAGATGCCCGTAAAATTAGCATCTTTTCCCTTTTGTGTACCTGGTGCCCTTCGTGTTTAGGCTCTTTTTGCTTAACTACAGGAGCGCCACCAATAGAACATTCACGTTAATTCGTGAAATTTGTGTTCAATCTGACTTTGTCACCTGGTATCGGCGATACGTCGGTTAAAATGACACTCATGCAAAAACTTCTTTTGAAACTCCCCCGCTGGCTGCCGGCTGTTTTGCTGATGGCGGCCATTTTTGCTTTTTCTTCCATTCCTTCGAATGACATGCCGCGTTTTGGTGTCTTTGATTTTTCCATCAAAAAGGGCGGACACATGCTCGGCTATGCCCTGCTGGCGCTGGCTTTTTTACACTGGCTTTGGCCTTTTCAGACGGTTGGGCAGCCGGTGCCGGGCAGGCTTTTGCTGCTGGCCTGGTTGCTGGCCCTGGTTTATGCGGTCAGTGATGAATTTCATCAGTCTTTTGTGCCCGGGCGCGGCCCGAGTGTGTTCGATGTGCTGATTGATTCTGTCGGCGCGGCGCTGGCCCTGGCGATTTATGCGGCCTGGCAACGAAAAAAGGCGGGTGTTTAGCCCGCCTTTTTGGGGGATCTGTTTCTCTTGTCAGGCTTTCAGCAAATCCTGATATTCCGGCTTCTTTTGGATGTAGGCCGCTACAAACGAGCAAAGCGGGACGACGCTCAGGCCTTCGGCGCGGGCATAGTCCAGCCCAGCGCGGACAAGTTTGCTGCCCAGGCCGCGCCCTTCCAGCGCCGAGGGGACGCCGGTATGGGTAAAGAGGATGGTTGAGCCTTCCCGCTGGTATTCCAGCACCGCCAGATGTGATTCGATTTCTACTTGAAAGCGATTTTCAGCACGGTTATGCTGTACTTCAAACGATTCGGGGGTAGTCATGGAGCCTCCTTTTTGGCAGATTTTAATGCTTTTTGTTTATAATGGGGGTATCTCTGGAGGAATAATGACCGCATCCATGCAAAACAAAACCGTGCTTGTGACAGGGGCCACATCGGGAATAGGCCTGGTGACGGCTCGTGAGTTGGCGCGCAAGGGGGCGCATGTGACCATCGTTAGCCGTTCAGCGGAAAAATGTGCTCGCGTGGCAGAAGAAATCAAGAACACAACCGGCAATGCTTATATTGAGTACATCGTCGCTGACCTTTCCTCGAAGGAAGATGTGCACCGGGCGGCCTATGAATTCAAGAAGCGCCACCCGCGCCTGGATGTGCTGGTCAACAATGCCGGTGGTGTTTTTATGGCGCGCCAGGTTTCTAAAGACGGCATCGAGATGACTTTTGCGCTCAATCATCTCAGTTATTTCCTCCTGACCCAGCTCTTGCTTGATGTGCTCAAGGCCAGTGCCCCGGCCCGGGTGGTGAATGTCTCTTCGGACGCGCATCGCGGCGCAAAAGTGCGGTTTGATGATATTCAGTTTGAGAAAAGCTACTCGGGGTTTGCGGCTTACAGCCAATCGAAATTGTGCAACATCTTGTTTACTTACGAACTGGCCCGGCGGCTTGAGGGGACCGGGGTTACTGTGAATGCCTTGCATCCCGGGTTTGTGGCCAGCGAGTTTGGCAAAAATAACGGCTTTTTAATGCGCCTGGTGCTGCGCATTCTTTCTCCGGTGGCGCGCAGTACCAACGATGGTGCATCTACCAGCATTTACCTGGCTTCTTCGCGCGAGGTCGAAGGCCTGAGCGGCAAATATTTTGTCGATGCGCGCGAAACCCGTTCCGACCCGGCCTCCTACGACAAAGCCGCCGCCGAGAAATTGTGGAACTTAAGCCTGGAAATGATTCTGTAGCCCTGATCCTTTCCGCGAAACCGGGCAAGCCGCGCAGGCTTGCCTTTTTTCTTATCCCCTTGACATTAACGTTACGTCATCGTTTATATTCACTTCAGCGCGCAAAATTGTACGATTGGAAAGAAAGCATGTTCACCATCAAACAACTCGCCCGTCTGGCGGGCGTCACGCCCCGCACCCTGCGTCACTACGACCAGATTGGCCTGCTTAAGCCGTCCCGGGTTGGCGAAAACGGTTATCGCTATTACGGGGAGCAGGCCGTTCTGCACTTGCAGCAAATCTTGTTTTACCGCGAGTTGGGCCTGTCACTCGAGGAGATTAAGAACATCATGGGGCGCCCAGATTTTGATATTCTGGCGGCGCTCGAAAGCCATAAAGCCGGGTTGGCCCGGCGCATGAAACGCCTCGAGCAACTGATTGAGACGGTGGACAACACGATTGCCTCTCTGAAAGGACAAAAAAGAATGAACAACCAACAGATTTTTTCTGGCTTTACCCCCGAAGAAGAAGAGCGCTACGCCCGCGAAGCCGAGCAGATGTACGACCCCGAGACCGTGCGCGAATCAAACCGCAAGTGGAAGGCCTACGGGAAAGAAAAACAGCAGGCCATCCTGACCGAGGGCAAGCAGATTTACATCGAGATGGTGGCCGCCATGCCGCGCGGCGCGGCTTCGCCCGAAGCGCAGGCCCTGGTCGAGCGCTGGCGGGCGCACATGGATTATTTCTGGACACCCTCGCTTGAGCAGTTGCTTGCTCTGGCCGATGGCTATGTGCAGGATGTACGCTTCAGGCAAAATTTTGATGCCATCCATCCTGGCCTGGCGGTGTTTATGCGTGAAGCCGTTGGGGTTTATGTCGCGGCCCGGGGCCTTTCATAAGGTTTTCTGACTCAAAAACGGCGGCCAGCCGCCAGGCTGACCGCCGTCTGTTGTGGTTATTTTGACAATTCTTTCAGCGCGCTGGCAAAATCATCGGCATAGGGCGCTTCAAAGGTCAGGCGCTCACCGCTTGCGGGGTGGGTAAGGCTCAGGCGCAGGGCGTGCAGGGCCGGGCGGGCAATCAGGTCGGTCGGCGGGGCGCTGTACAGGATGTCGCCCAGCAAGGGATGCCCCAGCGCGTAGGCGTGGACGCGAATCTGATGCGTTTTGCCGGTCGCCGGGCGGCATTCGAGCAGCCCGTAGCCAGAAAACCGTTGAATGACCTTGAAGGCCGTTTCGGCGGGCTTGCCTTTGGCATGATCGACCACCGTGCGGTGACTATGCCCAACATTGACGCGCAGTTTGTGGCGGGCGGTGTGTTCTGTCCATGGGGGTGAGCCGTTGACCAGGGCGTGATAGACCTTTTCGGTTTCGTGGCGCTCAAATTGCAGGTTGAGTGCCCGGTGGGCCTCCGCCGTCCGGGCGAAGGCCAGCACCCCCGATGTCACCTTGTCCAGGCGGTGAACCACCCACAGCCTGCCAAATTGCTCCTCGAGCAGTCTGACAAGATACGGGGCGTCCGCGTCCCAGCCATCGGGCAGGACAGGCACCCCGGCGGGTTTATTCACAATCAGCAGGGAAGAGTCTTCGTACAGGATATCCATAAAAGAAGCGCATCAGGCGGCCTGGGCCAGCACCTGCCGGGGCGGGGCTACCTTCCAGAAAAACTTCCAATACATAAACACCGAGAGCGAATATAACACAATCACCAGCGCAAAGACCGGCCCAAAGCCATAGTGGACTTGCAGGTAGCCGCTGATGGTCGGGCTGAAAGCCCAACCGAAACTGTTGGCCATGCTCACCAGGCTGGCGACCGTGGCGCGCGAATCGGGTTCGACGTGTTCCATGACAAAGGTGGTGTAAATCGGGCCGCTCATGTTCATCAGCGCCAGGCGGGCATAGTGCGCCAGGGCGCTCATCCAGAACCAGGGCGCGTAGCCGAGCAAAATCAGGAAGGGAATGGAGAGTCCCTGGGTGATGACCACCAGTTCGGCCTTGCCCAGGCGGTCGGCCAGCGGCGGGGCAATCATCAGGCCGATGCCCATTGCCAGCGCGCCCCAGGCCAACACGTTGCCGATAACCGGGTCGGGCTGTTGGTGCGCCACGCGAAAGAAGACGTTCATAAAGGGCATAAACAGGCCCGCGCCAATTGAAGTGACCAGCATGGGGGCAATCAACTTGGTCAGGGTGACGGGGTTGCGGCGGGCATAAGCAAACGGCGCAAACAGGGCGCGCTCCGATTTTTTCAAGACCGGGGTGCGCAGCCAGAAGAGCGGCAACAGGCCGACAAAGGCCGCCGCGCTAATGATGCCCAGCGCCCCGGCATAGGCGCTGCTGCTGGTGGCCGAAACGCCTTGCTGTGCGGCAATCCAACCGGGCAGGTAGCCGCCAATCGAATTGCCGACAAAAGCCGCCGCCATTTGCAGGCCCGAACTCAGGCTGAACAGGTAAGTGCGCTCTTCTTCGCCCGAATTTTCGAGCAGGAAAGGTGACATGGTGACGGTTTGCAAGCCCTGGGCCACGCCCATCAACAGGTTCATGGCGTAAAACATCGGCACCGAGGGCCATAACAGCATGGCCGCCACCGCTGCCGAGACGATTGCGCCGCCCAAAATGAGCGAGTTCTTGCGCCCCAGCGTGTCGGCCAGGTAGCCCATCGGCAGGGCGGTGACCAGCGCCGCCAGGCTGGTCAGGGTAATCAGCTGTCCAAGCAGGCTTTCATCAAACCCCATGCTCAAGACGTAAAAATTGAACAACAAACGGTAAACACCGAAAGCCGCGCCGGTCAAAACCGCGCTCACCAGATAAAGCCGGGCGTTCGGATGAAAGGCGCTAATGCGCGCCCAATAGGTGGAAAGGATATTTTTTGCCATGAGTTAGATTATCATCTAACTGTCTGTCAGAGTCAAGCCGGGGCGCAACAAAAATGTCACCTTTTCGTAGTACAAATGACACATCAGCGCCCGCTTGCCTGCCTGCGTGTATCTCGTATAATACGCTTATAAAATTGGAGGCTGTATGGACAAAACCCCGCGCAGTATCATCCCCAGCCAGGGGAATATGCTTCAGGAACTGACCTTTCGCGTCAAACTCATCTTTCGTCTCCTCGGTGACCGGCGCGTCAATCCGCTGGTCAAGTTGCTGCCGTTTGCCGGGCTGGCCTACTGGCTGATGCCCCTGCCCGTCGATAACATGATTCCGGTTATTGATGATGCCATGCTGGTCTGGTTGACCTCGTATTTTTTCATTGAGCTTTGCCCGACCGAAGTGATTGAAGAGCATGTGCGCGAGATGACCAACAACAATACCATTGTGGATGACGCCCAGCACAACAAGCCCCCGCAAGAGGATGTGATTGACGGGGAAGCCACCGACATTCAAGATTAACGCATCTGTTTTTGCTTTTATTGGTATCAGGAGAAAACAACATGACGACCCGGCGCCTGTTTGCCGTTTTATTCTTTTTTTCCACGCTGCTGGCTTCTTGCGCGCCCGCCGCGCCCCGGCAGGAACCTGTCACCCCGGCCCCCACCCTGCGGACAGCCCTGCCAGCCGCCC
>CAZNCT010000012.1:0-11979 GCA_964571615.1 uncultured Anaerolinea sp. | reverse complement strand
GGTTAGAAAAACCAACCGACATCGCCTCCCCGGGCGACGGGTCGGGGCGCGTCTTTGTGCTTGAGCAGGTCGGCAGAATCCGCATTATCCAAAATGGGCAGTTACTGCCCGGCCCCTTCCTCGATATTTCCAACCTGGTTGGCTCCAACGCTTCTGAACGTGGCTTGCTCGGCCTGGCTTTTCATCCCAATTATGCCGAAAACGGCTTTTTCTACGTCAATTACACCGACCGCGATGGCAATACCCGCATTGCGCGTTTCAGCGTTTCGGCCACTGACCCCAACCTGGCCGACCCGGCCAGCCGGGTGGAACTCTTGCGCATCGAACAGCCGTACGGCAACCACAACGGCGGCTCACTGGCTTTTGGGCCAGATGGCTATCTGTATGCCGGTCTTGGCGATGGCGGCTCGGCAGGCGACCCGCTCAATGCTGGTCAATCGCGCAATACCTTGCTTGGCAAAATCCTGCGCCTGGATGTCAATAACGGCCAGCCCTACGCCATTCCGGCAGATAATCCCTTTGCGGCGGGCGGCGGTGAGCCTGAAATCTGGGCCTATGGCCTGCGCAATCCCTGGAAAATTGCCTTCGACCGCGCTACCGGCGACCTGTATATTGCCGATGTCGGCCAAAACCAGTGGGAAGAAATCAACTTTACCCCGGCGGGTGCCCCCGGCGGCCTGAACTACGGCTGGCGCTTTATGGAAGGCAGTCACGATTACAGCGGCGGTTTGTATGACCGCGCGGCGCTGGTCTTGCCGGTGGCCGAGTACACCCACAGCGATGGTTGTTCTGTTACCGGTGGCCAGGTGTATCGCGGCAAGTCCCTGCCGGGCTGGCAGGGGGTTTACCTGTATGGCGATTTTTGCTCGGGCAACATTTGGGGCCTGCTCAAAACCGCCCATGGCTTTAGCAACAGCCTGCTTTTCAAAACCGGTTTTCGCATCAGCACTTTTGGGCTGGATGATGACGGTGAAATCTACCTGGCCGATTATAGCGGCGCAGTTTACCGCCTGGCAGGCCAGTAAACCCTGTTTTTATCGCAAAACAGCCCGATGTCAAAGAGGGAGTAGACATCGGGCTGTTTTTCGTTGTACACTGAATAACAACACTTAACTGGAGGAAGAATGGAAAATCGAACCCTTGCAATTGTCATTACTGTCATCACAGCCTTGTGCTGTGGCTGTCTGGCACTGACCTCGTGTCTTTGGGGTGTAATTGGGCTGGCCGGCCAGCCAATTACGACCACGGTAAACGGGGTCGAATCGCTGGAGACCATGCCTGTTCCGCTGGCGCTTGCCTTGATGTGCCTGTCGGTGATTTTCATTGCCATTCCGGTGGCGGTCGGTTTCTTTACCCTGCGCAAGAAGCCAGCCCCTGTGGCAGCCATTGTTAACGACGAACCGCTTCCTCCCACAACCTAGTCCTATGGATGTCTTTGAAGCCATTTTTGCGCGTCAATCGATTGGTAAGGTGCGCCCCGACCCGCTGGCGCGTGAGACCATCGAAAAATTGCTGGCCGCGGCAGTTCAGGCGCCTAATCATTACAAGGTGCGCCCCTGGCGGTTCATTGTTCTGACAGGGGCCGCACTCAACGAATTGGGCGAGGTGATGGCGGCCTCGCTGGCGGCCCAGAATCCATCTCTGCCGCCCGAAGCGCTCGAGAAAGAACGCGCCAAACCCCTTCGCGCCCCGGTCATCATTGCGGTGGGCGTGGACAAACCCGGTGAGCCCAAAGTCAGCGAAATTGAGAACATCGCCGCGGTGGCGGCGGCCTGCCAGAACATTTTGCTGGCCGCTACTGCCCTCGGGCTGGGGGCCATCTGGCGCACCGGGCCAACCGCGCTCGATGTGCGCGTCAAAGCCTGGCTGGGCTTGCAACCCGACCAGCACCTGCTTGGGTTGATTTATCTGGGCTACCCCGAGCATGACCCCGCACCGGTTGCGCGCCCCGGGTTTGAAGACCGCACGACCTGGCGAGGCTAGTCGGCGGAAAGGTGAAAGAAGAAAAACAGGGTGTCTGATTTCCAGGCACCCTGTTTCGGTTCTATTTTCTACTTTGCGTAGCGGCTGCGGATGTTTGGCACCAGGTACTCATCAAACGAGCGGTCGGCGTCATAATCGGGATGCCAGCCCCAGTCGCGGCGGGCGGCGTCATCGTTCATGTCAATCGGCCATGAATCAACAATTCGCTGGCGTTTGAGATGCGGTTCGTAACTGATTTGCGCGCCCGGAAAGTGCTGTCGGACGCGCTCGGCAATCTGTTCGGCGCTCAGGCTGAAGGCGGTGATGTTGTAAATCTGGCGGGTTAGTTTTTCGCGCGGGGCCTCGGCCAGCTGGATGACGGCCTTAATCGCATCGGGCATGGCCATAAATGGGATGGCGCTATCGGGGCGGACAAAGCAGGCATACGGCTTGCCCTGGGCCGCGGCATGCAGCATTTCGGGGCCGTAGTCGCTGGTGCCGCCGCTAGGTACGGTAAAGGCGCTAATCAGCCCGGGGTAGCGCACACAGCGGAAATCCAGCATGGTGGGTTCGGTTTCGGCCAGTTGTTTATAGTGCCGGGCAAAATAGACGCCCAGGGTTTCGCCGTACAGTTTGTTACAGCCATACATCGTAATCGGGTAGTTCCACTCCCATTCTTGCGGGCGGGGATGTTTGGCCTTGTTTTCCAGGGTTTGCATCCCATAAATGGCAACCGAACTGGGGAAGATGAATTTGACCGATTCACGCTTCCAGTCCGATTGTTCGGCGGCCAGGTTGAGCAGGCGCATGGTGCCTTCAACATTGACGGTGTGGGCCGCCATCGGGTTGAATTCGCCGCTGGTCGAAAGGATGGCGGCCATGTGATAGATGGTGGTGATGTCATATTCGATGACCAGGCGGTCGAACAGGGCTTTGTCGAGAATGTCGGCCTGGTAATGTACCGATTTGCCCGCCAGGTGGGGCGGCAGCGGACGCACATCGAGGGTCAGCAGGTTATCAACGCCCTGTTCTGCCAGCTTTTGGATGAGCGCCTGTCCGACTTCTCCGGCGGCTCCGGTGATCAGGATTGCTTTTCGACGCATGGATGGGTCTCCTTAAAGAAAAAAAGAAAAAGGGTGAAAGTGGAGTTATCTGTGTCAGGGGAGATGAAAAGTGGATGAGTTGCTTTTTCACTCATCCACTTCTTCAGGTTGATATGCTTAGTCCACCGAAATAATCTGTTCGCGTTCTGGGCCTACGCTGACCAGTCGTACCGGAACGCCGGTAAGTTGGCTGATGGCATCCAGGTAAGTGCGGGCGGCCTGGGGCAGGTCTTCCCAGCGGCGAGTGTGGCTGACGTCGTCGTCCCAGCCGGGCAGTTGCTCGTAGATGGCTTCGTAGCCGTCCAGGTCGGTTGGGCCAAAGGGCAGGTCGTGGTAAACCTGTCCATCGCGCCGGTAGGCGGTGCAAATTTTGATGTAGGGCAGGCCCGAGAGAATATCGAGTTTGGTCATCACCAGTTCGGTAAAACCGTTCAGGCGGGCGGCGTAGCGCAGCAGGACGCCATCGAGCCAGCCAACCCGGCGCGGGCGGCCCGTGGTCGTGCCGTATTCATCCCAGGGGTTTTCGCCGGTGCCGCGCAGACGCATCGCCAGGTCGTCGCTAATTTCGGTCGGAAAAGGCCCGCTGCCGACCCGGGTCTGGAACGATTTGCACACCCCGCTGACAATCGCCTCGCGCCCGGCGGTCATCCCCAGGCCCAACCCGAGCAGGGCGGCAGGGGCCAGGGTCGAAGAACTGGTCACGAACGGGTAAGTGCCGTGGTCAATATCCAGCAGCGTGCCTTGTGCGCCTTCTGCCAGGACAGTTTTGCCAGCCCGCAAGGCGGCATCCATTTCAGCGGCGGTGTCGGCTACAAAAGGCCGAATCCGGGCGGCGTACCCGGCGAAAGTGTCTGCAATTGGCTCACTCTCCAGTGGGGGGAAGTCCAGTGAGGCAAGCTGGATATTGGCCGCTTCGATGTGGGCGCGTACCCGCTCTTTGAAATCGGGCAGGAGCATATCGGCCACGCGCAGGTTGGTGCGGGCGGCTTTGTCGGTATAGGCCGGGCCAATGCCGCGCCCGGTGGTACCAATCGAGCTTTTGCCGCGGGCTGCTTCCATGGCTTTGTCGAGCGCGCGGTGGGCCGGGGTAATCAGGTGGGCGGCATGCGAAATCCGCAAGCGTTGTGGCCCAACCTGCACGCCCACCTTTTCGAGCGATTCAATTTCAGTGAAGAGCGATTCGGGGTTGATGACCATCCCGTTGCCCAAAATTGCCACTGGCTGCGGGTGGACAATGCCGGAGGGAATCAGGTGCAATTTGAAAAGTTGTGACCCAACGGTTACGGAGTGACCGGCATTATCGCCGCCGTTATAACGGGCCACAACCTCGGCCTGGCTGGCAAACCAATCGACAATTCGGCCTTTGCCTTCATCTCCCCACTGAGCGCCGACAACAATTTTAAGTGGCATACGCTTGCTCCAAATAGAAAGTATAGGGGTGATTATACGTGGAAAGTGAAAACTTGAGCGCACTGACATCCCAAATCCGCCGGGTGCGTGTTTTGGGGCCTTCAGGCGGGCATGATATAATTTTTTACATGAAAAGAAAACTCTTTCTCGTGGCCGGATTTCTCAGCCTGTTGTCTATTTTTAGTTTTATTGTCACCGCGCAGGCCTTGCCGCCTTCTCAGTTGCCGCAGTTTGCCACCCCCACTCCCGGGGCAGATGGACGCATTATTTACATTGTTCGTGAAAACGATTCCTGTCTGCGCATCCAACTCCTGACCGGTGTGCCGGTCGAACAGTTGCGGGTCTTAAACCGGCTGGATGAAAATTGTACCGTCACGGTTGGGCAGGAACTGGTTATTGGTATCGGTGCGGGCACATCTTCTGAACAGCCCACTGCCGGGCCGGCCCCAACCGAGACCCCCAGCCAGCCAACGCCCACCCCGCTGCCTGGCAATGCGACTGTTTGTATCCTGCTCTACAATGACATCAACGGTGATTCGCTGGTGCAGGAAGGTGAAACGGTGATTGCCGATGGCGCCGTGAGTGTCACCGGCGCTTCGGGGCAGTTTTCAGAAGCCCGCGCCACCATCGCCGGGGTAGACCCGACCTGTTTTGAGAATGTTCCTGAAGGCGTCTATACCCTGAACGCCGCCGCGCCGCAGGGGTATTACCCGACCACCCAGCAAACCTACCGCCTGGAGGTGGTCGCCGGGCGTGAATACCGGGTGGATTTTGGCGCCCAGCAGGCTGATACCAGCCTGCCCCAAACCGGCGAACCCAGCGCCGAAGGTGGTTCGGCCTTGCTTGGGATTGTGGGCGGCCTTTTGCTGCTTATCGGCATTGGCCTGGGCATTTATAGCTGGACGGCTTTTGGGCGCAAGCCTCCCATGCAGCAGCCGCCGCGCCCGCCCAGCATTGTACGATAACCCCAACTTCATGCTTAAGAAATTTTTGCTCCTGGTCACTGCGTTGCTCTTGTCTGCCTGTTCGGCCAGCATTGAGCAGCCTGGTGTCACTGAGACCCCTACCCCGCTGCCTTTTTACACGGCTACCCTGCCGCCAACGCCAACCCGGCAGGTCAGCCCGACCCCTGCGCCTTCTTTGCCCCCGCCGACCCCTGCGCCCGTTAGCGGGGTGACCAGCACTCAGGTCAATGTCCGCTCGGGGCCGCAGACAGGCCTTGAGTCGCTGGGCATTTTGCAGGCGGGCAGCCCGGTGGAAGTGCTTGGGCGCGATGAGTCTGGCCAATGGCTGGCGATTAACTTTCCCCAATCGCCGGCTGGGTTGGGATGGGTGAGCGCGCAATTTGTTGAAATTCAGGTTGAAGTCAGTTCGCTCAATGTGTTGCAATCTGCCCCTCAGCCCGAGGCGACTCTCATCCCGCCGATTGTGGGGCCTGAAGCCACTGCAACGCCCCAAAAACGTACTGCGCGTACCACCAGCCAGATTAATCTTCGCAGCGGCCCGGCTTCGACCTTTGAGTCTTTGGGCTTGCTGGATGCCAACACCACCGTCACCCTGACCGGGCGCAACCTGATTAACACCTGGGTTCAGATTGAATACCCGCCGGGTTCATCAGAACGCGCCTGGGTTGCGGTTGCCTACCTTACCTACGAAGGGTTTCTTGATTCATTACCGGCTTTTGATAACCAGGGCCAGCCCATTCTGACAGTCACCCCCTCCGGCCCGGATAGCGAACTGGCAACCCGCCTGCCGGGCGGTTATCAGCCCGCCACCGAAGACCTCGACTCCGCAGAAAACCCGGCGGTGCGGCTTAGTTTTTCTCCTTCCGGCACCCGCCGCATCATCTATGCCAGTGATGTCTCTTCTCCGACCGGGGATAATGCCGATTGGATAGAGTTTACGCTCGTCACCCCGCAAAATAACCAGGCTTCGATTCTCTATTTTGAATTGGATTGCACCGGCAATGGCGCCATTACGGCCGAATTGCGCCAGAACGGACTGCTGGTCAGCGAGTTCCCGGGCCTGCTGTGTGGTCAATATGGTGTCCCGTTTAAGGCGCTTTCAGGCGTTCCCTACCTGTTGCGCCTGAAAGCCGATGGCTCTGCCTCCGAAATCCGCTATGTAGACTACTATCTTTACATCAGCACAACGCCTTAAGGGTTGCCTGTGCGCACTATCTCGTCCATCTTTTTTATGCTGTCCCTGCTATTAACCGGCTGTTCAATGCCGGTTCCTGCTCAGGCCACCCCAAGCGGGACTGTCTCTGCAAGCCCCAGCCCAACTTTTACCCTGACGCCCAGCACAACCCCATCCCCGCTTCCAACTGAAACAGCCAGCATCACTCCGACGGCCACTATTATGCCCACCATTGAGCCGATGATTGGCATCCTGCGCGCGCCTACCAACATCCGCGCCCGGCCCAGCAAGGGCGGCAGCGAACGGTTGGGCGGCCTGTATTTCAATCAGTCGATCAAAGTGATTGGCCGCAATGACCGTGCCAACTGGCTCTGGTTTATCTACCCTGAAGCCCCCGGCGGCACCGCCTGGGTCTTAGCCAGCGCCGTGGATTTACAAGGCGAGATAGGCTTACTTCCAATCGTGATTTTCCCTGAAGGGCCAGATACTCCGCTGGCGCTGCCGCCGCTTCTGCCAGCGCAAACTGGCACGCCGTTGCCGCTTAATCCGCCCGGGCCCGAAGCCATGACCGGAACCGCCCTGCAATTACTGAATGTGCGCATTGGCCCCGGCCTGGGCTATCTGAGCCTCGGCACGCTGCCCGGCGGAACCCTGATGAGTATGACCGGGCGGCTGGAAGATAATTCCTGGTTCCAAATCGAATATCCATCGGGGTTAAATGGACGCGCCTGGGTGTCGGGAGAACTGGTGCGTTTGGACGTTGGCGCAAAGAAACTCCCGATTTATAACCTGCTGGCAACGCCAATTACCGAAGCGCCGCCCCAGCCTGAAGGGGCCTCTGCCACGCCTGAAGCGGGAAGCAATAATCCGCCAACAGAAACACCCCTCCCGCCCAGTGCTACTCCCAGTCTTCCCAACGGGACGGTGACCGCCCAAATCAACATTCGCACCGGGCCGGCCTCGTCCTTCGATTCGCTCGGGCTGCTCAACCCTGGTGACCGTGTCCTGATTACCGGAAGGACTCTGAACGGTAACTGGCTGCAAATTGAATATTCGTCCGGGCCCGCAGGCCGTGGATGGGTTGCCGCAGCTTATATCACCCTGAATAGCGACATCAGCAAGGTTCCCGTCTTTGACAACCAGGGAACACCCATTCCATAGGCTCTATTTTGCGCTGAATTGCACAAAAACGGCTTTTATGGTAGATTTATCTTAATCACCCCTATTGATGGGAGGCCATCGAATGAACAACCAGAACGTGCCCGATGTCATTGTCAGCCGCCTGCCGGTTTACCTGCGCGCCTTGCAGCGCATGGCAGATGTGGGCCAGGTTACCACGTCATCACAGGAATTGGGCGAAAAAGTGGGTATTTCGGCGGCCCAAATTCGCAAGGATTTATCTCAATTTGGCGAATTCGGTAAACAAGGCACGGGCTATCACATTCCCTTCTTGATTGAACGCTTGAGCCAGATTTTGCACGTTGACCGAATTTGGGATGTAGCCGTGGTGGGCATGGGCGATATTGGCCATGCGGTAGCGCGTTACAACGGCTTTGCCAATCGCGGTTTTCGGGTGGCAATGTGTTTCGATGCCGATCCTGCCAAAATTGGTACCCGGGTTGGTGAGTTTGAAATTCGAGACGCGAAAAACCTGGTGGAAGATATTCAGGCGGCACAAATCAAAATTGCCATGTTGTGCGTCCCGGCTTCGGTAGCCCAGGATGTTGCTGAGCAGTTATTCAAGGCCGGGGTGCGTGGTATTTTGAATTACGCGCCCTTGAAATTGATTGCTCCGCCCAATGTGCGCGTTCAGCACATTGACCCGGCCATTGGTTTGCAGCGTATGACGTACTACTTTGGTGAGTAGGGCCAAATCTCATTTTATCGACGTGAATCAAAAACGGCGACCGCCAGGGATGAGGGTCGCCGTTTTTCGTTTCTGCTGAAAACTGTTTAGCCGTGGTTTTGCCACTCTTCGATGGCTTCTTTGAAAACCTGGCGCAGCCCGGCATCAGGCAAGGATTCAATTGATTCATACTTCTCCCCATTGACCCAGATTTCCAACCCCGAATCGGGGCCGGTGCCGAGGTCTATCTGATAGCCACTCAGTTCCGGGTGGCTGTTCAGCCGGGCATGCAGAATGTCTTCAATTTGCTCGACAAATGGCGAGGCAATCTTTTCGCCTGGTGTTTTACCAAAGATCTGAACACCGCCTTCACTGGTCAGGGTGGCCGCTATCGTTTGGGGCGGCGGTGTTTCGCGCATCCATTCTGGTTTTTTGCGGTCTGCCGCAGTCGTCAGGTTGACCTGATTGGCGCGCACAACTACCAGGCCCAGCAGGACGATAACCACTATTCCCGCTAAGACAGCAACCAGGATAATCGTCATGCTCATGGTTACAATCCTTTCTGCGTAAGGCAATCTGGCCTGCGGCCTCAGGTTGTTGTCTAAACCGGGGGCAAATTGCGGCGCAACATGTCGTACATCGGTAAGGCCCGGGCCGCGCCTTCGGCGACACAGGTTAGGGGGTTATCTACCAGATACGCCGGGATGCCAAGGGCCTTGGTCAATAGCTTATCAATGCCGCGCAAGAGCGCGCCGCCGCCTGTCAGGGCCAGGCCGCGGTCGATAATATCAGAAACCAGTTCGGGCGGCGTTTTCTCCAGCACGCGCCGGCAGTTTTCGGTTACCTGCTTAAGCGGCTCTTGCAAGGCTTCGACAATTTCACCGGTGGTCAGGGTGACAGGCCGGGGCAGGCCGGTGACCTGATCCTGGCCTTGCACATCCATACTTTGTTCGGTGTCTTGCGGAACCGCCGCGCCAATCTTGATTTTTAACTGCTCTGCGGTTTGGGCCGAGATCACCACGCCGTATTTGCGGCGCACATAGGTTACGATGGCGTCATCCATGTGCATTCCGCCAGCGCGCAGGGTTTCTGCCGCTACAATCCCATACATCGCCAGCACGGCGGCCTGGGTTGAGCCGCCTCCCAGACAAACCACCATATTGCCTGAAGGCGAGTTAATCGGCAGGTCAACGCCCAGGGCTGCGGCCAGCGGTTGTTGAATCAGGTAGGCATCGCGGCTGCCAGCCTGGAGCACGGCTTCGTGCACGGCCCGGCTCTCTACGCTGGTAACGCCGTAAGGTACTGAAATCATCACATTCGGCTTGAAAATGCGAATGGGGCCGCTGACGCGCTGGAGCAAAACCCGCAGCAGCGTTTCGGTGATTTCATAATCGGCAATGACCCCATTTTGCAGCGGCATGGCTACTTCAATGGTGTCAGGCACGCGGCCAAGCATATCGCGGGCTTCCTTGCCAACGGCCACCATGCGCTGGTCGGCAACTTCAATCGCCACGATGGTCGGTTCTTCTACCGCAACCCGGCTGCCGTCTGCAATGCGCGTATAAATTGTGCCCAGGTCAATGCCCAGGTCACGCGAGAAACCTGCCATGATTTTCCTTATCCTTCAGACGAGAAGCGTTTTGGCCCGCGATGACGCTTGACAGCATCCAGGCGCAAGTTGGAGCGGCGCAGGGCCTCTTCCAATTTTTCGTACGCGTCTGCATCTTCTGGTGAGATTTTACTCAGGGCTTCTTCGGCTTTTTTGCGCGCAGACTCGGCCCGCTCGACATCAATTTCCATGATGTTCTCGGCAGCGTCTGCCAGGATGGTGACAATCTCTGGCTGGATTTCGGCTACCCCACCCGCTACAGTGAAGAGATGTTCCTGTGCTTTGGCGCGTACTTTGACAATCCCATATTTCAGGGTGGTCAATAGCGGAGCGTGGTGTGGCAGAATGCCCATTTCGCCGTCACTGCCGGGCAGTACGACAATGTCCACATCGCCTTCGTAGACGGTCCGGTCTTGTGAAACAATTTCGCAACGTATCGTCATAACAAGTTCTCCGGTCTCCAATATCAGGGATCAAATGTCAGTTGGGCAAAAGCCTGCTGAGACCTGACATTGATGACAGGTGACTGACTACTGGAAACTGCTTATCCGCCTTTGGCCAGTTTTTCGGCTTTTTCGCGGGCATCTTCGATGGTGCCAACCAGTTGGAAGGCCTGTTCGGGCAGGTCGTCGTGCTTGCCATCCAGAATTTCGCGGAAGCCGCGGATGGTGTCGCGCAGCGAAACATATTTGCCAGGAATACCGGTGAACTGTTCGGCCACAAAGAATGGCTGGGAGAAGAAGCGCTCAATCTTGCGGGCGCGCGATACCAGCAGTTTGTCGTCTTCCGAGAGTTCGTCCACGCCCAGGATGGCGATGATGTCTTGCAGGTCTTTGTAGCGCTGCAAAACGCGCTGAACTTCACGGGCGGTATTGTAATGCTCAGGCCCGACAATGTTCGGGTCGAGAATGCGGCTGGTAGAGACCAGCGGGTCAACCGCCGGATAAATGCCTTTTTCTGCAATCGAGCGCTCAAGCGCGATCGTCGCGTCGAGGTGGGTAAAGGTTGCTACCGGGGCCGGGTCGGAGTAGTCATCTGCCGGGACGTAGACCGCCTGCATCGAGGTAATCGAGCCGGTGCGGGTCGAGGTGATGCGTTCCTGCAATTCGCCCATTTCGGTGGAAAGCGTCGGCTGGTAACCTACGGCCGAGGGCATACGCCCGAGCAGGGCCGAGACTTCTGAACCAGACATGGTAAAGCGGAAGATGTTGTCAATGAAGAGCAAGACGTCTTTGCCCTGGTCACGGAAGTATTCCGCCATTGCCAGAGCGGTCAGGGCCACGCGCAGGCGCACGCCTGAAGGCTCGTTCATCTGGCCGTAGACCATAACGGTATCTTTCATAACGCCCGATTCAATCATTTCGCGGTACAGGGCGGTTCCTTCGCGGGTGCGTTCACCGACGCCCGCAAAAACCGAGTTGCCCTGGTGCACGGTGGCAATCGAGCGAATCAGTTCCATAATCACAACGGTCTTGCCGACGCCCGCGCCGCCGAAAATGCCGGTCTTGCCGCCTTTGGTGAAGGGCGCAATCAGGTCGATGACCTTAATGCCGGTTTCGAAAATTTCAGTTGTGGTAGATTGTTCCGCAAAAGACGGGGCGGGGCGGTGGATTGGGTAGCGCTGCTCGGCATGGATTTCGCCGTTTTCGTCAATCGGCTGGCCGAGGACGTTGAAGATGCGGCCCAGGGTCGCCGGGCCAACCGGAACCTGGATGGGGGCGCCGGTAGCGCGCGCCGCAAGTCCGCGCTGCAAGCCATCTGTGGTATCCATCGATACCGTGCGCACCCAGTTATCGCCCAGGTGCTTCTGGACTTCCAAAACGAGCGGGGCCATGCCCGGGCGCTCGACTTCAATCGCTTCATAAAGTTCAGGCAAGTTGCCTTCAGGGAAGGCTACATCCACCACACCA
>CAZNCT010000011.1:24060-42781 GCA_964571615.1 uncultured Anaerolinea sp. | reverse complement strand
CGGGGCAGAATATAGGCAATTTTGCCTATATTCTGCCCCGCCATAATACGCTCCCCTTGTGCGCGATTCCCCGATAAGATTAGCTTTGTAATAACCATCACAACCAAAATCATTCAGTTTGGAGAAGCGCGTATGTTCAAACCTAAAATTCTGCTTCCAGTCATGATCGCAATTTTATTCTTGGCCTTCCTGCCCGCCTGTTCTGCAGCACAAGATAATGCGGATCTCAGCATGGCTCCGATGTCCGGGATGCCCGCTGAAGTCCAGAATGCTCCGACCAGTGTTCAGCAAGCCTATCAGTTTGCGGTTGCCAACCCGGATGTGATGAAACAAATCCCTTGCTACTGCGGCTGTGGCGATATCGGACACACTTCGAACTATGCCTGTTACGTCTCAGATGTGGACGACAAGGGTGCCGTCACCTACGACAATCACGCGCTCGGCTGCTCTCTGTGTGTGGACATCACGCTGGATACAATGCGGATGTTGAAAGATGGCAAGAGTCCGGATGAGATCCGCACCGTGGTTGACTCAACCTACTCAAAGTACGGAACATCCAACATTAAGTAACCGATCATGCGTTCGCGTGCAATTCTCCTTCTCCTCTTGCTGACTGGACTGGTGGTGGCCTTTGCGCCGCTGCCAGCCCACATCAGCACACCGATTAACCGGAGCTTCCGCGTAGAGGCCAGTCAATTTGCTTATCAACCTGGCGAAATCAATGTCAATCCCGGTGACAGGGTAACGATTGAACTGGTCAGTACGGACGTGGTACATGGTTTGTATGTGGATGGATACGGCCTCTCTGTCAAGGCCGATCCCGGCCAAACCGCCACCCTGACTTTTGTGGCCGATAAAGCCGGCGCTTTTCGACTGAGATGCAACGTCACCTGTGGGGCGATGCACCCATTCATGATAGGTAAATTAAATGTTGGTGCGAACACCTGGCTTTATCGCTCAATAGCGCTTGCATCTCTCGGTATTTTTTCCGTTTTCGTTTTGGCGCGTACAACGAAAGTGGAATGATGAAATCCCTATGAGCAAATTCGAACTTACCCGCTTCCCACTCATAAAAAACCTGCTCAAGAACCGCTACCCTCAACTGGTCATCTTTGTGCTCATGTTGGCGGGATTCTTGTTTGCGATTGTGGCTGGGCTTGTCGGCACGCCGGTCGGAAGCCATAACTTCAGCATCGTTTTCGTTTGGATCGCCTGGTGGGCCATTCTTATCCTGGTTGCCGTTCCGTTTTTCGGACGCGGCTGGTGTGGCGTGTGTCCCATTCCGGTAGTCGGAGATTGGCTTCAGCGCGGGGCTGTACTTGAGCCAGTAAAAAAAACACCCAGGTGGTTGAATCTGCGTGTTCCGGCCAAGTTTCGCAACATGTGGATGCAGAATATTTCTTTCACGCTGGTAGCATTATTCTCATCTGTGATCCTGACCACCCCGGTCGTGACTTCCGTTGTACTGGCGGCCATGTTGTTCCTGGCCATTGGCTTGAGCATGGTTTTTGAACGCCGCGCTTTTTGTCGCTATCTCTGCCCGGTAGGTGGATTTATTGGTTTATATGCCCAGACCGCCCCGCTTGAACTGCGCGTCAAAAACAAAAACGTTTGCGCACAATGTGTGGGCAAACCCTGCTACAACGGCTCCGAACTCGGCTACGGCTGCCCCTGGGATGTCTTCCCCGGCGGGCTGACTAAAAACACTTACTGCGGGTTGTGCATGGAGTGCATTCGAACTTGCCCGCACGACAACATCGCCCTCAACCTGCGTCCATTCTCAGCCGACCTCGCCAAACCCTCGGCCAAACTGGATGAAACTTTCAAAGCCTTTATCATGCTCGGGGCGGCGCTGGTCTATGCCTATGTGCTGATGGGCTCCAATGGCGCGGTGAAGCTGGCAGCTTACAGTGTCTTCTCTCCAGCCTGGTTCGGATATGCAGCCGGTTTTCTGGCGGTTATTTTTGGCCTCCTGCCGGGGCTGTTCTGGCTGTCAGTCAAATTTGGCGATATAAAAACAAGTCCAACCGGCAAACAGTTTGCCACCGCGGCCACCGCCCTCATCCCACTTGGATTGATGTTTTGGGTAGCTTTCAGCCTGTCCTTCGTGCTGACTAACGCCACCTACATTTTCGCCGCCATCTCTGACCCACTGGGGTTGGGCTGGAACTTGTTTGGCACGGCAGCTACCACCTGGCAGCCCATGCTATCGTCGTTGGTCACTCCCACCCAAACCTTGGTGCTGGTCGGTGGGTTGGCCTGGTCGGCGCGCACCGCGCAGAAATCTACCCCGCAAGCGGGAATTTCACCCGCACCAGTTATGGTTTATTGTCTCCTTACCACTTTCGTCATGCTCGGGTTGCTACTATGAAACCATCAGAACTACTCACTCGCATCATCATCACGGTCTTCAGCCTCGGGGTAGTCGCACTTCCGTTGACAATTTGGGCACAGACCCCGCTCATACATGCCAAAATCGCTGAGAGCGGTGGCTGGAGTCCGGATATTATCCAGGCTGAAGTGGGCGAACCTCTGCACCTGAAATTCACATCCGATGACGTCATGCATGGTTTTGCTGTGGGGCAGATGGATATGCAGCCGGTGGACATTGAACCTGGCAAAGTGAGCGAGACCACGCTGACTTTCGACAAGCCGGGGATTTATACTTTTTTCTGCACCCGCTGGTGCGGGCTGAATCACTGGCGGATGCGCGGCACAATTGAGGTAACTGGCTCTACAACTTCGCTCGAATCAGCCACCAAACCGCTGTATGTGACTCTGGGCCTCAACCTGGATGCACCGCACAATGCGCCGCTGGTGCCCTCTAGTCCCCCATCCGCCGTTAACGGTCAGGAGTTAGCGAGCACTTTATCCATTTCCCAACTTACCACCCCGGATTACTATCGCTCTCACTCCCCATACCAACTCTTTGACGATTTACGTTTCACCAGCTTGAGCACTTCCCAGCGGTGGGATGTAGTGTCTGCCATCTGGCAGGCCAATTCCACTCCGGTAGGACTGGCGGAAGGCAAACAACTTTATGCGCAGAACTGTGCCGCTTGTCACGGTGAATTTGGCGGCGGTAACGGCGTCTTTGCCGACGATTTGGCTGCCGCTGGGGCCGCCTCGATGCAAACCATGAACGGCGATATGGCTATGTCCATGCAAACTCCTGCCGACTTTACGAACCCGCAGCGAATGTTGGGGGCGAGCCCGGCGCTTTTGCAGGGCAAAATCCTGCGCGGCGGCATGGGAACGGGCATGCCCATGTGGGGCAGCATTTTTACCCATGAACAAATCTGGAATGTGATCGCCTACTTGTACTCATTCCAGTTTGATTATCCAAAATAGGAGGAATTCGTGAACAAAAGAAAACGCAAACAGCAAACGAAATTACCCACACCGCTAATTGCACTCGTCATTAGTGGTGCCCTGCTGATCGCCGTAGCGATCTTTTTCGCACTGGGGGGTAGTGATGGCGGCGGAACACCTAAACTGGTGGTTGACCAGGAGACAATTGATTATGGCGATGTCAAGTTCAACGTGGAAAAAACATTTGCCATCAAGATTACCAACACTGGCGATGGCGTATTGCGCTTCAAAGAGAAGCCATATATCCAGGTATTGGAGGGGTGCTGACCTCCTGAATTAACCATCGGTTCGATGGTTCTCAAGCCTGGCGAAAGTACGATCGTTGAATCCAGCGTTTTCATGATGCATGAAGGCATGGACGGCCCGCATAATTTCGGCGTACATCTCATCACCAACGACCCGGCCCAACCGGATAAAGTGGTGAATGTGTTGTCCAATTGGATACCGTAACTTAACCAAATGCATAAAATAAAGAGCGAGCCTCACAAAACAGGCTTGCTCTTTATTTGTCGATTTATATCGATCAAGAATTTATAGGCCATTTCCGCAGTATGGGCAGGTTTTCCAATCTGCCTGGGCGGGCTTCCCGCACGAGGGACAAACCCGCCCCTGACCAGTTTTGGGGCCGTTGATGTTATTTATCAACCAAACAATGCCAAGCGCAACCAGCACGATGATTCCTAGGGGAACAAGCCACATCAGCCCCATCCCAAAGGGGAAAAAGCCAAAACCGCCCATCATTCCACCGCGACCGGAGCCCATCATTCCGTAGCCGTATCCCATTGTCGGGAATGCGAGTTGGAACAGATAAGGTCCAAAAAACAAAACCAGCACCAAGGCGATACCGAGAATCCATTTCCAAGTGTTTTTCATTTTTTTATCTCCATTTCAATTTTCTCTATCATAATCCGCCAATGTAAAGGCTTCGTGAAGGATGAGAAAAGGGGCTATAAAGAATGACCACATCCCACGCACAAAACACACCACCGCATTAATCGTTAGCAGGAGCTGTTGCGCACTTTTTTTGTCCAAACCACATCCCAACCACCGGATTCGGTTGGATGAAGAGCGCATTAATCGTCAGGGGGCCAATAACCCCGGCGAGGAAGCCAATCCAATAAGCGCTGGGAAAGTTACCGGTCAGGGCAAAAACTTTGTCACTCCAGAAAGCCTGGATGGGTACCTGAAAGAGCAAGATGATAAGTGAAGCCCGCCCGATATATTTGAAAATCGCCGCCAACCGAGCCATGCGTTCGATTTGTAATGCCAGGGAAAGGGTGAAGGCGATTCCCAACAGAGCCTCCAGCGTATTCAAGAACAACGCATCAAACTGGCGGATATTAAAATCGATCGTGGGAGGAAAGAACCAGACGAGGAGCGAGAGTAAAAGTCCGAGAAAAAGTAACACTTGCGGCTTCTGGAATAAGGTAACAGGGAATTTTTTAAACAGCTCGCAGCCCAGGATAAAGAAAAATCCGCTGATGAAAACCAGATCCAGACTGAAAGGCAATCCAAATACCGTCAACTGTCGTCCGAAAAAATTGAGCGTGAACGGCCAAAATGCGGAGATACTTAAAACACCCACAACCTGAGCAGCCACCAAAAGTGCCCATTTCAGCCAGGGAATACCGCTTCGGTGAACCAATTTGAAAAACAAGAATGCAAACAGGCTGACAACAAACAAGTGCGGCAGAAACCACAATTGCACCCAATCCAAATAGTGCCCGTTCCCATACAGCGCCTTGATGAGACGGCTGGTGGCATGGGCAAAATCCACTTTGGTAAAGGATAAGGTGGCGAAGAAAATCAGCAAAATAATAAAAATATAGGGTCTGAGTATGCTGTCAAAGCGGCGGCGGAGCAAAGTCAAAAAGGATATATCGGGCTTGAAAAAGATGCCCGACATGAAAAAGAAGAGTGGCATGTGGAACGAGTAGATCAACTTGAAAAAGAAGGGGGAAATCAGCGAAAAGTCATTGTGCCCCATCACCACCAGCAGGATACCGATCCCCTTGGCGATGTCAAGATAGTCGATCCGTGTCTGGCGAGTGAGCATGGGTTGAGATTGTAGAGCAAGGGACATAGTTGATCCTGGAAGAAAAACACGGTTTTTGAAACCCTGCATAACTTTCTGAAAAGGTCTTTAATTCTTTTCAGAAAGTTATGCAGGCATGAGGGTACGCAAAAGCAAAGTTTCCATAGACTGGCCTGTATGCTGCTGGGGCGCGTCAACAAAAGAAAACCAGGTTTTCCCTTCATGCCCGTGGGCAATCAAGGTGGCGGGTCTGGGTCCCTCTCCATAAATCAGAATGACGACCAGTTGGCAACCGCACTGTTCTGTTCCGTGGTGAGGACACGGGCAATTGGCATGAGCATGGCGGGCTTCTTGCAGATCAAAAGTCAGGTAGTTTGTAAACCTAAGCTGCGAATCTGCTGCATGACCTGTTCAATGGCGATCTCATAAGGTTGTTCCACAATCAGGAAGGGTGCTTTTTCCATAACTTATTCTCCGTCATTACCTTCAGTATACGGTTCTGTTCCCTGACCTTCCAGCGCCATCCCACGTATTTTTATATAGGCAGTTTTGCCTAGAATAAAAACAAAAAGCCCCGGAGCCGAGGCTTTTTATCAAAGTGCATAATGAAGCTTACTGGCATCTGCCAATTATTGCATGGCAGATTCTTCGATAAACGTGTTGTGCCAGGTGTGCAGGAAAACCTGCCCGCTGTAACCGTTAACGCTCAACATCCCGGCAACTTTTCCATCTTTCTCAAAATCGATTGTGTAATAGCCGTAGAATTTTATCGGGTCGGTGGCGGCGGTAGCGCCCTTGACATTGGCATCGAGATATTTCTGGGCATATTCAATGGCCTTTTCGGGGGTAACATTCATTTCGGCAGATAAATCGGTGGGAACAGTTGTATCCCAGCCATCTCCACCCATCATGCCGTTATTGCCACCCATCATACCGTTGCTGCCACCCATCATTTGGGAATGATTCAAGCCACCGTATTTGAGATTCCACATCATGTTTGGGCCAAACTCGGGGTAAGCATTCTGCGTGGCCGGGTCAACGAGCAGTTCGAAAGCGCCGTTTCCGGTCCCCATTTCTTTGACGACAACATACGCATTATTGTCAAAAATCATGACTTCGGCCACATCCAAACCATCCACACCCAGAGTCTTGATGTAGGCATTGGCAGATGTTTTTGCCTGGTCAACACTCAAAGGAGCGGCATTGGTATTGTTGCCGCCAGCTCCGCCCATCATACCGGGTCCATAACCGTTGTTACCGTTCATCATGCCAGGGCCATAATTGTTGCTACCGTTGCCGTTCATCATGCCCGGCCCATAGCCATTGCCACCATAATTACCCATCATCCAACCTGTGCCAAAGCCATTGGTAAAGGCAAACATATTGCCAGCCATAAAAATGCCACCCGCCAGGACGAGAACAGCGAGAACGATCAGGGTATTGCGAAGGGCGTTATTCATGATTATCTCCATTCGATTTCGAATCGCATTGTCAGTGCCAACATTTGCGTTAAAGTATTTGTAAGACGACAATAAGGATACTCTAAGGGTTGTTTCTTGACAGCCGCCATTCTGCCTGAAAAGCAGTAGGCAGAATGGCTTGCTTTTGAGAAAAGATGATAGCTAAAAACCCTGATCAAGAAATCGACACCCTAAGTGCAAATCCGCAATAAGTGCAGCCACTGCCAAAGCGGATGGAAGGCAATAAATCATCTTGAATCTATTTGTGTATCGCCCAACATTGGTTTCCAAAATGATGAGGTATTCCCCCAGCAAGTAATTACTTCTATTTTTATTTTTCGATAATCTGCTTGCCTATTACGCCCAATCCTTGTATAATTTCACCAACAACTGAATAATCCACCTTATTTCAACGTCGGCCAGAACATTCCCAAGTCGGAATCTGTTCTGGCCGTTTTTGTTTTTAACCACTCAAAGGAGCCACACATGCTGAACGAAGTACAAATCGAAGGACTGGTCGCCCGTGAATCCTGGACCTACGACAAAGACCTGTTCTTTCGCGTCGCCTCATACCGCGATGCAGGCCTGCCCAACAAGCCGGACATCATCCCAGGGCGTGACGAACCGGACTATGTGAACGTCCGCTATCCGGGCGGCGCGACTTCCCTATTTGCTCCGCGCAAAGGGATGCGCGTGCGCGTTCACGGCTATCTCCAAAGCCGTGATTTCAAGGAGTCGATGGCTGATTTCCTGGAGAAAGCCCGCAAAAGCGGTGGAGAAGTGCCCGAGGTTGAAAACCCGGACAAAATCCTAATAGACCGCAACATCGTCGAAATCGTCGCCGCGCGGGTCGTTGTCATCGATGACGCCTCAGGAGGCAAGAAGGCACGGTAACAAACCCAGTATCCCAATAGACAAGTAAACACGGTTTTCAAAGCTGTAACACAACGAGAAGCACAAGGAGAATAGTCGCCCACTTGGGTGGCTGCCCTGGCTTCTCGTTTTTTGTTTAATCCGCACCTTAATAATTTCATATTTCAACACAAGCACTTTATCAGGACTGCAAATCCGTCCCGTTCATCTTTGCATGGACGGGATCCATTTGCCGCCCTGAAACCCTGTTTCGGGCGGTTGTTTTCAACGTTGGTGCTTTCCAAACGTTGGTTCAATTCCCCTACCAGGAGGCTACATGGCAAGTCCCGATCCACAAATGCAAACAGAACGAATGGAACGCGCCATCGCCGCGCTCGCGGCAGGCGAATACAAGGTCACAGCGCTCGAACCAGGTACTTGGAACGTAGTTAACGGCGACAAGGTCCCGTACATCGTCACCCACCAGACCTGTGAGTGTAAAGACTTCGAGAGTATCGGCAAACTTGGCATCCGCTGTAAACACAGCTGCGCCATTCACATTCTTTTTCCCAAAGGAGCAAAACACACTATGGAACAAGCCCTATCCCCCATTACCGGCTGGACCCGTTTGTATCACCCGGCAGGCGTCCAGGTCACCATCCCGATTCCACTGGAGAAACCCATCAGCCCCGAAACGGCCCAATCTGCCCTGAACTCAGTCAGCAGCCTGCTGGATGCCGGTTGGCTGGTGGACGCCCCCGGTCTGGAAGAAGGCGAACAAAAACAGGAGGTTGTCTCAGTCTCGCGCCGCGAGAGCAAGGATGGCACCCCGATTGTCGCGTTCTACCTGGCCCATCCAAAGACCGTCAAGAAATTTCTCCACGCCTACCTGAACAACCAGGAAGACGTGCTGGCCTTCGAAGCGGCAACCGGCCTGCGCCTGAACGCCATCCCGATCTGGCCCGGAGAAAGGGATATTGACCGCGACCACCGCGAAGCGAACAAGTACATCGTCCCGCTCTCGCGCCCCATCCACATTGTCTGGGCAATCAACCCGAAATGGCAGATGTGGAGCGCGGAAGGTGGCAAGGCCACCGGCGCAATCGAGCCGCACAAACGCATCCTCGTTCGCTACGATGGTGCCCAGGCTCCGGCTCCCAAGTCATCTGGTACCAGCCCGCTGGTCCGCCAGTACGCGGACGGCGCGCTGGTCAACGGCGATGCCAACGAGCAGGCCGCCTATGATGCCTTTGTCAAAACCAGCAACGGGGCGAAACCCGAAAGCAAAGAATCCCTGAAAACCTGGGTGGCTGCGAACCGCCACCTGGTCAACTTCAACAACCAACCGACCCCGAACCGGGGCGCTACGCAGCCGCAAACCACTGCGGCCTAACCCATCTCACAGGAGTAAAAACAATGTCTTCCTACATGTCCAACCAAATCATCGTCGGCAATCTTGGCCGCGACCCGGAAATGCGCTACACCCCTTCGGGCAAACCAGTCACCGACTTCTCTGTAGCCGTAAATCGCCAATATACCGGTGCCAACGGCCAGACCGTCAAGGATGTGGTCTGGTTCAAAGTCTCCACCTGGGGCAAGCAGGCTGAAACCTGCAACCAGTTTTTGAAAAAAGGCGCGAAGGTGTTGGTCGAAGGTCGCCTGGAATACGACCCCAAAACTGGCGGCCCCAAAACCTGGGAAGGCCAGGATGGGACGCACCATTCCGGCTTCGGCCTGGTCGCCCAGACCGTGCGCTTCCTGTCTCCGAAAGGCGAAGTCAGCGCCCACTCTGAACCCGGCGAAGGTGGTTTTGGCGCGGACGCTGATTCCGACATCCCCTTCTAAAATCTTACAGCACCGGGATAAACCGGCACAACCAACCCCACAGGAGTCTGGCGAGTTTGCCAGGCTCCTGTTTTTTTCTCATCACTCACAAGGAGCCTAACTTATGACCACCACCCTGCCACAAGAAACCCTGAAATCTGCCCTGGCCGTCGTCAACAAAGCCGCCGCCAACAAGACTCTGCCGATCCTGGGCAGCGTCAAGCTGGAAGCCAGCGAACTCTCCCTGTCCCTGACGGCCACCGATCTGGAGACGGTCATTCACATGACCGTCCTGGCCAACAGCGAGAAACCCTTCTCCACCTGCGCACCTGCCGCGGTGCTCGCCAGCCTGGTGCAGGCCAGCGATAGCCCGCAAATCCAGTTCAAGCCCCTCGAAGGCGAGAAACTGGCCCTGGTCGCCGGTGGCGCAAAATCCACCCTGCACTGCCTGGCTGCCGATGAATTTCCCCTTCCGCCCAACACGGATGTAGAGATGGGAACTCTCCCGGCCAACGCCCTGCGAGCTGGTCTGAAGCGCGTGCTGATTGCCGCTTCCAATGATCAGAGCCGCCCGGCGCTCTGCGCGGTGCAATTCGCCCGCCTGCAAGATAAGGTCTATCTGGCCGCCGCGGACGGTTTCCGCCTGGCGGCCTACCGCCTCGACCACGAGATCAAGTTCCCATCGAAAACCAGCCTGCTCATTCCGCGCGGCTCGGCGGTCAAGCTGGCCGCCATCCTGCCCGAAAGTGATGAGCCGGTCACAATCCTGGGAACCAAAAACAACTCATCCGTGTGCTTTGCCTGGGCCCATGCTGGGTCTTCGTCCGGCCTGAAGTTCTGGGCGCAATTACTGGATTTCAACTTCCCGGACTGGCAGTCCATCATCCCGGCCTCGTTCAAGCATGACCTGTACCTACCCACCCGGCAAACGGTGGACGCCATCCAGCGCGCCGAAGTTTTTGCCCGCAACGGCAGCCACACGGTCAGTTTTGTGCCTGCCGAAACCGGCATGTCGGTCATGGGCCAATCAGACGAGACCGGCAAGAGCGAAACGACCCTCGAGGTTGCCATGCCCTTCCGGATCAGCTTCAACGCACTCTTTGCCCGCCAGGGCCTGGAAGCCATCGGCGCAGACTCGATTCACCTGCGCCTGAGCGCCTCCAACTCCCCGGCCCTGTTCACCAACGGCACGGACCGCTTCATCTACTTGTTGATGCCGATGGTGACGGTCGAAGACCAGGCCAGTGCAGCCAGCGCGGCCAAAGCGGCAGAAGCAGCGGAGGCGGGCGCATGACCACCCTGCTCCTGGCTCCCACCGAAAGCCGACCGGCCTCCCCGGCGCTCATCCCAGAAACCAGCTCACTGGCCGAACTCAACCACATCAAGCAAAGCTGGATCCAGGCCGCCCGCGATCTTTCCTATCCGGAGAGTATCTGGCAGGTGGTCTACTGGCTGGGATCGAAAGTCCGTACCTCCGGCCTGCGCGAATGCCAGGTCTGGCAAAGTGGAGAGGTGGCGATCATCGCCAATGAATACCCGCTGCGATTTATTCCCGAACTCAACACAGACTTGGTGCGGCGCTCCTTCGGGGTCTGGCTCGCTGATGGCAAACAGCACGAACCTCGCGCGAATTTGGTGGATGACATCCTGTTCAGTTCCAACCTGGTCGCGCGCTGGGCCTGGCTGGTTGCTGGAACCCAAATCGAGGAGGTTGAGCAGGAGTTGCTCTTTCTGCCCGGCCGCTGGCTCAACCCGGTGCTGGCCGAACTTGGCCACGCCCACCAGGCTGCCCAACAAAGCGGCCGAGATGCCGCGGAAGCCGAACGGCGCAAGTTGCTGGCTGAGATGCTGGTTGGGCAGGAGGTGTAACCCACGACATCAGTTTTAAGGCAAACGAATCGGATTCGTTTGCCTTAAAACCCCCTATTTGACCCCGCATGCAGGACAGTGAACCAATCCTGCCTATCTCAAAATAGGCGTGATTGGTTTGCTGCTCTGCCCTGAACTGCGCGGAACAGCTCTCTATTCAACGTTGGTTGTTATTTTCACCTTGGTCAACCCCATTTCCACTTCAGGAGGACACACATGCTATCCACAACGATTTTCACATCCCCCCAACGCGAAGCCGGGATCAGCGGCGGTCGCGCTGGCTGGCGCGGGAACCACCCGCCCACCCTGAGCCGCGAAGTCTTTGAGTGGCTCAAGCCCAAAATGATCGCCGACCCCATGTGCGGTTCCGGCACCACCGGCGATGTTGCCCGGCAAATGGGCATCACCTGCTGGAGCGGTGACCTGCACTCCGGCTTCAACCTGCTCACCGGCGAAATTCCCAGCCCGGCTGACCTGGTCTGGGTTCATCCCCCGTATTGGGACATAATTTTGTATAGCGGCCAGGTTTGGGGCAAAGAAGCCCATCCCGATGACCTCAGCCGCAGCCCGGATTATGCAACCTTTGTGCAACGTCTCGACCAGGCCCACTACAACGCCTACCAGGCCGTGCAAGCAGGCGGCCATCTGGCTGTCTTGGTCGGCGACGTCAAACGCAAAGGCCTGCTCTACCCGATCATGCGCGATATGCGCTGGTATGGAGAGCCGGTGCAGGTGATCATCAAACTCCAACACAATGTCCAGTCGGCCAGCAAAGCATACAGCGGCAACTTCATTTCGATTGTCCACGAGTACCTGGTTGTGACCCGCAAACCCAAACAGTTCGCCAATGCCTGGCTGCTCTCGGTACGCCTGGCCCAAACCCGCGAACTCGACCAACGCTCGCTCCAACGACAAGGCTGGCGTTCGATTGTCTGGACAGCGCTCTCGGCGTTGGGTGGGCAGGGCGAACTGCAAGCCATCTACCAGCAAGCCAATTCTCACGCCCGCGTGAAGCTGGCCGAAACCAAAGGCACCGACTGGCAGGCCATCATCCGGCGCGTACTGCAGGAATCCTGCAAGCCGGTCGAGCGCGGCCTGTGGGCCCTGCCCGCCTATAAGGAGACCAGATGATCGCCCCCCGCACCCTCCCGGCGCCCTTACCGGAAGAACTTATCCCGGCACTCCAGGAGCGCTTCACATCCCTGGGCTACCCACCCGGAACTTGCCTGTACCGCGTCACCATCGATGACCTGCTGACCGTCCTGGCCCCGCGTCTGGCGCCAACATCAGCCACGCTCAGCAACGCTGACCTGGAAGGCATTCTCGACCAGGTCACCAGCTACCTGAATGGCGAAGGCATGCACTGGAGGGAAGTCATTGACCTTGCTCTGGACGATTCTTGGAAATCCCTGACCCACTCCGAGGAAACAAGATGAAAACCCAATTCTTATCCCCGGAGGTCAAGACACTCGATTTGAATCGCATCCTGAAAGAAGCCGTCATCCAGGTTTCCGGCTATCACTATGTGGTCGATTTCGGCCCGGATGTGCGCCCCCAAAGCCACTATGTCACCAAGGAACGGCGCTGCACCTGTGGGCGAGGGGCCGACTGCCCGGCCGTCCAGGCCGTGGCGGATTACCTGCGCAAAGGCGGGGAGCGCGCGCCCGAACCCCCACACGGTTTCTATCCCTATGCGCCTGAGAAGTGCCCGGTTTGCGGCGCGCCCGCTTATTTTGATCCGAAACTCAGCTCGCAACGACGCGGAGCCGGTTGGGGCTGCTCCCAGACCGGTTGGAAGCACTACTTCCGCGACCGCGCCCGGATTCTCAAGGAAGCCCTGGACAGGAATCCCTGGCGTTTTCCGCCGGTCGTCATCCGTGATGGCCAGCAAATCAACGCCTGGGATGGCGCCCTGCCCACAGACACCGTGCTCTATCCCGGCCTGCTGCGCGCCGATCTGGTCACAGACGGTCCGATCGGCTATCTCGAATAATCACTGGTTCACTTTTTCCCTGACAGGGGACAGACATCCCCCTGCCAGGGGAGACGTGTCTGTCCCCCTTTTCATTTGGAGACCGACATGCAAATCCCGCTGTTCACCACCACCCCCACCAGCCCCTATCCCACTTCACAAGTCAAACTACTGCCCTTGCGCGAACGCCCGGCCTATCGCGCCTCGTCTGCGCCTGCCGCCTGCACCAGCCTGGAGTTGCTGGCCGCCGTGATCGGCGGTCCCCAGCAAATCGAAACGGCTAACGCCTTGCTGGCAAAGTTCGGCACCCTGCGGCGGCTGTACAACGCCCACGTCAACGAACTCGAAGGCGTGCCCGGCGTTGGCGCGCAGACTGCCGCCCGCCTGAAAGCGGCGCTGGCAATCGGCCTGCGCATGGCCACCGACGACGCCCAGGAAAGAACCATCATCACCTCCCCGGCGGACGCCGCCAACCTGGTGATGTATGACATGGGCCTGCTGCCCGAGGAACACCTGCGCGTGATTTTGCTCAACACCCGCAACCACGTGATCGAGATTGTGGAAATCTACAAAGGCTCGGTCAACTCTTCGCAGATACGCATCGGCGAAGTTTTCCAGGCGGCGATTGCCCAAAAGGCTGCGGCAGTCATCATTTGCCACAATCATCCGTCCGCCGACATCACGCCCAGCCCGGATGATGTTGCCGTTACCCGGGCAATCGTCCAGGCGGGCAAGATGCTGGACATCCAATGCCTTGACCACATCATCGTCGGGGCAAACGGCCAATGGTGCTCGTTGAAAGAAAAAGGCCTTGGCTTTTCCTGATTTGAATCCCGCCGAACTCAAAAAACCACAACCAAAAACACAAGGAGCCTGACCCATGACCACACCTACAACCACCCAACAAACCCTGGCCGCCGAACTGGAAACCAACCTTGCCCATTTCACCGGCACGGAAAGCTACACCAACCTGCGCTACCCCTGGCTGCGCTCGCGCTTCCTGCTCACGGAAGGTGCCAGGTACCTGGCCGAAACCGCCAAAGCCTTCTGGCTGATGGATGCGATTGCCAGCCACCAGACCAACCAGAAAGTCGCGGCTGAGCCTTTCCAGGTTTGGACACTGACCGTGAACGAGCAAAAGCAGGCCGCGCTTGTCTGCACGGATGGCAACGAAACCGTGCTGGTGCGCCAGGACATCCCTTACTCGGATTTCCCGCTCTCCGAAATCACCCTGTATGCTGAACAGTCCGACTATCTGGCTGGCCGGGTGGTGATGTTGACTTCGGAGTATTAGCGATGGCCATCTACCTCGGCAAATACCCCAACGGCGACCTGGCGCAGTTTCATTGCGCTGGCCGCCCAACCCGCGAGAACACCGGCGGTCGTTTTATCAGCGCGATTGGCCCCTTCGCCAGCGAGCTGGCTGCCACTTACTATGTTCGCTATGGCCATGCCAACCCGGAAGTGCGCACCTGTGCCGATGCTGAGCGCCTAGCCCGCGAAGACCCCAATCCCGTATGGCAAAGCATCCGCGAGCAACTCGAACTTGAGATGTCGATGTCGGATGAGGAGCTGGCCGAATGGCGGCAGTGCGAGGCCCAGGAATATGAACCAGACAAACCCATGCTTGGCTCGGTTGATGTTACCGAAATGTTCCGCCAGGCGCGGGTTCTGGAAGATCTTTACCAGGAGTAAGACAAAAGAGTACCCTCGGCCTGTACACAAGCCGAGGGTGCTCTCCAAGATGAAATCATCTATTTCAGCGGTGGAATTTCTTCAATCCAGTGTAGCCATTTGAGGCGTTCATCCTTGAGTGCATTGAACAAACGGCTGTCCGCTGTCCAAAAGTCGCAATCCAGGCTCTGCGCCAAGGCCAGGTAATAACTATCGTAGGCCGCGGCGCGTTTGAGCCGGATGGTCCAATCAAAAGCCGCCTGGTTTTGTTCGAGATTAGGGGCGAATAATTGCACATCCAATGAAGCGAGTTGCTCCAAGGCCTGCCGCCCTTCAGCCTCGGTGATCTGTCCGAAATGAACGGTCTTGGAAATGGCGGAGGTGGTTTCATGTGCCCATAACGCGGGGGATACCGGTTGAATTTCTGCAAAGGTTTCCACCAAAGCCCTGCAGTGTCCCTGCAGGGGGTTGGGCAGGATGGCTTTGATCGCCACGCTGGCATCCAAGACGAGCAGTTTTTCCATTAGCGTTGCTCCAGGTCATCGCGGTCTGCGGCCAGAATGGCATCCACGTCAATCTGCCCCTGGCGTTTCTCGATTTGTCGGGAGAGGGCACTCGTATCAGCCAGCCATTTTTGGATATCTGCCCCGCGATTTTCGCTTTTTAGCAGACGTTCATAGTCTTCGATATTGATCAATGCCGCTTTGGGTTTGCCACGGGATGTCAGAATAATCCGTTCCCCGGCATAACTGACACGATTCACCAGTTCGGAAATATCGCGCTTGACTTGTCCAATACTTACCCGTGTATTCATAAGGTTTTCTCCTGAATTGCAATATCCTGATATTGCAATTATATAACCCTTCAGTCACTTTTTCAATCCTGTTTCCAGTAGGACAGCAAATCCGCCCCGATTACTGCATAGTCGCGGCCGGTTTGCTGTTCTGCCCTGTGTAGAACAGCTTTCCCAAACGTTGGTTATCCATTTTTACGTTGGCTATTCTACAAGGAGAGAACCATGCAAGACTACAAGGACACCTACCTGGAAAACCAGGTGCGCCAGATTGCGCGCCTGCAAGCTGAAGGCAAGTTCATCGCTGCCGATGAGTACCTGGCCGAACGCCTGCCGCTTCCGTGCGTGGATGAACTGCCCGGCGTCGAGTACGACACCCAGCGCCATGAGTATGTCACATCCTGGGGACGCTTTACACGCGGCCCCGTTTCCGGTTCATGGCTGCTGAGCGAAGGCCAGGCACCTGAAAGGCAAGCTCCCATCCGCTCCGTCACCGCCCGGGTGCAGGACAATCGCGTTTTCATCCTCTTGGACCCTTCGACAAGCTCAGGGCAAGTTGCCGTTCCTACCACCGAACGCTGGCTGGCAGGCGAGAACGCCTACAACCTGCTGGCCAGGATCAACGCAGGATTGGTCAAAGACCCGGCGCTCGGCCTGGTGGCCTGCCGCCTGGAATGGGATGAAGTCGAACTGGACAAGCGCCTGCACGACCTGCGGCTGGCCAACGACCACGTCAGTGTGGTCTGCTCCAGCGCGGTCTGGGACCCGGACCGCCATGCCCTGGTCGCTGCCACCTTGGTTTCACCGGAGCAACAATCGCTGAAGGCCATCACGGCCACGCTCTGCACCAACTCAAAAAAGAGCCTGACATTGAGCGTAGACAACAATACCCAGACTCTCGAGAATACCCGCCGCAAATACATCGCCGTATCCGGCAGCCTGACCGCCATCGGCGCGGAAGGCCACCTGGTCACCCTGCTGCACCCCCTGGCGGGCAACCCGCAGGAGGAAGCCAGCGATGCTTTCTATGTCGTTACCGCCCAGGGTGAATCACTCGCGGCCCGGTTCGCCGAACGCCTGAACCTGGCCATCCCCTACCCGGTGCGCGGCGCCTGGGCTGAATACTTGCTTGAACAGGGCCTTCAGGAAAAACTGGTCAGGAAATTATCCCTGGCTGGGGATGATTTCCGAGAGGCGCTCTGGGTCAGCAAAGCCGGAGGCTGGCGCACGATCATCGAAAACGGCCTCAAGGACGGCGAAATCCGCCTGTAAGCCGAAATCACACCACCAGGAAACAACGAGCGACGTACTTGGTCGCTCGTTTTGCTTTCCAAAACAAGGAGAACCACATGGCACGTCTAGAATCGCAATCCAAACTACTCTACTACCCCACCCCGAACCGCATTGCAGAGCTGCTCTCTCATTGGTTCAAAGTCACTGGCCCGGTTCGCATTGCCGATCCCTGCTGCGGTACCGGTGATGCCCTGCGGCGTTTTGCCAACGGATTCGGGCTGCAATACCCTGTGGAAACCTGGGGCGTGGAACTCTCACAACCCCGCGCCGCCGAAGCCGCCAAAGTCCTGACCCGCGTTCTGCCGACTTCCTTCTACCTGCTCTCGAATGCCAAATGGAGCATGGGGTCAGTCGGGCTGGTATTCAACAATCCTCCCTACGACTGGAGCAATTTTGTTGAAACCGACGACAAAGGCAACCAGCGCCGCGTCCGTCACGAACTGCTCTTTGTCGAAGGCGCAACCCGCAAGATTGTCAGCGGTGGACACCAGGTCATCATCGTCCCGCGCGGCATCCTGGGCAGCGAACACCTGCTCGGCAAGGCCATGCGTGAACGCTTCGCCCGACATGTGGTCGGCTGGTACGAAAAAGTGCTGGTCTTCCGCTTCCCGGATGGCGAGTACGAAGCCTTCAAGCAGGTCGTGGTGCTGGCCCTGGGCAAACGCCCGGCCTACCTCCATACCGGCAAGGAGGCGATCGAAGCCATCTGCGCCCTGGCCGATGAATCCACAGAGATTCCTGTTCTGACCAAGGGCGCGGAAGAATATGTCATCCCCGCCACACCCGGCAAAGCGAAGTTCACCTACACTCCCATCGAACCGGCTGCCCTGGCCGAAGCCGCCCGCAGCGCCTCACCCGTCAGGACACAGGAATACTTCAAGGCCACCTACGTCCGCCCACTGGGCGCATCCTTCCATCCGGCCATCCCGCTCTCCGTCGGCCATACGACGATGTTGATCACCGGCCAGGAAACCGGGGTGCTGGATATCCAGGATGAACACGGCCAGCCGATGCTGGTCAAGGGCCTGTCGCGCAAAGTACGGCGGGTTGAAGCGGTGGAGAACCTCGACCTGAAAGGCAAGGTCACTTCGGTTTCGGTGCGCGAAATGGAGCGCCACGAAGCCAGCCTGACGGTCGCCCACCCCAATGGGACGATCGACCTGATGACCGACCTGCACCAGGTTGGCAAGTTCATGACTGCCCACGCCACCCGCCTGGCGGATGCCATCCTCGAGAAAAACCAGCCGCTCTACGCCTACCAACCGACGGCCCGCGAATGGGCCATCACCGGCCAATCCGGCCTGGGGCTGCCGCCCCTGCCCGGACGGGACGAACGCGGCCTGTTCGATGTCCAGCGTCACTTCGCCATAGGCGCGGCGCGCGTCATGCGCAAGCATGGCGCATCCATCATCAATGCCGAACCTGGCTGGGGCAAAACCGGGGTGGGGATTTCCACCCTGGAAGTGCTGGACAAATGGCCCGCCATCGTCATGGCTCCCGGACACATGCTCTGGAAGTGGTTCCGCGACCTGGCCCGCGCCAGCGACCCGGAACAATCCATCACCCCGCGCGTCATC
>CAZNCT010000011.1:0-24050 GCA_964571615.1 uncultured Anaerolinea sp. | reverse complement strand
ACCCGTCCGGTGCTCAAGGAACCCGGAAAATGGCCGGAAATCCAAAACAAACTCCAGGCATTGGGCGCTGAAATCCTGGAGGTCAGCCGCAGCCAGATCGAACCGGTCTGCACCGATGACCCCGGTGGACGGCGCAAGCTGGTCATCCGACCGGCCAGCTACACAGGCCTGGTTGCAAAGTACCTGAAAAAGCACCTGACCTTCCGCGGCACCGAGCGCGACAGCGACGGCCAGGTGGTTGGGAAAGTCACCCTTGAACCGCAGGTGCGCTACATGGAGGGCAACGTTGAAGTGACCTACGTTGATCGCGACGAGTACACCCTGTTCGACTTCGCCCGCGACTACCAGTCCGGCCTGCTCGGCAAAAAAGCGGTAGCCGTGATCGGCTTCGATGCCGCCAAGTACGATGCCGGGGACAATGGCAAAAGCGTCCTGCGCCGCGATTACCGGCGGGTCTGGAATGATGCCAAAGAAGAATGGGAAAATCGCCGCCTGCCCTGCTGCCCAAACTGCGGCACGGCCTATCGCGGCGTTGTCCCGCGCTTCTGCACCGGCGTCAGCACCGAAAAAGTCATCGCCGAAGGTGGCGAGATTATCGAACGCAAGCACAAATGTAGCGCTCCCCTGTTCGAGTTCTCGCGCTGGCGGCGGGCTGGCCTGGCGGGACTGGTCAAGCGCAAGTTCCGCAACTTCTTCAAGGTCTACATCGCCGATGAAGTCCACGAAGCCCAAAACGGCGACACTGACATCGGCACAGCCGACCAGCGCCTGATCGCGGCCACCCGCTACAGCCTGGCCCTGACGGGCACGCTGTTCGGGGGTACGGCCGGGTCTTTGTTCTACTTGCTCTACCGGCGCGTGCCTGAAATCCGGCAGCACTACGATTTCCGCGACAAAAAGCGCTGGATCGACCACTACGGTCTTTGGCAGGAGGAGTACGAGACCTCCCCTGGCGAACACGGCAAATCGACCGGCATCCAACGCTGGAATGTGCGCATCAAGGAACTGCCAGGCGTCTCGCCTTCGGTCATCCGCTACCTGCTGCCGATCACGCTCTTTGGCAACATCACTGACCTAGGCTACCAACTGCCGCCCATCAATGAAACTGTGGAAACCCTGGAGATGCCGGAAGAACTGGCCAAACAGATGAACTTCATTGAGACCACCATCCTGCGCAAGATCATCCGTGACCTGCGCCAATACGGTGACGCTGGTGGGCTCTCCGCCTGGTATTCGGCCTGCCGTTTCCGCCCGGCTTCAGCCTTCCGTCCGGAAGTGCTGGAATACGATGGGCGCAAAGGCGCGAGTGGCTATCGCTACGAATTGCCTACCGCTATTTCTGCCGATGATTGGCTTCCCAAAGAACGCCGTCTGGCCGAAATTGTGCGCCAGAACATGGCTCTCGGGCGCAAAACCCTGGTCTATGTTGAGCAAACTGGCAGCCGCGACATCCGCTACCGGCTCAAAAAAGCCATCGAGACCTGGGCACCCGCCGGATTGATGGACGAGGGCGGTTTCCAGGCCCTGCGTCCCCCAAAGGTGGGCATCCTGTCTGCGGACGATATGTCCCCGGCCCAGCGCGAAGCCTGGATCCGGCACAATGCCCCCGGCATGGATGTGCTGATCGTTAATCCGATTCTGGTGAAAACCGGACTCGATCTAATCATGTTCAGCGACCTGGTCTTTTACGAGACCACCACGTCGCTTTTCGTGTTGTGGCAGGCCATGCTGCGCGTCTGGCGGCTCGGCCAGGACAAGGAAGTCAATGTCACCTTCCTGGCCTATGCCAACACCGTGGAGGAAGCCATCCTGAAACGGGTCGGCGATAAGATGAAGGCGGCCAAATTGCTATACGGCAAGGAAGCCTCCGGTGTCCTGGTGGAGGTTGAGTACGACGACGTCCAACGCGAGGTCATCAAGGCCGCTCTGGAAGGGCATGTCTTGAAAATCCCGACTGGCGAGAAAATCGGCAACATCTTCTCCGATGGCAGCGAACGCCGGGTCACGATTTCAGCCGCCCCAACCGGCTCGTTGGTGGCTGCCAGCCCCACCCTGGTGGTGATTGCCCCGGAAGCCCCCCGGCAGATGACCCTGTTTGGCGAGATGGTGGAGATAGGAGGAAAACGAAAAAAGCGATAACAAAAACAGCGAGGCTCATCGCCTCGCTGTTTTTGTTTTATGGAAAACGCATAGATTCATGATTTCATCCTTGACTTGGAGTTACCTCCAGGTGATACACTGTTTTTACGAGGTGAAACATGAAAATTGCAGAAGTCAGTGAGCGTTATGGGCTATCCTCCGATACCTTGCGCTATTACGAGCGGATTGGGCTGCTTCCAACCGTAACCCGCACCGAAAGTGGTATCCGCGACTACAGTGAACTCGACATCCGGCGGGTGGAATTCATCAAGTGCATGCGCGGGGCGGGGCTGCCCATCGAGGTGCTGATCGATTATGTCGGGCTGGTTCAACAAGGGGATCAGACCATTGAGGCACGCAAAGAAATCCTGAAAGAGCAGCGCAAGCTGCTGATGACCAGAATGCAAGAAATGCAAAAAACATTGGAAATTCTGGAGCATAAAATAGAAGTGTACGAAAGCGCTCTTTTGCAAAGGGAAAAGGCAATCAGCGAAACGGAAGCCTTGATCCATGAATGATAGAAAATTAGCCTGGCCATTTATCTTCCACTTTCTCATCCTCGCGGGCATGGCCGCCTATCGCCCCTTTATGGTCCTTTATTTCCAGTCGCTTTCCTTTACGGGCGCGCAGATAGGCCTGCTGACGGGATTGGCCCCCCTGATCACCTTGGTGAGCCTTCCCCTTGTGACCGCGTTCGCAGACCGCACCAACCGGCATAAATTGATCATGGGCCTTTCATTAGTCATCATGATTCTGGGATTGATTTTCTTTCCATCCCTAACCACCTTCCTGCCCCTGTTTGGCCTGACGATTCTAACAACCATTTCCTTTGCGCCGCTCATGTCTTTTGCAAGCAGCGCCTCCATGTTTATGCTGGCAGAAAGAAAGGAACTGTTTGGCCGCATTCGCCTGGGAGGCACCATCGGGTATAGCTTTGCCGCCATCCTGGCAGGCGCACTTGTACAAAACTATGGACTAACATTCGCATTCTGGGCTGCTGCGGGTCTTTTCTTGATCGCCTTAATCATCAACCAAAAACTGGAACACAGCGAAGAAGTCAGTGGAATCCCGGTGGCAAAGAGCCGGGCAAGTGAGTTATTGAGGAAGCCCCATTTTCTTCTCTTTTTAGCGATCAGCTTCTCTGGAGGAATCTCATTCGCAACCATCAGCACCTATCTCTTCCCCTACATGAAAGAATTGGGGGCGCCGGAGTCGATGATGGGCTTGGCACTCATGATCGGTACGATTGTTGAAGTACCCATTCTTTTCTTTGCCGGTCGTTTTATCAGAAAATATTCGGCCTATACACTGCTGATGTTTTCACTCGTCATGACCAGCTTGCGTTTCCTGCTGCTTGCCATTGCCCCTACGCCCATCCTTGTCTTGTTCGTGCAACTGCTCAATGGATTTAATTATCCGCTCCTGATGGTCGCTGGAGTCACCTACGCGGACAATCATGCCCCCCAGGGGTTTCGCGCCACAGCTCAGGGACTGTTCAACGCATCGATGGGAGGCGTTGGCGCTGCAATCGGTGGTTTCATGGGAGGCATTTTGTTTGAAAGATTGGGAGCAAAGGGGATGTACCTCAGCTTCAGTGTATTTGTCATCGCGGTGTTGCTGGTGGTTAATCTTGTGCGACGCATTCTGCCACCTGAAACAGAGAGTCTGCCCCTTGCACAAACCACAAAAGCAATATAGTGACGTGGATTGGCTGTCGAAATCTGAGGGTAGCAGGTTCAAGCAGACCATGAAACATCTCTCGGTCTAAAGATAAAACCATTGGGATCGTTACGAAAGGAGAAAACTATGGAATACACAAGACTTGGTAATACCGGCATGAAAGTCTCGCGCATTTGTCTGGGCTGCATGGGCTTCGGAAATGCCGAGCGTTGGATTCACAAGTGGGTGCTAAATGAAGATGCCAGCCGTCCGATCATCCAGAAAGCTTTGGAAATGGGCATCAATTTCTTCGACACCGCCAATGTCTATTCGATTGGAGCCAGTGAAGAAATCCTGGGGCGCGCCCTGAAAGACTTTACAAGACGGGATGAGGTGGTGATTGCAACCAAGGTATTCTTCAAAATGCGCGAAGAACCTAACGGCGGTGGGCTGTCCCGCAAAACCATCTTAAGCGAGATCGACAACAGCTTGCGGCGGCTCGGTACCGACTACGTCGACCTGTACCAGATCCACCGCTGGGATTATGAAACTCCCATCGAAGAGACACTTGAAGCCCTGAATGATGTTGTTCGCGCAGGCAAGGCCCGTTATATCGGCGCATCGGCCATGTGGGCCTGGCAGTTCCAGAAAGCGCTGGGCGTTTCTGAAAAGCACGGTTGGGCCCGCTTTGTCTCGATGCAAAACCACCTGAACCTGATCTACCGCGAGGAAGAGCGCGAAATGCTGCCGCTCTGCCGCGATCAGGGCATTGGTGTCATCCCCTACAGCCCATTGGCTTCTGGCAGGCTGTCGCGCAATGTGCAGGCTGAAGGCTCGTTGCGCTCCGAAACCGACCAGATTCAGAAGATGAAATATGATGCCGCGGCCGAAAGCGACCGCCCGATCATTGAACGGGTCGCAGAACTGGCCCAAAAATATGAAGTTCCGCTTTCGCGCATCGCCCTGGCCTGGCTGCTGCAAAAGCAAACGATCACAGCGCCCATCATTGGCGCGACCAAACTGTCGCACCTGGAAGATGCCGTTGGCGCACTGTCGGTAACCCTGAGCCCGGAAGATGTCGCTTACCTGGAAGAGCCGTACCTGCCGCATCGGGTTATTGGTCCTCAGTAATTGGCGCATCGATATGAATCAAAACAGCGAGGCTTGAATGGCATCGCTGTTTTATTTTGGATACTTCAAAAAACCAGAATCAAAGGTAAAGGTGTCCTGGCACGAGCATAGAGAGACTAGACACAGCCTCTACTCATACAGGATTTTTAGATCATCTTCGCCTACTTCCAAATGAATCATCACAAAATCGCCTTCTGTGGTTCTAATTCTGCGCATCGCTTCAACTGGCCCTGAAATCACGATCCCATCCCAATCTGGATGCCGAATCACATATTTGATTCTTCTCGGCTCACCATTCTTTTTGCTCACCAGTTTGGCCGGTTCAACATCAAAGTTTTGGAGGTGGCTGGATTGTTCGGCATAGGCCGTAAAGGCATCTCTGGAGTAGCCATCATCATAAAGCTTTTCGGCTTCAATGGCTTCTTCGATCCTGGGAATGGTGACATTCCCTTCGGTTCGGCCCAGGGAGGCAATCACAATCGGTATCTTGTCGGTCTCCACCTGCAGGCCATTCTCGGTTGCGAACTTGATCAATTCAGGCACCAGCTTCTTAATTTGAAGCTCGTCCGACTTTTTGGTGGTGCAGCCCAGGAACGTAGTACCGAAGTATTTTCTGGGTTCCGCGGATTGCAAATCGGTCACTTTCAAATCATAGTGCTGCTTGTCAGGATGAGGGATCAGCGCTCCCTTTTGCAGTTCCTTAAGCAGAATATTGCTGACTTCTTCCACTGCAATCTCCGGCAAACTCCCGCCAGAGATGATTTTGATGACCTTCTCATCTTCACATCTAACTTTGTAGATGGCCACGTAATTCTGGTCGGAGTTGGTCTCGCGGCACAAAATCACAACCAGGATGCCGCGCGAGGCGGTGCTTGGGGAGACCTGGTAAAGCAGATCGGCCAGCTTTTTCGAGTTCTCAAAAAGTGTCTCGGGGTTTTCCAGAATTCCCTGAATCAGCGGTTGCGCCATCGAAGGGTTTGCCCCTTGATTGAAATTCCCAGAAACGGTGTTCCCTGAATCTTCGGCATCCCACAATTTGTCCGTCAGGTATTCCAGAAAATCCAGAATTGTGCCATCGAGTCGGTCAATCTCAATTGGGCCATCTGAGTAAACCAGATGATTGTCTCCTTTATCGACAAAGTGATAAGCCATCCGTATTAGTTGAATTGCCATAATTTCATCTTCGCTCTTTTAAAGTTTTTGCCTTACTACGAAATTTGGACACATTATTGTGGCGTTCTTTTGGGTAATAATTGCACAAAGAAGCAGTTTGGATACTTTCTCAACAACCAAGATGTCAGATAGGTACGCTATAAGTTATCAGCAGGGATGGCCGAGATAATTTGAACTTTACTGCACATGCTGTTTTTCAACCGCAACAATTTACTGTACTCACAGGCCATCAGTTTACGTTGCTACTCGGGATATCTATCTCAAGGGTGCGAATAAATTCTGTCTGCTTGAATTCCAGCATACCATTTTCATGTACTACTGTGAAGTCCTGTTTCATGTAATGTTGTTAATCCAGTTCGCTGATTAATCTGGAGCTTTCATGGGGCTGAAGTAAATCAACGCCAGGTTGTCTTTTGAGAAGACTGAGTTCGTGATTTTCTCCATGGTCTGAACAATACCGCTTATCCGCCATTTTCTGGTATTTCTATTGACAACTTTCATCAAGAGATACGCCCCCCTGTGCCAGGCATCAGTTGTGATTTCCATTCTCCGTAACTCGCGGGTAGTGAGTGCCGGGAATCGCTCTGAATCCCGGTTCAAAGGCAATTTCCATGACCATGTCTCACAGTGTTGGTGGGAAAGCATGCGCTATTTTACTTCGCTAACTTTTGAAGCTTGGTTGTGATTGGGCCAGATTGGCCGAAGGTTGATAGGAATGGTCAGCAATGTGCTCAACATCCAATTAATAACTTGCCACTGGCATTTTGCCAATGTATTGTCCCTTCTCCAGCTCCATCAAGACAAAATGGGCCCCGTCTGCGCGCGAAATCTGGATGCCGGAATCCTTGCCAAGATAGCCCACCCGGTACTGGCCGGTGAGCGCGCCATCCGTCAGGCGCGGGTAGCGCACAATCGTCCAGTCTAGATCGCTGGCCCGTAAAACGGCCACATTCGCTTCCGAATCTTTGAGTACTTCCCCGGCCAGCAACGTCAGCAGACTCTTGATGATGTTATCCATCAGTTTAGGCTGGTCTTGCGCGTCACGAACCCCCGCGCCGGTGGTGGAAATCAGGCGGCGGATACCGGACTGCTTCATGGCGGCGACAATATTTTTTGCCGCCGTTTCCATCATCCCCGGTACAGGCGGACGGGTCGGGCCCAACGCGCTGATGACAGCCTCCTGACCGGCAACCGCCTTTTCCACCGCAGCCGCATCCATCACATCGCCCTGAGCGATAACCAGGTTCGCGTGCCGGATGTCCAACTTGCTCGGGTTGCGCACAAAAGCTGTCACCTCGTGCCCCGCCTCCAGCGCCTGCCGGACAATTTCAACCCCGGTGCCGCCAGATGCTCCAAAAACCACAATCTTCATGACTGCTCTCCTTTTTCCAACTTCGCAACCTTGCGAAGCGTGTTCAAGATAACCTCCGGCGGCTGTGCGCCACTGAAGGCATACTTATCGTTGATGACAAAAAACGGGACGCCGCTGACTCCCAGACGGCCTGCCTCGCGCGCCTCAGCCTCGACTTGTGCTCGGGCTGTTCCAGCGCTCAAATCCACCCGCAGCCTGTCCTCGTCCATCCTGAACTTTTTCCCAATTTGAATCAGGGTTTCGATATCGCCGATGTCCTGCCCGTCTTCAAAATAAGCCGCATAAACAGCCTCGATCACCTGCTCACGAATATCTGCCGGGGCAATCGCAATCAGGCAATGAGACAGGGTTGAGTTGGGCGCCTTGCTGATTTTGTCCATGTTGAAGACCAGCCCGGCCACCTCACCCATGCGGCGCGGACCTTCGAAGGCCTGCTCCAGGCTGACCTGGCCATTGAACTTGGCTTCCATATAGGGAATAAAGTCATAGCCTTCGGGCGGGATGGTTGGATTGAGAAAGAACGCCCGGTACTCGACCTGGACCGGTTCACTCTGCCAATCTTGCAGCGACCGCTGCAAATGCCGCTTTCCAATGCGGCAGAAGGGTCAGACAGTGTCGTGATAGACCGTAATTTTCATGGTTGCCTCGCTTTCAGATACGCATAAAGATGTTCCGCTGTCCGGCGCAGCGGTTCGCCGCTGTGCCGGACGCGGCTGAGCAGGATGGCCCCTTCCAGGGTGGCGAGAACGAATTCCGCCAGTACAGTATCACCGCCCAATTTATCGGCAAAAACCGACTGCATTTGCCCGTAGGCTTCACGGCAGGCGCTGTTCAGCCGTTCAGAACTCACCGCACTCTCGGCAGCGAGCATCATCAGCGGGCCACCTGCGGCAAAACCCGACTGTTCAATGGCTCCGGCAATTCCTAATGCCAACAACCGCACCGCTTCCGCGGGCTGTTCCGCCTGCGAAAGTCCAAAACGGATTCGTTCAGCCATCTTCCCTGCCGACCAGAGCGCGGTCTCTGCTCCAATTTGCTCTTTGCCTTCAGGGAAGTAGTAATACAACGAACCTTTGGGGGTGTCGCTTTCTCGAATGATTTCGTTCAAACCGGTGGCGTGGTAGCCCTGTTTCTCGAACAGGCGGGCAGCGGCTTCCAGGATGTGCTCTTTGGCAGGATTCATGACATTTGTCCTCTATTCAGGTTGGCTGAATAGGCTTATTATAATGACTGGTCTATATAAAGTCAAGCAAGGAGAAAACCATGTCATCCCCCATTCTGGTACTTGGCGCGCTCGGCAATGTCGGCGCGGAAGTGGTGAAACAAGTTTTAGCCCTCGGCGGGCAAGTCCGGGCGGCGGATATCGACGAGAAAAAACTAAAGGAACGCTTTGGCGATGCAGTTGAGGCAGTCCGTTTCAACTTTACCGATCCCGCTACCTATGAGGCAACGTTTCGGGGCGTCAAAAGAATGTTTTACATGCGCCCACCGCATATCACCAATATCCAGCGTGACATGCTGCCTTCGATGAACGCGGCCAAAGCGGCGGGAGTGGAACATGTGGTTTTTCTCTCGCTGATTGGAATTGAAAAAACGACCTTCGTTCCCCACTACAAAGTGGAAACCTGGCTCAAAGAATTAAATTTGCAGCCCACCCTGTTGCGTTGCAGTTTTTTCATGCAAAACCTGAACACCACTCACCGGCAGGAAATCCAGGAGCGGGATGAAATTTATGTTCCGGTTGGCGCGGCCAAAACCAGTTTTCTGGATGTGCGCGACATTGGCGCAGTCGCCGCGGTTGCTCTGACTCAGCCTGGGCACGAAAACAAAGCCTACGACCTCACCGGCTCTGATGCGCTGGATTACTGGCAGGCGGCAGAAATTCTCAGTCAGGTTTTGGGGCGCAAGATTACTTATACAAACCCCAATCCGCTGGCCTTTTTGCTGAATGCAACCCGGCGCGGTACGCCTTTTGCCTTTGCCCTGGTGATGACGGGGCTTTACACTGCCACGCGCTTTGGCCAGGCAGAGATTGTTACCGGAGAAGTGGAACGCCTGACCGGGCGCAATCCGATTTCTTTCCGGCAATATGCGGAAGATTATAAAAACTCCTGGTTACGTGAATGATGTTGTTCGCATGATGAAAATAAAAACAGCGAGGTGAACGCCTCGCCGTTTCAGTATCACCACTCGGTGTTGCCTAGCGCCCTCTTGCGCGGATATATTCGGAAACATCAGCATTGAAAATAATTGTTTCCAATCTCAACTCCGCCCAGGGCTTGCCATCGTCCAGCCAGGTGGCGTAGGATGTCTTGCCATCTGGCGATGAACTGGTGATCCACAGGGTTTTATTGGGCACATCCTTGGCCTTGAAGCGCATCGATTCGGTCATATCGAGCAGGCCGGTTTCAGGATTGAAGCGCACGACAAAGGTTTCGGCCTGGTCTTCAAACGGAACGCGCAACAGGGCGGTGTTGTCATCCACTGCTTCCCATTGGGCGCGGGGATCGGTCAGCCAAAGGCCGGGGAACCAGCCGCCTTCGGCCCACAGGGCCAGGTTCGCGCCCTGGTTGGTGTTGGGGTCGTCGTAGTAGGTGCCCATTGGGCTTTCAAAGAAACTTTCGCCATCGAGATACCCTTCATTCACACGCAGGAAGGGCAGACCGAAGAAGGTGGCTTCAAAGTAGTGCCGGTAATCGCGCCCGGCGTTGTGAACCATTACAAATCGGGCCGGGAGCCAGATGCCAAAGGGGCGGATGCGCCCTCGTCCGGCGATCACAACCGTGTCAATCACCGGTATCTGTTCGCCGTAAACGGCGCGATAGTAACGCTCCACCGGCGCAGGCAGGCCTGCGGGCAGGGGGATGGTTTTTATTTCTGCAACAGGCAGTTTGGGAGCGGTGAAAGGCGCAGGCTGGATTTGCAACCCGAGCCAGAGAAGCAGCGCAAGCGCGGCAAAAACAATCAGGACAGTGGGCATGGCTTTCACGGGGTTCGCTTTCTGTAAAATTACTGGGTGTTGGGGCTAATTGCCAGACGGAATAAACGGATGGTGAACATCACCATCCAGGCGAGGAGCAGCAATCCACCCGGCATGGCAAATGCCATCGCCATCTCTTTAACCGCCGGGGCGAAGGTCACCAATATCACATAGGACAGCATCAACAGGTTGCCAATGATGCCGAGGAAGGCGTTGGCCTTGCTGAAAACTTTCGCCTGAAGCATTACGAAGGAAAACATCAAGGCGGCCAGGGTTGGCAGGAAAAAGCTAAAAAACACGCCCAGACTGCCGTGCTCCCCCCGCGCAAGCAGGGCTTCCCCGGCAGCAGCCAGCAGCGCCCTTTGCGCTTCGGACGCGGCGGCATATTTCTGGCTCAATGCAAGCATCGGCAGGGCGACATTGTTGGCGGCGAAGATGGTGGTACCAACCAGGAAAACAATCAGCGCCAGCAAGCCAAAGGGTTGGGTGCTTTTGCGGTGGGCGGCATACAGCGCAAAATAGACCGGAATCGAGATGAGTTGGTTGACCGTGTTCAGCAAGTCGAGGTTGTACAGGCCCAGCCAGGGGTTTTGTTGGAACTGCGCAAAGCGTTCAACGGCGGTTTGCGGCAGGGCGGTCAGGTCGCTGCCAACCGATGAGCCGATGACAATATCGGCAACAACCGCCAACAAGGATAGGACTGCGGCAATTCCGCCCAGAAGGTAAATGTTTTTCCATTGTGATTCTGTCTTTTCAGCGGACATGGGAACCGGCACTTTCATCGATGAGATTTTTCGTCTGGAGTGTCCACTCGCGGATGGCATTCCAATCACGATGGTCGCCTTCCTTCCAGACACCGAACAAAACACTCAGGCGAAATCCCAACCTGTCTTTTAAAGTGGGGACTTTGCTGATGTCCAACCCGCCCGCGAAGAGGCCTTGACTGACAGGTTTTACCAATGCACTGACAGGGTCGAGCCAGGTCGCAACGTGATCGCGATATTGTTCGCCATTCATCATGGCCAGGGTCATGCAGACCAGGAAGGCGGCGAAAGGTTTTCGCTGCAATTCGGTCTGGCGTGTGCGCACAAAGTCCAGCGCTTCCGGCAGCCAGGAAGCACCGTTGATTCCACTGCCGGCGATAACCGCATCATACCTGCTCAGTTCTTTCACTTCGCGCATCGGCAGGACATCCACCTGCGCGCCTTGCTCGGCCAGGGTTTTTCCGATGGCTTCTGCCACACCGGTTGTCCAACCTGTGCGGCTGGCGTACGTTACCAGGATTTTTGTATTTGTAGTCATGGTTTTCTTTCATTTGGAATAATATCTACGTACCGATGGAGCCAGGGCGAACAATAAGATCAAAAGCCCATTCACCGCTGTGATGTACTGGATGGGCCAGTGAAAACCGATCATGAGACCTTCAACCACAAGCCAGAGCGCCAGAATTGCGCCAAGCCCAATCGTTCCAAGCCAGGCCCAGTGGTGGTTGCTCCAGCGTGTGAGAATTTTTGCCCAGGCCCAATCCAGACGCACAAGCAGTGCATAGGCCAGGAAGAGTGGAGCGAATCCCATCACAAGCAATAAGAAAACCCCAGGCAGGATGAAATCAGGGATGGGAAGCAGGGGCAGGATCTCGGCGACTTGCAAAGAATTGCCGGAGGGGTCAAGCAGCATTGACAGCCCGCCATACATCCCCCCCAGGGCCAGGAAGACGAGCAAAAAGATGAGCACATACAGGGCAAAGGGTTTTTTCATCCGGTTTTCCTTTTGTTGATTTGAAATTGAAAGCGATGTTTATCCATGCCGGTGCATGTCATGTTGTCTGAAACGGAAGTAGATTGCAACTCCCACAGCCAGCACAACCAGGTCGAAGATGGTGAGGGCCAGGAAGCCCGGACCGGTGTTTTCCAACCCGATTCCGAGTTGGGGGGAGCCTTCAAAGAACAGGGGCAGGTTGGAGTGCATCAGGAAATCGAAGACCCAGTGGCTGAAAACAACCAGTCCCAATGTCAGCCCTGCCCGCCGGTCCCGGTAGATCCCTCCAGCGAGCAGGCTGGCCAGGACTGCCCAAACGGTGGACATGAAAAGCCCGTGCGACCAGGGATTTACAACAGGCTCCAGGTAGCGGATCCCATCCGTGAAATTCATTGTAGTGGTGACTGATTTTTCAAGCCCCGTGGCAGTAAATACAAAATACAGCAGGTCGTTTGTCTCGGATGCCACCAGGTAGACCCATAGCGGAACCTGAGGAGAAAGGGGCTTTGCGGCAAAGCCAGCAGCCAGATGACCGATACCGGACATGCTTCCTCCTTAGCGAGCCAGTTGAAAAAGCCGGCGGGCCACCAGTATGTTCCAGGCCAACAGGAAAAAGACCGAAAAGAGTGAGATATACAACCCGACCACCGGGATATACAGACCAAAGTCACAAATGCTGGATGCAATGCGCAGATAAGCGGTTGTCCGGCCAAAGAGATTGGCCCTGAGCATGACCAGCGAAATGATCAGACCAGACAAAGAACCAAGCACATAGCTGACCTGGAACGCCATGCCGTGGAAGGTGGCCAGCAGGGTTTCCCCGGCAGACTGGAAAACGATGCGCTGGGCGTTCGTTTCGGCGGCGGCGTAGCCATTGCTGATGGACAGCATCTCGAAAGCCGGTCGGGCAACGATGAAGGAAATCACCCCAACCAGGCTGAGCGCCAGGTAAATAGCTGCAAACGCTGGGCTTGCCTCGCGGTGCAAAACGGACAGGGCCAGTGTGGGCAGGAGGAAAAGGATCACATAAACAACCATCAGGACTTCAAAGTTGACCAGCCCGATCAGCGGGTTGGACTGGAACAACTCAAACCAGTCCAGGGCGGAACCTTTGTAGGGCGGTGGCGCGGTCATGAAAACGAACATCTGGATGAGAATAATGCCAGCCATCGCGACAAGTGCAAACCCGCCAACTTTGTAGAGCGGTTTCCAATCGTGTTCTGTTGTCATATCACTCACCCTTTGCACTCATGTTCCAGTAGAACAGGCCGCTGGCAAGCAGTCCGAGAGCGGTCAGGGTGCCCCAGAGCGGCAGTTCGCTTGTCTGGGAGATACCGGCATTCACCACCAGGATGGAATTGACGGCCAGCACCAGGGTATAGAGCGGGCCCTTGACGTTGAGAATCCCGGCAACCACATATCCCCATGACTGGCGCTTGAAGAGCCAGAATGCGCCTAGCATCAGCCAGGGGATGAGCAGGGTCAGGTCGAGGGCGAAGACAACGTTGGTGGGGTGCCCGGCCAGGGTGATGATCTCGGGCAATGTCCCGGTGACGATAAAGCCGATGGACTGGACCAAGTAGACGGTCCCGAAGCCGAAGGCCACGAACAGGAAGTAGCCGCCAATCCATTTAACGGGCATCTGCGGACGGGCGGAGCGGCTTATCCCCGCGATATCCAGACCCACCAGCCCAAAGATCAAGGCCAGGATGGAGAGCGCCAGCAGGGCGGCATAAAGCAGGAAGAACCAGTTGAAGGCTGCGCCAAAGAGATAGAAGGCGTAGTTGTAGAGCATGTAGTCGAGCGCTCCCAGCCAGACCAGTTGCGCCCGCACCGAACCGCGCCGGGTGTGGATGAGTGCAACAACAAGGATGGGAACGGCCAGGAAAAGCGTGATTGCATCATTCCCCAGCCAGGTGGTGGTAACGAAGGCATTATCACGGTACAGTCCGTTCAGCAGCAGGCCGCCGGCGGAGGCGATGGCGGCCAGAATGGCGATAACGATGGAGAGTGTCGTGGTGGTATTTTTGGTTTGCTCAGACATTGGATGTCCTTGGTGTTAATTTGGACCGGAGGATGTCGATAAAAGAGCGTTCAAAGTCCTGCCGGAAAAGGTAGAGTTCCCCAACAATCAATCCCAGCCAGGGCAGTTGCAGCCAGTCCAGCGGGGCCATTCCCACCAAAAAGAGCATGGTTCCAAGCAATCCCAACTTGACCGCCTTGCCCTTGGATAGGAGCAGGACGGCCATGCTGATCTCGAAAGCCATCAGCAACAGGCCAAACCCGAACGGGCTGAGGCTGATGATGGCAACAAAGATGTCCCGGTAAAGCGGAATCAAAGCGCTTTCGGCGTAAACCACATATTGCTGCGGATTGCCAAAGGTGAATGAACCATTGACGCCCAGCGCCATTGCCAGGAAGAAGAAACCCAGGAAAATGCGCGCGGCGTTGGGTTTGGCAAAGCAAAAAATGACAACGAGCAGAACAAAAATGATGCTGACAAGCATGGGGGTGGACATGGATTATTTCCTTTTTTCCGCGCGGGCTTTGATACCCAGCATACATTTGCGCATCATGATGATGTCGCCCAGGTCATAAAGGATGTAATAGATCACCCACGGAAAAGAGAAATCATATTCCGTTCGTAATCTGGTCAGCAGGCGCGTTTGTCCGGGGGTGGTCTCGCTTAATTGCCACAACCAGGTGGCCTTGCCTTTTTTATCCCGCCACAGGATGTATTCCGGTGTTTTGAATTCATGGACCCACATGCCATTTTTCTGGTCCGGGGTGAATGGGACAAAGTAATCATTTTCGATTTTCTGGAATTCCGGCAGGATATCCCAACTGCTTTCCTTGCCCCCGTTGTCGATCCAGTCGAGGCTGTACCAGCCTGCCCGTCCGGAGCCGATTTGGATCAGCCATTGCCAGACATCCCCAGGCCTGGCCTGGATGGTGACAGCGCGCGTAGCATTGAAATGGGTTTTCTTCACAATTTCATCACCAGGCAACGGGCGGACAATTTCATCTGTTGTCGCCCCCCAAGTCAGTGTCCAGGGCCGTATGATGGACAGGTAAAATGCCACCAGAGCGACTAAAATAGCCAGTATGGATAACCAGGGTTGCATTGTCGAATTCCCTTCAGCGGGTTAAAATGGATTTGTATGTAGACCAATCGCCATAATACTCCCCTCCCATTTTATTGGAAAGGTGACAAATATCACATGTTGAACAACCGCGAAAAATTCCTGCAGACGGCCAGCGCCCTGATGGAAAAACAAGGCTACTGTGGAACGGGATTGAGTGAAATCCTGACCAAGAGCGGCGCCCCGAAGGGCTCGCTGTATTACTATTTCCCCGAAGGCAAGGAGCAAATCGCCAGCGAGGTGGTGTTGCGGGCGGGGAATATCCTTGCAGAGCGCATTCGTGAAAAGACCAAGGATGAGCCGGATGCCGGCAAGGCCATCCACGGATTTTTGTATATGGTTGCACACCGGATGGAAGAGACGAACTTTTACACCGGCTCCACTCTGACCATGCTGGCGATGGAATCGGTGACCCAATCCGAGCGCATCAACCTGGCCTGCCGCGAAGCCTATGGCTTGTTGATCGATGTATTCAAAGAAATTTTGGTTTCAAAAGGGGGGATGGAGGAAGCCCGGGCAGTAAGCGCTGCCGAGATGATCGTCTCTGCAGTGGAAGGCAGTATTGTCCTGAGCCGGACGTACCGTTCCGCCGATTACCTGCGCCGGGTGGCTGACCATCTTAAAGGCATGCTATCAGGCTACATTCCATAAGCATATCCCAAAGCATCATAGAATTATGTGAAGATCTTCTGTGATGCTGTTGCAATAGATACAATAACCGGTGGAGAAGGGCCATGTTCAATTGGTTATCAAGTCAAAGCGTACAGGGCAGGTTATTGCTCATCTTTAGTGGTCTCATCCTGGTTGGTGCCGTAGGCATCGGTGTCATTATTCTGGCTGTCTCACATCTCCAAACACGCGCAAACGAAAATGAACAGCAGAACACAATCATCCATCAGTATGCCGAGTTGGAGAGTTTGCTATTACAACAAGAATTGGCCTTATATCAGTATGCCCAAACCAGCGATGGCGCATATTTGCGACAATACAGTAACCTGGAAAGAAGCATTGATCTAATGCTTTTTTCCATCATCCAAAACAATCCCGAAGGGATTCATGCCACCAGCTTGCGACGTATCGCAGCTGATTTGGAAATCTTGCATCGCAAAGCCGATGATTTGCTGGAAATATCCTGGCGCAACAATATTGCCCAGGATATTTTTGTCGAAGAGATTGCTCGCGAGCACACTGATACATCTGCTGGGGTACGGCAGCGCTTACAGGATATAGCCCGTCTGGAAAAAGAAACGATTGCGAGCACATGGGATGAGATTGCCTGGGGAGCTACGCTAATTGTATTAGGGGGATCCACCGTACTTGCCAGTTTTGTCGGGTTTGTGGTGCTGGTGGCTTTGGTTGTGGACGACTTAACGGACCCATTGTTAACCCTGGTTGCCAGTGTTAATGCTTATAAAAATGACAGCTATTATCCCGACATGCTGAAAAAGCATCGCCAAAGAGAAGATGAGTTGGGTCTGCTCACTGTTTCCCTGGAGCAATTAATCGCCACGATTCAATCCCAGAAAGAAGCACAGGCGCGTTTGCTGGCTTCGGCCATGCGCTTCTTTCCGTCGGCATATTTGACCCTACTGCAAAAAAGGAATATCGAAGAAATTCAGTTGGGAGACCACGTCAGTGCTGAGATGGCGGTACTTTTTTCTGATATTCGCTCGTTTACCACAGCCTCTGAAAAAATGGCTCCAGCCCAAAACTTTCAATTCATTAATGATTACCTGCACCTGGTTAGCCCATTGGTGCAAAAATATAATGGCTTTGTTGTCAAATTCTTGGGAGATGGGGTCATGGCAGTTTTTCCTTACCGGGTTGATGATGCCTTGCAAGCCGCAATTGCCAAGCTTGGGCTGGTCCACTCCAGACGATCCGATTTCCTCACCACCTTTAACATCGACCTGGATATTGGGATTGGCATTCATACCGGGCACATGATGGTAGGCATGATCGGCGAAGAGCATCGCCTGCAAGGTGATGCGTTTTCAGATAATGTCAACCTGACCGCGCGCATTGAGAGCCTGACACGTTTTTTTCAAGTATCCCTAATCATCTCTGCCGAAACATTGGCCCGACTTGAATACCCAGGGCACTACAAAACACGTCCGCTCGGTTTGGTGCAGGTGAAGGGCCGCGCCAGGCCGATCAGCTTGTTCGAAGTTTTTGATGCTGACCCGCCGGAAGCTCGCAAAGCGAAAGAGCAAACACTGGAAGGGTATGAAGCAGCGGTAAAGGCCTATCGATTAGGGCAATTCGATGACGCAATCACTCTGTTTGAGCGCATCCTTAGTGTGTTTCCAGACGACCATCCCTCTCAAATTTTTCTTGAACGCGCTCGCAATTACCGAGCTCACGGGGCGCCTGCCAACTGGGAAGGTGTTGAAGTGATGGAGAGCAAATAGGTGATCAGATGAAACGATTTTCAGTATTTCTCAACACATTGCACGTTTTGGGTTTTCTCATTATCTTGCTGTTCTTAGCGGTCTTGCTAAACGTGTTCACTCTTTCCAGTTTGTATCAAATCAATACCGAGTTATCCGACTTACAGAAAAATATACGCTGGCAATTATCCCTCGCACAGGTGGAGAATGCCTGGCTCCAGCAAGGGCTGGTACTGCGACACAGCTTGCTTGATACCCAGCAGCTGCCATCTGGGGAACAAATGGCAGCTGCAAACCAGGAATGGGAGATCCGTATCGCAGAACTGGGCACACTTACCGGGGATCAGGCTACCATAGAATATCTGGTATCCCTTCCTCCTTCAGCCCGTTCTGCGTTTAGCGAGGCTGTTTTCCATCAGGACGATGTACGCCGAACCGTTTGGTTAAACCAGGCTTTTGGCACCAACCAGGCAATTGACTCTTTTCTCGATGACCAATCCTTGCAGGCCGGGCGACATCTCCAATCTAATCTTGCCGGGATTCACGCTTTGGTGGCAAATTACAATTTGATTGGCCTGGCGGGACTTGGCACGTTAGGGTTGGTGGGAATCTGGATCCTTTATTGGGCCAGCCGCCTTGCTCAACCTCTGCTGACCATTCGCATGGCGATTGCCGCAGGCGCCAGCGGTAATTACCAACAACAGATGCTGGAAAAAATGCTTAACCGCCCTGGTCCATTTGGGGACTTGGCTCGTGCTACACACCAGGCGCTCACTCACCTACAAAGTGAAGAGCAAAATCTGGTAAACGAAGCAGAAACCTTGCAGCAAAAACTCCTTGCCCTACAAAGTTCCCGTAAAACATCTCAGGAGAAGAACGAGGGACAAGTATGAGCCATATTGCCAAAACATCCACAATTCAATCCCACCTCATGGGCATTCTTGGGCTGACTCTGCTCATTGGGGCCTTCATTACCATCTCCACCATGATTGTTTTTAATCAGCTTCAGCAAGATGCCAAGGATTTCGCACAGAGAGCCAATGCGCTCAATCACGCCTGGGCATTGCAAAATCTCACACTACGCATGGAACGCTCGCAGTTGAGTTACCTTCTGATTCGCGACCCACGCTATATCCGGGACAACGAGCGTTATCGTCAAAACCTGGCACAACTACTCAACCAACGAAATGATGTTGTTAAGCAATTTGGGCTGGAGAATTTGTATAACGAACTGGAACGCGAAGTCTGGGCATACCAGAGTGTTTTTTTTCAAATACAACAAGCAGGCGAAAAGAACGACTGGACGTTGGCCCAGGAATATGCCCAAGGCCAAGATCTTCACCTGGCAAACCTGAAACGAGGCAATCGACTGGTTGCCGAAAAGCTCCAGCCCATTGTTGATACACAACTGGAACAAGCCATTTGGCAGGTACGTGTCATTGGTCTTGTTGGATTAACCGTTTTTCTGGGTTTTACTGCATTGGTCATTGCAGCGGCCAATCTGGTAGACCGAAGATTAACACGTCCAATGAGACGTTTGACCCGCACAATGCAAGAAATCCCCAACAATAATTTTGTGCCATCGGAACTCACCCCACTCATAGGCTTTGCCGACCAACTGGGAGATTTGACATGGTCATTGGTTCAAATTGTTGAAAGACACCAAGAACGCAAGGCGCGACTCGCCCAACAAATTCACGATCTGCGTGAACAAATAAAGCAAATGGAGAAACTGTAAGTCCACATCCTATGATTTGTCTACCGATAAACAAATAACAAACTCACAATTTGTTTTTTGTTCTGCCTTTGATAGTCAAAGCTGTCAGATGTGTCCTTACAGCCCACTCCGGGCAAGAAAATCTCCCAGCTTATCCTGGCAACTTTCCAACATCGCCAAAAACTCTGCTGTGGGTGGTTCGCAAGTGTGTGCTGGCCCGACAATCAATCTGCCATCACATAAATCTTGAATCAGGTGGAGGGCTTCTGTCTCAGCCCGCACCTGCGACTTGCGCCTAAATTCAACCGCCAGTTCCCGCATTTGCACGATCACGCCATCCCTGGGCATTGAATGCAACAAGACCTCTCCCAAAGCGGTGTAGGGGTGGTCGATCTTGCCGAGCGCTTCCTGGAATTTCCGTTCATATTCCTGCAGAAGGATCAATTTCTCTTCCGCTGCAAGTTGTCCCCTGGCCCCCAGCGTAGCCTTGAAATCCCACCAGCGCGCTTCAAGCTCAGCACGCCAGGGAAACGCCATAAAGAAGGGCATGACTTTCCCAACCATCAGTTCCAGATCACCATAACGTTGTTGCATCCAGAGCCTGCGAAATAACATCCGCAGGCCTTGTTGGATCCAGAGTGCCTGCCGGATGGGTGGCTCGGCCTGGCTTTCGGTCAGGAATTGGGGACACAAGGCCAGCAAGCCAGCGACATCCCCTGCTCTGGCAGCCTGCCCAATCTCAAAGAAAGCTGGGTGAACCAGTTCCAGCACCCTTTGACCGTTCTTCGCCACCCGGTCTGTATTCCCCAGCGCAAACAGGACATCCGCCCACAGGCTGCGCGTTTCCGGCTCGACCATGTCCATTTCAGGAAATCGGGTAATGAATGGCATCCCCCGGATTGCCTCGATCAGCGCAAGCGCAGCCTGCGCCCCGGAATTCATCCAGGTCAGGGTCGCGCCGGTGCGCACACCGGCATTCAGATGCGCCACCACTTCCGGGGTTGGCTCGAACCGCCCCGCCTGGGCTTCTTCGCCAAGCTGCTGCCAGAATTCATCCGCGAACCCCAGCATTTTCCGCTGGGCATAGAGACGTTCAAAGACCTGTTCGCGTTGGACAGGTCTTTCCGGTAAGGATAGGTGCAGGAAGGCCGAAAAATCCATCATCCGGGCCAACAGCCTGCCTTTGTCCACCGGCAAACTGTCACGCGCATGCAAAGCCACCAGGCGGTGCAGGCGCAAAACGCTCTTTTGCCAGCGCGAGTTCTCAAATCGGCTGAGCAGGCCTTTCTCCACCAGCCTATCGACCACGTCCTGGTAGACATCGCTCAGGTGATGAAAAATTTCATCCGGCACGGAATGCCCAGGGGGATACATGGCAATTTCCCGCAAAGCGGCCTTCTCATCTGCCAAAAGCGTGAGAAACGCCAGGTCAATCGCTTTTGCCAGGGAGGAGCCTGGGGTTTCCTGCCTGCTGCCATAGCGAATGTAAGAGACAGCCCGCTGGGGGTCATGCAGGGCCTCAAAGACCTTTCGCCAACCGCGTGAATGCAGCAAGGCTGAAAGAATCGCAAGCGCCATCGGGAGACCTTCGACCAGGTGGCGCAACTCACGCGAGTTTTCCCTATCATATGGTTTTCCCCATTTCTCTCCCAGCCGCTCTCGCAGCCATACGATGGTCTCGTCGTCCGTCAGTGGTTGGAGCGGGAACGCATACCGCTCCCATGCCAGCGGCTGGAGGGCCGAGACTCCGTAGGCAGTTGCCAGAACCCAAAGATTTTCGGACGGCAATATGGATTGAAACGTTTTGCCGTCATGGATGTTTTCAGCCACCAGCAGCCAGCGCCCCTGGCGTTGCCGGATGACAGCGTCAATTTCACCCAACACCTGGGCCCGGCTAATCCTGCGCCGCCCCCATTCCTGAAAAATCGCCTTGAGCGATGAACTCATATCTGCATACAGGATGCCGCCACTGAAGAACCAGGCAACCCGCTCCAGGACCTCGAGCACCATTTCAGTCCGGCCGCTGCCAGGCAGGCCGGTCAGGATGACAACGCCAGGCTGGAAGACACCTGTTTCCGGGTCGGGATTGAGCAGCCGGACCGCGATGTCATCCCGGATTTCCTTGCGATAAAAATGCCCCGTTCCGGGCCTGGAACGGGGCAAATTCCCAAGAATGATCGGCCGAGGCCGATTTTTCTCCCGTTTCAGTTGTTCATCCGTATAAATGAGACCATCCCAGTCAAACATTTCTTGCGCAAAGCCATATTCGGGCGCAGTCGCTGCCATTTTCAGGTGGGCGACCAGCAATTTTTTCAGGCGCGCATAGTGTATCGGCGGGATTTTCCGCTTCCCATTTAGCCAATAGGAAACAATCACCGGGCTCAACCGGACATGGTACTGGGCAGAATAGGCTCGCGCCAATTCGACCTCTTTGATGTCACAAATGTCGAGGCTGTGCCGCAAGCGATTTCGAAAAATATGCTCAAACGGGTTCAGGACTTCTGAAGGCAATCGATTTACCGTTAACTTTTGGGGTTGGGTTGTTAAGAACGAGTAGGTATCCTTGTCTTTGTCAGCGGCCAAATCCCACATGGGCTGCCTGGCAAAACAACGTTGCGTAAGTCAAGTTTGGTAGTTTCGAGTCGACTTGGAACTCCGCATGGAGTTCAACATGAAAAAAGAAGAAAGCGTTTCCGGACCGTCTTCGCCTCGCCAAAAACGGCTCTTGGAGATTCTAATCAAGATTTTAAGGAGGGTAACAGGCAACAAACAGACATAAAACTCAACTTACAACAGCGCCTGCCGTGTTCAAGCAGGCGCTGTCTCCTGATTTTACTATTGGTGACGGCAACGATTATAATTAAATCATCCTAAACTGTGATGGAGAATCATGTCCGATAAGAAAATCGTTCAACCGGTGGGCAAAGCTGCCCGCCTTAAGTACAACCAGCAAAACCCATACGAGCAGCAGGATCAGGCCAGGAAAGCGGTCATCTACGTGCGGGTCTCGCGCGAAGAACAGGCCCTCGGGCATTCCCTCGAAGCCCAGGAACGTGAGTGCCGGGAATACCTGATGAATGCCAAGCCCAATTGGGAATTGGTTGGTGTGTTCAAGGACGAACACAGCGGCAAAACAGACAAGCGGCCCGGGTTCCAGGAGATGATGGATCTGATTGGGAGCGGGCAGGCGGATACGATTGTTTGCCATCACCTCGACCGATTCTCGCGCAACCTGCATGACATTCTCTCTTACTTCAAACAGCTTGAGACCAAGGGCACAATCCTGGCCTTCTCCAAAGAAGATTTTGACTTTTCCACCCCGGATGGCATGTTGCACTTTCATATCCTGGCTGTGTTCGCCGACTGGTATCTCAAAAACCTGACCCGCGAAACCAAAAAGGGAAAGTTTAGCCGGATCGTTGCCGGAAAGGCAAACAACCAACTGCCCTTTGGGTATGTTCAAGATTCTGCCGGGAATGCCGTAATTGTCGAAGAAGAAGCCAAGGCTGTGCGCGGCGCATTTGAGCGCTACGTAACCGGCAATTACACCGACCGCCAGATTGCTGATTGGCTCACCGATCAGGGGCTTTCCTCGCGTAAGGGCCGGGACTGGCATAAAGACAATGTCCGAACGGTCTTGAATAATGATTTCTACTATGGCGTGGTTCGTTACCATGACGATTTGTATCCCGGCAACCATGCAGCTATTATCACCAAGGAACTCTTTGACCAGGCCCAGGCCGTTCGGCGCAATCATGCCCGGCGACCTCGCTCCACGGCGCCCAGCTTGCGGGTCTACCTGCTCAACACCCTGGCACACTGTTCTGCCTGCGGGCGTCTTTTACGCGCGCAGGGTGGCCGCGAAGACTACCGCTACTATCGTGAAGCGTCCCAGCTGCGCGGGTTCAGCGATTGTCCCCATCGCGGCTTGAGTATCCACGCTTCGATTGCGGATGCCCAAATTGGCCGCATCATGCAGGCTTTCCAACTGCCCGAAGATTGGCAGGAGATTATCAGAAAAATCAGCAGCGGCGAGGAAGAGCGCCAAAAGGTTCTGGCGGAACGCAAGCGCATGGAAGATCGCCTGCGCCGTGTCAGTGAAATGTACGAAGATGGCGTGCTGACCAGGGTTGAATATGAGAAACGCCGGACGGTGGTGGTGAAGGAGATGGAAGCCCTGGTCTTGCCGGATGGCGATAATATGATCAATCATGGCGTTCAGGTTGAGACCTTCCGCCAGATCTGGCCCTTGGCCACCCCGGAAGAACAACGTGAAATCTGTCGCCTGATGCTGGAATCGGTGGTGATCAATCTCAAAGAGAAACGTCTTGTGAGTGTCACCCCCCACAAGGAATTCCTATGGTTCTTCAAGCACAATCATCTGTTGCGCGAAGAAGCCAACCGCGCCGACTTTCAGGTTAATGAGATGATCAGTGAAACCAGCCGAGAATAAACCATGCTTACTCTGAAGAATAGCCTTTGTGAAATGGTCATTGACATCATCCATAGCCCAAAAAGCAATCGATTCTATTTGTAGGACTTACGCAAAACTAAAAGATTGACGTTCGTAGGCAAAGCCATTATTGTT
>CAZNCT010000010.1:40279-46653 GCA_964571615.1 uncultured Anaerolinea sp. | reverse complement strand
CCGTCCGCGGACATCGCCGATGTGCCATGACATCTGGTTATCGGCCATCACCTGGGCCGTATATTGGGCAACAGCATTGACGATGGGGTCTTCTATCAGGGGAGGATTGCCGTAAGAAACGCGCAGGGTGTTCATGGCGGCAATTAACTCGTATGCCGTCACTGCGCGCAAGGCTGCCGGTTGAGCCTGGTGGGCGCTGGCAGGTTGTGCTGGTGAAAGAAGCCCAACGCTGATTGCCAGAATCATCAGCGCCAGGAGCAGGTTTTTGCGAGACATATTGCTATTATAACGGCGGATTTCAGGATGTCTTTCGTTTCCGCCTCAGGCCATAGATGCCCAGACCAATGCCAGTCAGAATCGAAATACTACCAGCAAGTTTGAGCAGGTTGTTGTCTGGGGCTGGCGCCTGGGTTTCGGCTGGGGTGGCAATCGGCGAGGGCATTTCTGTTTGCAGAGGTGTTGATGCGCCACAATAATCACCACCCCGGGCCTGACAGCAGAAGTTGGTCTGGTATTTGCGCCATTCGGCCTGCAGGTCAGTTTCGCTATACCCGGCGGGGCAGGTGCTTTCATTCCAGTATTGCCAGCCTTCGGGCAAAATTGCTTCGCCGCACTCGTCGCGCCAATAGAAAACAGGGTCGCAGGTCAGGGTCGTTGGGTTGATTACCACGCGTGGGGCGTCGGGCGTCGCCAGGACTTGCTGGGTGGTGAAAAAACTCAAAAAGAGCAGGATGGCGAAGAGGAGGAGACGGTAATTTTTCATATTTTCACCAATTGCGGCGATATGTGTATCATAAACAAAAACAGCGCACAGGTTTCCCCGGCGCTGTTTTTGTTTTTTCTGTTTTACGACCGGATGTCTATAATTTCGCGGACATGCGGTTCGATGGCTTTTTTCACCTGGACGATGTCCATGCCGCTGACTTTGAAGGTAATCATTTTGTTGGAACTATCTTCGCCGGTAAAAACCCCGAAGGAGACGAAATTGCCTTTTTGTTCGGCAATTGCGCGAGAAAGTTCGGCCAGACCGCCGGGTTTGTCATCCACAAGCGCCGTAACCCGTACGCCCATTTCTCGTGCGCCCATGAGTTCAAGGAACAGCTTGAACAGGTCGGTTTCGGTGATAATCCCAACCACATAGGCATCGCGCATGACTGGCAAGCCGCCAATCTTGTTATCGGCCATAATACGCGCCGCCTGTTCGATGGGCGTATCTTCGGTGACGGTCATCACGTTTTTGGTCATCACTTCAGCTACTTTGATTTTGCTCAGCAGGTAGTTCATTTCCCAGATGGAAAGGGTGGTGGCAGCAGAAGGCGACGCATTCATCAGATTGCCTTCGGTCACAATCCCAACCAGTTTGCCGTCTTTAATCACCGGGGCGCGGCGAATGTGTTCTTTCTTGAACAGATTGACCGCCTCTGTAATCGGCATATCTGGGTTGATGGTGATGACAGGTTTTGACATTCTCTCGCCAACAAGCATGGGGTGCCTCCTTCAGGAATGGTTTGGGTAATAATGCTCAGATTTGTTTGATTATACTGTCTGCTGTTCAATTTCAGCAGTCTCTAACGTGGATAAATGGCCTCGGCAGTTCTTGCGCCTGGCGGCCAGACGATTTCTTTTGCCAGGCTGCCGTCAGGTTGTTTTTGCCATTGAATATAAACCATTTCATGACCGATTTGCAAGCCCCGGGTGAGTTCCTCGCGCTCGAACCGGATTGGCCCAAAAAAAGTGATCATGCTGGTTCGGTTGAGGGCACTGGTGACTTTATCGGGGTCGAGCGAACCAGCGGTGAGCAGTGCTTTTTCAAGTACCAAACCGGCGGCATAACCTCCGGCGGCGTGATAGGTGGGTTCTTCACCATAGGCCTCGCGGTAGGCCTGCACAAATTCAGAGACACTGGGGCCAAAATCAGGCTGATATTTTGCTTGCGGCTCCCACTGGCTGGGGCCAATCACGCCGATTGCCGCCTCGCCAAGCGTTGCAAAGCCAGTGTCGGCGGGAGCAACCAGCAGAGCCATATATTTGGGGTTCAGTCCTCGCTCATGGGCCTGGCGCGCAAAGGCTTGTCCGTCTAACAGATGTCCGCCACCCAAAATGGCATCTGGCTTCAGCAAGGCCAGTTGTGCGATCAGGGCTTCAAAATCGGTTGTTCCAGAGGGGTAATTTTCAAATGCGACAATCTCAAAGCCGCGTGTTTCAGCGTATTCTTTCAGGCTGGCTATGACCGAGGTCGAAAAACGGTCATTCTGGTACACAATTGCAATTCGTTTGGCTGCGGGGTCTTGTCTGGCCAGCAGGTCTATGGCCCCTGTCAGGTATTTGCTGCCTGGGGTATATATCTGGTAAATACCGCTATAACTTTTTTTGAAAATATTGTCCGATGCTGCACCGGCAGAAATCATGATTTTGTCGTACTGGTCGTTAATTGGGGCTACTGCATCTGTCAGGGTGGATGAGTAAGGCCCAAACAGAAAGGCAACCTTGTCTTCAACAATCAGTTTTTCGTAAACTGCTTTGGCCTGTTCGCTATCTGAGCGGTCATCATAAAACCGGGGCTCAAATTTGACGACCAGGTTACTGGCCAGAGGAATACCGCCGCGTTCATTGACTTGCTTAATCCACAACAAAAGCCCGTTGGTTTGTTTTTTCGATTCCTGGCTTAAGTTACCGCTTTGCGAAACACTAAACCCGACCAGAATTGTTCTTTGCAGCGGCAAGGGTGTATTTTCGATGCGTGGCATCAGCGATGGCTGACCCTGAATGGGGGTTGGTGTCACCTGTGGCCCGCAGGCGGTCAGCAGGAAGGCGACCAGGATGAACAGGCGGCTGGCAAAGGTCAGTAATTTCATCTTTTCGTTTCTCCTTACTGGCAAACGTTCTGGTCAGCCTTCAAAGCGATAGCCAATGCCACGCTCTGTCTGAATGTAGCGCGGCTGGAGCGGGTCTTTTTCTATTTTTTGACGTAATTTGCCCATGTAAACACGCAGGTATTCGGCTTCATTGCCGTACTCTGGCCCCCAAACATTTTGCAAGATGGCTCGATGCGAAAGTGTCTTGCCCGCATTGCGCATCAGATAAACCAACAGGTTAAATTCGGTTGGCGTAAGCTCTACATCTTGCCCCAGAACAGTGACTTTGTGCCTGACCAGGTCGGCGCTGATGTCTTCAAAAACCAGATTTTCTTGTTCTGGTTGCGCTTCACTCCAGCGGGCGCGCCGCAGTACCGCTTTTACGCGGCTGAGCAGTTCGCCAATCCCAAAGGGCTTGGTCAGGTAATCATCTGCGCCGATATCGAAGGCTTTGACCTTGTCGCTTTCCTCTCCAAGTGCGGTTAGCACAATAATTGGGACAATTGATATCTGGCGAATCTGTCGAATTGCCTCCAGGCCGTCCATGTTGGGCATCATGATATCCAGAATGACCAGGTCAACATGCTGGGACTGGAAAATGTTCAGCGCGTCTGCGCCGTTGGCGGCAACGGTTACGTTGTAGCCGCGCACTTCCAGGTTGATGCGCACAAAATCGCGCAGGGACTTTTCATCATCAACAACCAGAACGGCAGGAAAGGCAGGCATAGGCTCAGGCAACACTCACGGTGAGAGGAATGGAGAAAGCAAAACAGGCGCCCTGGTCGCGCGGCTCGACCCAGATTTCGCCCTGATGGGCATGAATCATGCCCCGACAAATGGCCAGGCCCAGGCCTGTGCCGCCCGCCCCGCGTGAATACAGATTATCTACCCGGTAGAAAGCGTCAAAGATTCGTTCGCTTTGTTCTGGGGGAATGCCAGGGCCGTTATCTTCCACACGGAAGATAATTTTATCGCTAACTCTGGTAACTGAGATGACGATTTTGACATTTTCTCCGGCGTATTTGGCCGCGTTTTCAAACAGGTTGCGCAGCACCGTTTCGAGACGCGGCTGGTCGGCATAGAGAGGCGGCAGACCTGGCGCAATATGAACGGTCAGTTGCTGTGCAGGCGCTTTGAGAGAGCGGGATGCTGCACGCTGGATCACTTCTTGAATGTTGCACTCAATCAGTTGCAGTCGCAGACTGCCGGCTTCGAGGCGTGAAAGGTCGAGCAGGTTATTGACCAGCTCGCTCAGGCGGTCTGCTTCTGCCGAGATGATATCCAGAAATTCGCGGGTCGATTCCTGGCTCCATTGCACGTCATCGGCCAGCAGGGTGCTGGCATAGCCTTTGATGGCCGCCAGTGGCGTGCGCAGTTCGTGTGAAACAGTCGAAATCAGGCTGGTTTTCATGCGGTCCACTTCACGGTCGGCGGTCACATCCTGAATGATAATCCCACGCCCAATCGAGACGTTTTCCTGGTCGGTGACATCAAAGGCATGAAAGCGCAAGAAAACCTCGCGCCCGTTTACAGTGGCATTAATTTCAATTTCTTGTTTGCGCGCTTCTGCCAGTTTTTTCTCAATTTCTTTGCGTTTGGGTTCGGGCTGTTTCAATTGCGCCAGGATGCGTATTAGTACCCGCGAAACGGTACTCTCCATCAACTCGGTGCTTTGCACATCGGCGAGTTCGTTGATGCGCCGGTTGATATAGACCACATTCCCGCGCAGGTCGCCCAAAATCAGCCCGTCTTGCATGGATTGAATCAATGCCTCGAGCCGGCGGGTCTGTTCTTTGAGTCGTCGGTCTGAGCGGGCATACAGCCAGGCATTTTCCATTGCCATTGCGGCATGGTTGGCGAAACTGGTCAAGAGCCTGATTTCGTTTTCATCGAAGCGGTGCGGTTCGGGGTGAAAGACCACCAGTGCCGAGGGGGGATGGTAATTGCTCTTGAGCGGCACAGCCAGAATGGAACGATAACCGCCATCTCGTGAACGGGGCAGAAGCGGCGCAAAATCGGGGTCTGATTCTGTGTCAATGACCTGGGCAGGCTGGCCGCTGCTGATGGCTCGCATGGTAGCCGATTGAGATTTGTACGGCTCAAAAGTGGCTTTTTCAATGTATTGGCGTGAAAGCCCGCGGCTGGCGCGCACCCGGTACTGATTGGTTTGTTCATCGAGTGCAAAAATCGCTATTTTTTTGACGTTCATCAGCCTGCCGACTTGTTCGAGAATACGGTCGAGCACCACCCGGGTATCGAGTGATGAGACAACCGCCTGGCTGGTTTCAAGCAGGGTGGCTTGTTCGTTCATGCGCGCCAGAATGGATTGCTCCATGCGCATCAGGCTGTTGATGAGCTCGCCCATCTGGTCACTGCGCTGGGCCATTTTCGTCATTTCGGCGCGCTGGGCTGGGCTGATTTCGCGGTTTTCGCCAATGATTTGGCTGATGGCTGCCAGGTGTTCAATTGGTTTGATGACGCGCCGATGTAAGACGTACCAGAACAACAAGCCAATGCCTGCAAATGCCAGAAATGCTGTGATGGTAATCGTTCGCAGGGTGTTTTGTTGAGCCAGCGCAGCCGCAACGGGGCGGCTGGTGACAATTGCCCAACGTACGCTCGGGATGGGTGTATAGGTATAAAGTTGTTCAACCCCGCCAGCGTCGGGGGCAATCCGCGCGCCGCTGACACCGTTCATCACATCTACTGCAATCGAGGGCATCAGGCTGCTGACTCCCTCAAGCAGCCGCCGCGATTCGGCATGAGCAATCACATGGCCGGTATGGTCAACAATGTAAATTTGAAAATCTTGCTGCTGGCCGTGTTCTTCGATGGCTTTTCGCAAGGTGGTGCTGAAGCCTTCCAGTTTGATGTTGGTGGCAATGATGCCCTGAAAGACCCCGTCGCGGCTGCGCAGGGGCATGATAACGCTGGTTATCGGCTGGCCGGTGGCCGGTGAAATACGCGCTTCAGAGAGAAAAGCCGCTTCGCTGCGCTGGGCTTTTTGAAAATAGGGCCGAAATGAAAAATCTACCCCGATGGTAGAAGTTGTGCCAGCGGGGTAGTGATAAATCATTCGCCCGGTATTATCGAGCCGATAAATCAGGTCAATATCGGGACGACTTCCCTGCACAATCGAGAACAAGGTTTGCAGGCTTTCAATGCTGCCAGAGCGCACAGCAGGATATTGACTGAGTTGCTGAACTGCATTAAGCGCACTGCCTACCGCAATTTCGGTTTGCTGGGCAATGGCCTTGGCAAGCGCCAGGTCACGCGCTATGGCTTCATCGGCAATCCGGCGGCTTTCGATGACATCGAACAAGATGATAATGGTCAGGGCTGGCACAACCAGCAGCAGGTAAAGCGCCAGAATTTGCAGACCAAAATCGCGCCGAAATTTGCGAAGCAACATGCTTATCCTGCAAACTGATAAAGTACCCGCGCCATGTGACGCGCATGCTTGAGATACAGGTCGAGGCGGATGGTTTCGTTGGGGGCATGGGCGCGGGTGTCGGGGTA
>CAZNCT010000010.1:26778-40269 GCA_964571615.1 uncultured Anaerolinea sp. | reverse complement strand
CCAGCCCGGCAGTAGCGACAGGCAAGCCCAGGTCGTGGACAAACGGATGATTGGGCCCGGAACCGCCGACCATCGGCACAATTTCCATCTTGCTCTCGTAGACTTCTTCGGCGCTATCCACCACAATTTTGACAAAAGGGTCATCGGGGTCGGTGCGCGCGGCAGGCTCACCACCCAGGAATTTGATTTGCACGTCCTCGAAGCCTTGCGCGTCCAGGTGACTGCGCAGCAATGCCAGGCATTTTTCGGGGGTCTGGTTGGGCACCAGGCGGAAATCAATTGTGGCCGAGGCCTGTGCTGGTTGAACCGTTTTGGAGCCTGGCCCCTGGTAGCCGCTTGTCAGCCCGCAGATGGTGCAGGTGGGCTCAAAGACTTCGTGAATTGCCAGGTCGAGGCCGCCGGTCAGTCCTTTCAGAAATTCTTTGACCCCATAACGGGTTTTGTATTCTTCTGCCAGGTCTGGCTGTTTTGAGAGCAGTTCGCGGTCGCGCTCCGAGGGCGGCACAACATCATCGTACCAACCAGGGATGCGGATGCGCTCATCGGGCCCTTTCAGCGTGGATAAGGCCCAGGTCAGCCGCCAGGCGGCATTCGGGAAGATGGAACCGCCCACGCCCGAGTGAACGTCAATTGCGGCGGTTTGCACCGAAAGTTCCACATAGCAAATTCCGCGCAGTCCCAGGTATTGCATGGGCACTTCGCGGTGGTCAACGCCGCCGAACTCCCAAATACAGGCATCCGCGGCCAGGCGTTCTTTGTTGTTGCGGATGAAGTCGTGCAGGTGCACGCTGGAGGTTTCTTCTTCTCCCTCGACAATGAATTTGACATTGCACGGCAGTTCACCATCGGTAGCCAGGATGGCATCGATGGCGTGCAGGCGGGCTGTCAGGTGGCCCTTGTCGTCGCTGACGCCGCGGCCATACAGTTTGCCATCCCTCAGAGAAGGCTCGAAAGGTGGGGTCTCCCACAGCTCGAGCGGCTCGGGGGGTTGAACATCGTAATGATTGTAGAAGAGGAGCGTTTTATCACGATTTCGGCCTGGTCGCTCGGCAAAAACGACCGGCGCGCCATCGGTAGGCATGATTTCGGTCTGAAAACCGCGCTTTTCGAGCATTCTGGCTGTCAGCGCGGCACATTCTTGCATACCGAGATTTTGTGCCCCTACGCTTGGTTGGGCAACAAAAGTTTTCAGTTCTTCAATGCTTTCCCCAATCTGGTTTTCAAGATACTGGTCAATCCGATTCAGGTCAGCCATGTTTTCCTTTCCGATTTCGTTTATTGAAACCCAAACAGCCAGCCCAGCGAGAGCGAACCGGCATAAGCCACAGCGGTCATCTTGATGAGTTGGCCCGCCCAGGCAGCCAGCAGAAATTTCCAGTATGGCAGTTTGAGCGCGCCAGCCGCAATCGAAGCCAGGTCGAAGAATGGGTTGGGAATGGCAGCCAGGAGGACAATTGCAATGGCGCCGTATTTGCGAACAAAAGGCTCCAGCCGGATGTAGATGTCGGTGCGCTCTACCACGGTTCGACCGCCAATTCCGGCCAGGTAGCCAGTTGTCTCACCCAGCGCGGCGCCGCAGGCTGCCGCTACAGCCACACCCAGCGGGTGAAAAACTCCGGCCATGCCAAAGACCACTGCCAGCCCGGGGGCAGGGAAGAGTACCGTAGCGCTTGAGAGCATTGCCACCAGAAAGATGCCCGGGTAGCCGTAAACAGCCAGCTCGGTGGCCCGGTCGCGTACACTGAACACAAACAGGGTAATCGCGATAAAGGCTGCCAGGCTTAATCCGCGCAAAACCAGGGAGCGGGTAGATGAAGGCGGTGTTTCCATGAATTTGCGCGGAGGTTGGCTCTACGATTCGAGAATGGTAATGTTCAAAATTTTGACGCCGGGGTATTCGGGCCGCATCGGGTCACGGGGCGGAATGGACATCAGCACATCCATGCCCTGTACGACCTGCCCAAAGACGCTGTGTTTGCCATCGAGCCAGGGAGTAGGAACATGGGTGATAAAAAACTGCGAACCGTTGGTGCCAGGCCCGGCATTGGCCATCGAGAGAATGCCTGGCTTGTCATGCCGCAGGCTGGGGTGAAATTCATCCTTAAAGCGATAGCCAGGGCCGCCTCGTCCGCTGCCGGTTGGGTCGCCGCCCTGCGCCATAAAGTCAGCAATCACACGGTGGAAAATGGTTCCGTTATAAAACCCTTCGCGCGCCAGAAAGACAAAATTGTTGACGGTGACGGGGGTTTTATCGGCAAATAACTCAATTACCATGGTGCCTTTTTCGGTTTCAATTGAGGCCTGGTACTTCTTTTTGGGGTCAATGCCCATTTCGGGCGGGGTATTCCATTGCTTCATGGTCATTTGGTCTCCTTGATAAGGGAAGGGGGAATGAAGTTACGCATCTCGAAGCATTTCTTCAATGCGCGCAACCACCATATCGAGAGCTGGCAGGTTGAAGCCGCCCTCGGGCATGATAATATCGGCGTAGCGCTTCGACGGCTCGACAAAATCGAGGTGCATTGGGCGCACAGTTTTTAGATACTGATTGATGACCGATTCAGTCGTACGTCCGCGCTCACTGATGTCGCGCTGCAAGCGCCGGATGAAGCGAATATCAGAATCGGTATCTACGAAGATTTTGATATCGCAAATTTGGCGCAATTGCGGCTCAACGTAAATCAAAATGCCTTCCACAACAATCACCCGGCGCGGCGAAATGGGGATGGTTTTCGCTGTGCGGCTGTGCGTTGAAAAGTCATAGACCGGCAATTCCACCGGTTCGTAGCGTTTCAAACGCTGAATGTGCTCAATGAGCAGGTCGGTTTCGAGCGAGTTGGGATGGTCAAAATTGACTTCGGCGCGCTGGGCGGGCGGCAGCCCGCTAAGGTCTTTGTAGTAGGCATCGTGAGGCAGATAGGCAATTCGGGAGGCACCGACCCGATTGAGGATTTCTTGCGCTACGGTAGTTTTTCCTGAGCCTGAGCCGCCAGCAATGCCGATGACAAGGGGTTCGGGTTGTGACATAGCCAGATTATACCCTTTACAGGCCGGGCTTGCCTTACATTTGTACAAGAAAAGGGACTGTCTTACAAGCCAGACAGCCCCTTTTCGTCCTTGTAGTTTTGCGAGAGAACCGGGTTACTTTTCGGTCATGAAGGCCAGGGCCACGGTTCCCGGCCCGGCGTGGGTGCCAATGACCGGGCTGAGTTCTGTTAAGAAACTTTCGCTGACTTCCAGCCGCTCGTAAACTTTTTCAAGTACCTGGCGGGCGTCCTCGGGGGCATTGGCGTGCAGTCCGGCCACCTGCACAGGGCCTTTGCCTGTGCATTGTTCAACCACCAGTTCTACCAGCCGTTCCTGTGCTTTGCCACGGGTGCGGACACGCTCGAGGGCCTCGATTTTGCCGTCTTTCATCTGCAAGATGGGCTTCATGTTGAGCGCCGTCCCCAGAAAGCGTTGCGCCCCGCCGATTCGTCCGCCGCGATGCAGGAACTCGAGCGTATCAACTACAAAATAGACGCCACTGCGGTTGCGGGCTTGCTCGGCTGTTTGCAGACATTCTGCCAGTGAGGCCCCGGCATGGGCCGCGCGGGCCGCCGCCAATACCTGAAAACCCATTGCCATGGTTGTGCTGCGGCTGTTAAAGACGGCAATTCGCGCTTGCAGTTTCTCATCCAGTTCTTGCCGGGCCTGGGCCGCCGATTGCAGGGTGCCCGAAAGCGCACCGGAAATGAAAATTCCAAGCACATCAAAATCTTGCTGGAGCAATTCGTTGAATTTCTCCAGCATTCTCCCGACCGTGACCTGCGAGGTGGTCGGCATTTTGCGGGCAGTCTTCAACCTTTCATAGAACGCTGATGGGAAGATATTAACGCCATCTTCAAAGACTTCCTCTCCCCAAATCACGTTCAAAGGGACGGTATGAATGCCCTCCTCTGCAAGCAGATGCCTGGGCAGATAGGCTGTACTGTCGGTCAGGATTGCAACCCGATTCATCAAGGCGACTCCAGTTTTAGGATGCCGCCGATTATACTCCAGTCATGTAAGCCAATCCGACGGTTCCCGGGCCAGTATGGGTGCCAAGCACCGGGCTGAGTTCAGCCGAAATAGTTTCGCTGACATCCGCGCCCATGCTGGCAGATGTTATGACCGTTTTGGCATCGGCCTCAGCATTGGCGTGCAGTGAAGCCAACCGAATCGGGCTTTTGCCTTTGCACTGTTCGCCGACAATTTCAACCAGCCGGTCGAGCGCTTTGCCTTTGGTGCGTACCCGTTCTGCCGCCTCTACTTTGCCATCTTTGACTGTCAGGATTGGCTTCAGGTTGAGTGCGGTGCCAAGCAAGCGCTGTGCCCCGCCGATGCGGCCGCCACGGTGCAGGAACTCAAGCGTATCGACCATAAAGTAGATTCCCGTTGAAGCGCGGGCTTTTTCGGCAAGGGCCAGACATTCTTTCATGCTGGCGCCCTGCTCTGCGGCCTCGGCAACCGCCAGCACCTGGAAGCCAAGCGCCATGCTGCTGGTCTGGCTATCAAAGATGTGCACCTTTTCCTGCCCCGAGGACAAGGCCTCGCGTCCTTGATTGGCCGATTGAATGGTGCCAGAGAGTTTGGAACTCAAAAAGATGCCTAAAACCTCATAACCTTGCTCGAGCAGGCGGGTAAAGGCGTTTTTCATGTTGATGACCGATACCTGCGACGTGGTGGGCAGCGTCTTTGATTCAGCCAGTTTACGATAAAATTCACCAGGCTGAATATCGACACCGTCTTCGTAGGTTTTCTCGCCCCAAATCAAGACCTGGGGCACAATGGTAATGTTATATTTTTGCTGGTACGACGCTGGAATTGAAGACGTGCTATCGGTGACAAGCGCTATTTTTGACATATTCGGTTTCCTCCTCAGAGATGGTTTAATGATGCTGATTCACTTCATTAACACAAAACATGCGTTTGGGTTTCACAAAAGCGCACTTCTGAAATCATCTTTTCAGAATTGTTGAGTTTTGGTTGACTTCGCGAATCCCACATGCTACAATGTTTGAAATCCCATTTTCAAAGTGAACACTGTGACCAATCCGCGTAAACCTTTACGGCTGAATGTCGGTTTTTTGATCAACTCCCCGATAGGCATCAGCCGTGATTTTCTTTTTGACTCTCTGACCGTCACTTCAGAAGACGGCCTGGTTGTCCATGACATTGAGGGGAGTGTAAAAATCAGCCGTACCCCGCAGGGGTTGTTTGTCGAAGGGGCTTTTCGCGGCGTTGTCGCGCTTGAATGTGTGCGCTGTCTGAGCGAGTATACCCAGGTTCTGGATTGGGAATTCGGCGAACTATACGCCTTTACCCGCGATAACGTGACCGATTCCGGCTTGCTGGTTCCAGAAGATGCCCACATCGATTTGCAGCCCATTGTGCATGATTTCGCTTTGATTGAAATCCCCATCCGACCGCTCTGCCGCGCCGATTGCCGTGGGCTTTGCATGGAATGCGGCCAAAATTTGAACGAAAGAGACTGTGGACACCGCCCCGAATCTGATTCTCCCTTTTCGGTGCTGAAAAACTTACTCAATCAGGATGAATAAGCCCGACGTTCAACGGGGACGTTTGTCGCGCCGGGCTTTTGTTTCGTGGAGGCTTGCATGGCACATCCGCACAAGCACGAAAGTCAGGCCTATACGCTTGATATGCTGCTCGAAAAGGCCGGCTTGCAGGGCTATCTAACCACCGAAGACCTGACACAAGCCTGCCCTGAAGCCAGCCAGGATTTTGAAAAAATGAGCGTATTGCTCACCTCGCTGCGCCGTCGCGGGGTCGAAGTTCTGGAAGCCGGAGAGTCTTTTGTTCCAAGCGTTGATGAAACCCTGGCTCCTGATTTTGGTTTTGAAACCTGGGCCGACCCTGCCCGGGTCTCTGACAGTGGTGATACGACCAGCCTGTATTTGCGTGAAATGGCGCGGGTTCCGCTTCTCAAGCAAGAGGAAGAAGTCGAAATTGCCCGCGCCATTGAAATTGGACGGGCCGCCTCGCGCGCCCTGATTAGAGCCGAAAAATTAGACGAAAATTCACGCCAGGAACTGGAAATACAGGTTGCCAACGGGCAGGCCGCTCGAGAGCATTTGATTAAAGCCAACACCCGGCTGGTTGTCAGCATTGCCAAGCGCTATCTTGGGCGCGGCGTGCCGTTTCTTGACCTGATTCAAGAAGGCAACCTGGGCCTGATGAAGGCGGTCGAGAAGTTTGACCTGAGCCGCGGCTTTCGTTTTTCCACTTATGCCACCTGGTGGATCCGGCAGACCATCACCCGCGCCATTGCCGACCAGGCCCGCACCATTCGGTTGCCGGTTCATTTGGGAGACCGGCTGCGGCAGATTTATAAGATGGTTCACGAACTGGAGCAGACGCTCGGTCGTCCCCCAACGCTTGAGGAAATTTCCGAAGCGGTCAAGATTAACCCTAAAAAACTTCAATGGATGTTGCGCGTCAGCAGTCAGCCGGTTTCGCTGGAAAGCCCGGTTGGCGAAGACGAAGATGCCGAGTTAGGCAGTTTTATTGAAGATGAGTTTAGCCCAACCCCCATGCAGGCCGCCTACCAATCGATGTTGCGTGAGAAACTCAACGAAGTTTTGCAAGATATGCCTGCTCGCGAAGCCCGAATTTTGAAGATGCGCTTTGGTCTCGATGATGGCGTTGAATATACCCTCGAAGAAGTCGGGCAGAAGTTTGGCCTGACGCGCGAACGCATTCGTCAAATTGAGAGCAAGGCCCTGCGTCAGTTGCGGCATCCGCGCCGCCTCAATCAGTTGCGCGAATATTTGTAGTAAAATAGCGCCATGTCAAAATTGCCTATGTCCATGTCTATGCCCTGTGGCTTGCAGTTCCTTGCCAGGTGAACTGCGGGACGGTTTAGGCCGCCTGAATCGATGCTGGCAGACGCCAGCATCTTTTATTTTTGAAGGTCTGGAGGAATTTCATTATGCCTGAGAACATCCTGATTGCCATCGCCTGGCCGTATGCCAACGCTGAAATTCATGTCGGAAACATTACTGGCTCACACTTGCCAGGCGACATTGTCGCCCGCTTTCATCGCCTGAAGGGCAACAAGGTCCTGATGGTCAGCGGAACTGACTCGCATGGTACGCCCGTCACCATCCGCGCCGATGCTGAAGGAAAGCCGGTCGAAGAAGTCTATAAATTCTTTCACAATACGTTTCTGGAAGTCTTTCAGGGGTATGGCATCACCTACGACCTTTTCACCAGCACCCATACTGAAAATCATTTCAAAGTATCGCAGGCTATTTTCCTGGCCCTCAAGCAGAATGGCTATCTTTATACCGAGGTTCGCCCGCAGTGGTACTCTCCGGCGGCAGGCAAATTCTTGCCAGACCGCTATGTTGAAGGCACTTGTTATCTTTGCGGGCATGCTGGCGCGCGCTCAGACCAGTGTGATTACTGCGGTAACGTCCTTGAGCCTGAAAAACTGATTGAACCACGTTCCAAAGTAGATAACTCCGTTCCCGAACTGCGTGAAACTGAGCATTACTTTCTAGATTTATCCAAACTCGAGAGCAAAGTCGCCGACTTTTTGCGCGCCCGCCAGCACTATTGGCGCGAAACCGTGAGCGGGCAGTCGCTTGGTCAAATTGAGAGCGATGGTCTCAAGCCGCGCCCGATTACCCGTGACCTGGATTGGGGCATCCCCGTCCCCGAGGCCGGTTGGGAGAGCAAGCGCATCTATGTTTGGTTTGAAGCCGTCATCGGCTATCTTTCTGCGGCCATCGAGTGGAGCCAGGTAGCGGGCAATGGCGATGCCTGGCGCGAGTGGTGGACCAACCCGGCGGCCAAGTCTTTCTATTTTATCGGCAAAGACAATATCTTCTTCCACGCCGCCTGGTGGCCCGCCCAGTTGATGGGCGCTGGCACGGCTTTTATGCAAATTTTTGCTGGCGAAGAAGCCCCTCTGACCCTGCCCTACGATGTGCCCGCCAATCAATTTATGAATCTGGAGGGTGACAAAATTAGCGGTTCGCGCAACTGGGCCGTTTGGGGGCGCGATGCGCTCACCCGCTACGACCCTGACGCCCTGCGCTACTACCTGACCATCAATATGCCCGAAGCCAAAGATAGCGATTGGAGTTGGGAAGAATTTGTTGCCCGCAACAACAATGAACTGGTTGCCACCTGGGGAAACCTGGCCAACCGGGTCTTGTCTTTCTCTTTCAAGCATTGGGATGGGCATGTCCCGCCTGTGGATGAAACCCAACTGCGCGAATCGGACCGCGAGTTGCTTTCCGTTATCGAAGCTGGGTTCCAGGCGGTGGGCGCGTACTACGAAACAGTCAAATTGCGCGACGCTCTGCGCGAATGCCTGCGCCTGGCAACGGAAGTGAACCGTTATCTCGACGCCAACGCTCCCTGGACTGCTATCAAGACCGACCGCGAATCGGCGGCGCTGACGATTTACACCGCCTTGCGGGCCATTGACTCGCTCAAAGTGCTTTTTGCGCCGGTTTTGCCTTTTACCAGCAGTCAGTTGCATCACTTTTTGGGCTATGAAGCGCCTCTCTTTGGTGAGCAATATACCCAATCGGTCGCCGATTCGTTGGGTGAGCATACGGTCTTGCGTTACCGGCCTCTTGAAAAGGCTGGCTGGCTTCCGAGCCGTTTGCAGCCGGGTGCGGCATTGCGCCAACCATCTCCCTTATTCAAAAAACTTGACCCAGAAGTTGTCATTCCACAAGAACGCGCCCGTTTGGGCACACGCCAGCAGGCTGCGTAATCTTCTCCAAAGACCGCTTTGGGCGTTACAACTAAAAACGGCGACCACCTAACCTGGCGGTCGCCGTTTGCATTGATGGGCTTTTTTGAAAACTCTGGCTTTTCTTTTGGGGCAAATTGCGCTAACGCTTCCACGCTACGACCTGGTTGCGGCCTCCGGCTTTTGCGGCGTAGAGCGCCTGGTCTGCCTGGATAAGCAGCCCTTCGGGGCTGTTGCCATGCTCAGGAAAAACCGAAATTCCAATTGAAATTGTTGCCCCCAGCTGCTTGCCGTCACAATCAATTTTGACCTGTTCAAAGGCCTGGCGAATCTCTTCAGCCCGCTTGGCGGCTACATCCAGGCTGGTATCTGCAAGCAGGATGACAAACTCCTCGCCGCCGTAGCGGCAGGCGACATCACTCTGGCGGGTGTGTTTTAGCAGCAACTTTCCTAAAATTGAGAGCAGTTGGTCTCCTGCTTTGTGACCATGCGTGTCATTGAATTTCTTAAAATGGTCAATATCCAGCATCATGACTGCCAGCGATGAACCTTTTCTCCCCATGCGGTTGACTTTGCGGCTAAAAACTTCGTCCAGGTAGCGCCGGTTATATAATCCGGTAAGGGCGTCGCGGATGGCCTGTTCGCGCAATTCTTCCTGCAAAGACTCCACCCGGCTGAGTTGCACCTGCAATTCCTGATTGGTTTGTTGCAGATCCTCTTGCGCCCGACGGCGCTCGTTGATTTCGCGGCGGGCGTTTTCGTACAAGCGGCTGTTTTCAAGCGCAATAGCGGCCTGGGTGGCAATCGTCTCTAGCAGGCGGATTTGCTCCTGGCTGTATTTATTCGGTTCGTAGGCCTGCATTGAAATCACCCCAATCACCCGTCCGCGTACCGTCATGGGCACGCCCACAAAAGAACGCGAGGGTGTACCGCCAATGTGGATAATCTGATACTGTTGAGCGGTTTTTGGCTTGGTGGTATCGGGCAGGTAGAGCGTCCTGGCGCTCATAATTACCTCGCCTGTCAGGCCAGGTGAGACGCGCATATCTCGCACCGGGACATTTTTGAATTCGCCACGATCGTAGAACAGGGGGTAGTAAATCAGGTGAGTGCTTTCCTCATACACCGAAACATAAAAAGAATCCATCGGCAAAATCTGGCGGCATTTGTGCAGAAGATTTCGCAAGACCTGGTCTGTATCCAGGTTCTCCGAGAGTTCCAGGCTGACCTCGTAGAGCAGGCTCATTTCATCGGCCCGGCGGCGGGTAACTTCGTATAACCTTGCGTTTTCGATGGCGATGGCCGCCTGGGCGGCGATGATTTCAAGCGTTTGAATTTGCTCCGGGCTAAAAGCATTCGGTTGGTAACTTTGTACCGATAAGATACCCGTGACCTGATTACCGTGCGAGAGCGGAATGCCCAGGTAGGTGCGGGCATGATGTTCGGTTGTGTGCATGATGTGGTGTTTTTGTCTGGCGGCTTCTTGATTGGTATCAGAGATGTAAATCAGCCTTCGCTTTTGAATCACTTCGCTGGTCAGGTTTTCTTCCAGGTCAATGCTCAGGTTGGTTTTAAGTTCTCTGCCCTGGTCATTAAACTTGATAAACCGCACCAATTGATTTTCTGGCTCATACAGGCCGACCGCGAAGACATCTACCGGGGCAATTTGTTTGCACTTTTCCATCAAGGAATTGAGCACAACCTCCAGGTCAAGGCCCGAGGTGATGTCATGCCCAATCTGATAAAGGACAGACATCTGGTCGGCGCGCTGGCGGGCCTCTTTTTCGGCCCGAATTCTATCTTCAATTTCTTGCTGTGCTTTTTTGAACAGGTTGGCGTTCTTAATCGCAATCCCGATGCTGGCGGCAATGGTGGTGAGCAAACGCACGTCATCATCCTGAAAGGCAAATTCTTTCTGGTAGTTTTGCAGGCTAATGACCCCGACGGCTTCTGCACCTGCCATAATGGGCACCCCCAGCCAGGTTTTTGGACTTCCGTAAAGATGAGCATAGATGGGTTTGTGCCCGAGTTCAGGTGCAGTCTCTTTGAAATTGGTTGCAATCAGCAGCGGCTCCCGGGTTTTTAGAACGTGCGAAACCAGCCCTTCACCGTACTTGAGCGTTGGCGTTTCTACCCGTTTGCGGTCAATCGTCCAGTAGGGCAGTTCGATTGTCCCCGCCTCCTGGTTGTGAATTGCAACCAATACCGAGCGCACGTTAAAAAATTGTTCCAATTGCTTGCCAACCAGTTCTACCAGGCCAGGAAGTTCCAACTGTGATGCGGCGGCCAGGCTGATGGTGTTGACCATCAGCAACTCTTCAAGACGCCGATGCAAGATTTCATCTATTTCTTTGCGCGCGCTGATATCTTCTTTGATAGAAATGTAATTGACGATATTTCCATATTGGTCAAAAAGTGGCGCGATAAACGTTTCTTCCCAGTAAATTTCGCCGTCTTTGCGCCGGTTGAGCAGGTCGCCTTTCCAGATTTTTCCCGCCTTAATGGTTTCCCACATATCAATGTAAACACTGGCGGGTGTCTGACCAGATTTGAACAGACTGGTTTTCTGACCAATGGCCTCTTCGGCGCTATAGCCGGTCAGGCGAGTAAACGATGGGTTGACATATTCGATGACCCCATCGGTATCTGTAATCAGGACACTGTTGGGGCTTTGGTCTACAGCCCGTGCCAGGTTTTGAATTTGTTCCTGCTGGTATTTCTGTTCGGTAATCTCGCGCATCAAAAGCACATAAGCGCTGATTTTTCCGTTTTTGGCGGCCCGGATGGTATTGACAACCAATTCATAGACCCGCAGAGAAGGATGTCCCGCTGTTGCAATCTTGATTTCGGTGCGCAGAGTCCTGGCCTGGGCCGCCTCTTTTTGAATTTGCTCCCAGTCAGGCAGAATTTGCGTCAGGTTTTTGCCAATGTTTGTGTCAAGGATGTCGAGCTCTTTTCGGGCAACAGGGTTTGCGTCGCTCAAACAACCGTTCTGGTCAACCACCAGCAGCATATCGCTCATGTGGTCTATCACAATGTCGCGCACAACTGGCGAAGCGTACAACCATTGATAGCGATAGATGGCCCAGCCGTTCAGCAGGGCCGTAATCATAAACAGATGCGGAGCGTAATTATAGACTTCAAGGTAGGGCAGTCTTCCGAACCCTGCCAGTAAAATTGCTACCGCTGGAAAAACTTGTCCCAGCGCCAGAAACAAGGTCTGCTTGAAGTAAATTCCCTTGCTGTTCAGCAGGGTATAGAACTGAATTCCAAAGGTCAGAATAGCCAGCGCAGTTGAGTAAGTCAAAAGTATCCACGCCCAGGGCCCATGATTGCCCGAGAGAGTAAACCCAACCAGGCTGCTTGGGGTCAGCCTGTAATCGGTCATAAAAAATGGATTCAGACCCGGCGCCCAGACAAAAAATAGATTGACAATTGGTACAACGTATAATAAAAAAATGCGCCCACCAGCCAGCCAGGCCGAGCGGCGCGCATTTTCAATGGCTGTTACCAGCACGCCAGCCGATAAAAACGGCAGCATCGAGACACGCAAATTGACCAGCAATATTTTCTGTTCCAGGTTGGTCGAAAAGACATCCGCGCCTGCCAGCAACATAAACCCACTGCACAAAAACATGACCATGCCGAAAGGCCCGGCGGCGTTAAAGTCGCGGCGATTCAGGCTGTAGGTTCCGGCGGCGAAGAACAGGATGGATGTAACAAGAAGGTGGAGTGCAAGCAGGTTAGCAACCATTTGATACCATTATACGTAAAAGGGGCACCCCTTCTAATGCCCAAGTTGAACCGCTCGCCTTGTAAAAGTTGGAGGGAATTATCCTGTTCCAAACTGACGGTCGCCAGCATCACCCAGCCCAGGGACGATGTAACCTTTCTCGTTCAGGCGTTCGTCAATTGCGGCCAGGTAAATTGGCACGTCAGGATGTTCTTTCTGCATTCTGGCAATTCCTTCAGGAGCGCCAATCAGCCCAACAAATTTGATCTTCTTTACCCCCCAGCGCTTGAGAACTTCCACCGTTGCTGTGGCCGAACCGCCGGTCGCCAGCATGGGGTCGAGAATCAGGCAAACAGAAACCGTTGGCTCGGTCGGCAGTTTATTGTAATACTCAACCGGTCGCAGGGTTTTCTCATCACGATATAGTCCAATGTGCCAAACCTCGGCCTGCGGCATTAGGGCCCAAATCCCCTCGACCATCCCAAGCCCGGCGCGCAGAATAGGAACCAGCCCAACTTTTTCCTGTAACTCATAGGCAGTCATCTTTGCCAGCGGGGTTTCAATTTCGCGTGGCGAGATGGCCAGGTCGGCGGTGGCCTCGTAGGCCATCAGGGCTGCAATTTCCTGAACCAGCTCGCGAAATTTTTTGGGCTCTGTGTCTTTGTCGCGCAGACGGCTGAGTTTATGCCTGACAAGGGGATGCTTTGATTCGTAAACATTGGACATGGCGCGCTCTCCTCAAGGATAATTTCAATCAATTATAGCCTTTTCTTGTGCGTGCGGTTTGCTTTCGAGTACACTTGGAGAAAAATCGGAGGCTGAAAATGGAATATCGTCATCTTGGCAAATCGGGCCTGAAAGTGTCGGCCATTGGGCTGGGTACCAACCGCTTTGGCGCTCCCCATGTCTCTCAGGAAGCCGTCAATAACATGATTGATGCGGCCTTAGACCTGGGCATTAACTTCCTCGACTCAGCAGATGTGTATACCAACGGACAGTCGGA
>CAZNCT010000010.1:21871-26738 GCA_964571615.1 uncultured Anaerolinea sp. | reverse complement strand
GTTCTGGCTACCAAATTTTTTTGGCCCACAGGCGATGGCCCCAACGACCGCGGCGGCTCACGCTATCATCTGATGAATGCAGTCGAAGCCAGCCTGCGCCGTTTGCAAAGTGACCATATTGACCTGTACTACCTGCATCGCTGGGACGCCTCGACTCCTATCGAAGAAACGCTGCGCGCCCTCGATGACCTGGTGCGCATGGGCAAAGTTCGCTATGTCGGCGGTTCCGATTTTGCCGCCTGGCAGTTGGCCAGGGCCAATTTGCTGGCCGAATTTAGAGGCTGGAGTGCTTTTGCCGCCATGCAGTCCCATTATCACTTGCTTGAGCGCGAGGTCGAACGTGAAGTCTTGCCTTATTGCGCTGCGTATGGAGTTGGTTTTGTGCCTTATTTTCCGCTTGCGGGTGGCTTTCTGACCGGTAAATATCGCCGTGGCCAGCCCGCCCCGGCAGGGTCGCGCGGCGAAAGCAGCGATTATGTCAAAGGGTACATGACTGATTCCAATTACACCAAAATTGAAAAACTCGAATCGTGGGCTGCCGAGCGCGGACATAGCCTCGGCGACCTGGCGCATGCCTGGCTTCTGGCGCAGCCTGCAGTTTGCTCGGTCATTTCGGGCGCAACCAGGCTCGAGCAAATTCAGGCCAACGTACGCGCCATCGGCTGGGTATTGACCCCCTCTGAACTGGACGAGGTGAACACCATTCTGAAAGGCTAAGGCACAGCGATGTCGGCTCATCCTCCTCTCGCGCTTGTAACCGGTGGCGCGCGCCGCCTCGGACGGGCCTTTGCCCTGGCGCTCGCCCGCCAGGGATACGCGCTTGCGCTTCACTATCATGCTTCGGCATCCGAAGCGCAAGAGACCGCTGCCGAAATTCGCGCCCTGGGTGTTCCGGTCTTTCCAATGCAGGCCGATTTAACCCAGCCCGAGGAAATTGAGCGCCTGTTTGATGCCGTTGACAGCCTTCAGCCTTACGCCCTTAAGATGCTTGTCAACTCTGCGGCCCTGATGCCTCGCGGGCAGGTACGCGACCTGACCGCCGCCGATTTTGATGCCGCCATTGCGCTTAATCTGCGCGCGCCCTTCTTGTGCGCTCAGCAGGCCGCCCGCCGAATGCCCACCGGTGGACTGATTGTTAACATTAGCGATGTTGGCGCTGCCAGGGCCTGGGCCGGATTCCCGATTTACACGGTCAGCAAAGCCGGGCTCGAATCGCTCACCAAAATTTTGGCCCGCGCCCTGGCTCCCGATATTCGCGTCAATGCCATTGCGCCGGGGCTGGTTCTGCCCTCCGATGAGATGCCTTCTGACGAGTGGCAGCGTCTGCTCAGCCGTCTGCCCATCAAACGCTCTGCCAGGCCCGATGAAATTGCCGCGGCACTCGAGTTTTTCATCAAAAACGAGTATATTACTGGGCAGACCATCACCATCGATGGCGGCTACTCGCTGCTCTGAGCCTTCTCAGGAGATGACCCATGTCTGATACCCCTGCGGCCCTTGCCGAAAAACTCAAGGCTGAAGGCCACAAAATAAGCGCTTTCTTCAGCGCCCTAAGCCCCGACCAGTGGACTAAGGTCGTCTATGACGAACAAGCGGCCTGGAGCGCTCGCAGCATTCTGGCCCATCTGGTCAGCGCCGAGCGGGGCTTTCTTGAAATTTTCACCGCTATTCGAGATGGCGGCCCTGGCGCTTCAGATGATTTTGATATTGACCGCTTCAATGCCAGCCAGCAAGCCACACTGGCCGAGGCTGGCCCCGCCGACCTGCTGGAGAATTACCAGGCTGCGCGTGCCGAGATGGTCGCTTTTACCGCTTCTCTGACCGCAGATGACCTGCAAAAACGCGGGCGTCACCCGGCCTTGGGGCTCACCTCGCTGGCCGAAATGCTCAAAATGGTGTATTTGCACAATAGCCTGCATTTGCGCGATATCAAAAAAGCCATCGCCTGACCTCCGCCCCTGAAGATTAAACCCTGCTATGCTCTCACTTCTCCGTCCTGTTCATACCCTGCTGCTTTCGTTGTCCTACTTACTGGGTGCATCTCTGGCCCGCTATCTGGGCGCCGAGTTTGACCTGCTGGCGTTTTTGCTGGGTTTTCTGGCGATTTCTTTCTTGCTCACTGCTGCCAATCTGCTAGATGCCGCCTACCGCAACCCTGCCGAACCCTATCTCCCTGAGCAGACCCCGCGTGAGCGCGATGAATATCGCCGCAGGCTGGTTCTGATGGCCCTGGCGCTTCTGACCCTGGCCGTCTCGCTTGCCATTCCGTTGATTGTCCTGCAACTGGCGCGCCCGTTGTCTCTTGCTTTCCTGGCGCTTTTTGCTCTGGCTGCGCTGGCCTATGCAGTGCCGCCCGTCCGCCTGTCGAACCGCGGCTTGGGCGAATTTGTCCTGGCTGTTCTGATTGCGGTTCTGGCCCCGGCTTTTGCCTTCAGCCTGCAAACCGGAGAACTGCACCGCCTTTTGCCTGCCTACCTGTTTCCTCTGGGTTTTCTGGCCCTGGCCTGCTTTTTGGCGCTGGATTTTCCGACCTTTGCCAGCGACCAGAAATATGCCCGCCAGACCTTGCTCATCCGCCTGGGCTGGCAGTCGGCTGTTCAGGCTCATAATGGTTTTCTAGCCGCCGCCTATTTGCTGATGGCCGCCATGCCTTTCATTGGCCTGCCTTTCGGCCTGGCCTGGCCCGGGTTGTTGACCATTCCGCTGGCTGTCTTCCAGGTTTACCAGTTCCGCCGTATTGTCGATGGACAGAAGCCTCTCTGGCCGCTTCTGACTACCACAGCCGTCGCTCTCTTTGGTCTGACCGCTTACTTTCAAACCCTGACCCTCTGGCTGCGCTAACCCCGACCGCCGCATTCTCTGATACCGGAAACAATCCCATGCCCGAATTTCTGCCCCTCTTGCCCCCCGACCTGGCCCGCGAGAAGTTGCTCTCGGCGCTATCTCCCCTGGGCCTGACCACCGTCCTCCAAACCGAATCCGCCCTGGGCCGCGTTACCGCCGTAGATGTTTTTGCGCCGCATCCGCTTCCGGCTTTTCCTCGTTCTACTGTCGATGGCTTTGCGGTTCGCGCCCGCGATACCTACGGTGTCTCTGAATCATTGCCAGGCTATCTTAAACTGATTGGTGAAGTACCGATGGGCGATGCCCCCGGTTTTGAGATTTCCTCCGGCCAATGCGCCATCATTCACACCGGTGGCATGCTGCCGCCCGGCGCTGACGCTGTCCTGATGCTGGAATACACCCAAAGTCTGGGGGATGAAGTCGAAATCTTGAAATCGGTCGCCGATGGCGAGAATCTGATTCAAATTGGCGAAGACGTGGCCCAGGGACAGCTGGTGATTCCGCGTGGCACACGCTTACGCCCGGCAGAAATTGGCGGCCTGATGGCCCTGGGAATGACCGAAATCCGGGTCGCAAATCTCGTGCGCGTGGGCATCCTCTCCAGTGGGGACGAAGTCATCCCGGCCAGCGGCACGCCCCGGCCCGGGCAGGTGCGCGACATCAACGCGCATACCCTCGGGGCGCTGATTACCCAGTCGGGCGGTCAGCCCATCCAATACGGCATTGTTCGTGATGATTTTGCCGCCCTGCAAGCATCTGCCGCCCGCGCTCTGGCCGAATGCGATGCGCTCTTGATTACCGCAGGCTCTTCGGCATCGACCCGCGACATGACCGCTGCGGTTATCAATACCCTGGGGAAACCGGGCGTGCTTGTGCACGGCATCAACACCCGCCCCGGCAAGCCGACCATTTTGGGCTTGTGCGATGGCAAACCAGTCATTGGCCTGCCCGGAAACCCCGTCAGCGCCCTGGTCAATGGCTATATGCTGGTTGTCCCGTTGCTCGAGAAAATGCTCGGACAGTTACCTCGTCCGCGCCCGACCGTGCGGGCCACGCTGACGGTCAACCTGCCCTCGCAGGCTGGCCGTGAAGACTGGTGGCCCGTGCGGCTGCGCCCTCAGGGCGACGCTTTTACTGCCGACCCCATCTTTGGCAAATCGAACCTCATCTTCAGCCTGGCCGCTGCCGATGGGTTGTTAAAAATTCCACCCGATGCCACCGGTCTTTCGGCGGGGGCGCCGGTTGAAGTGTTGCTAATTTAGACCACAATCGTTTTTGTGCGGTACAAACCCTCTAACTCCTGAGCGGTAAATTGCCTGAAGGAATATTTATAGCCGTAGTAGATGGCAAAACCGTAGAACAGCAGGTCAATCGGTGAAAAGGTGGCTGCCAGCAGTTCCAGGTCCATTGCAGGGTTGAGCAGCATGGTCAGCAACACATCCAGCAGCGAGACTTCGTATTCGCGTGCAACCACCGCCGCAATCATCAAAAAGTTCCCCGCTACGCAACTGCCCAGGGCCAGCAAAGCCCCAGCGATGCCGAAGATTTTGTCTATACCCTTCCCAAACCGGCGCAGCGACCAGCCAACCATGAAGGCCACCCCAATTGCCATCCAGCCAATCTGATAACTGGTTGCAAAACTGATAATGCCCCACAAAATTGAACCCAGCAAAGCGGCTACGGCCCCAGCGGCAACCCCAACCGGCAGGTTTTGCTCCTCCTTGATTCGTTCTTGAAATTGCTGAACCAGAACCGGGTCTAACTCGCGCACGGTTCGGAATTGCCCTTCCTGGGTCGCGTCTTGCTGGCTGGGTGCTTCAGGCGTGGTGTTCATGGCATCTCCTTTTCCCACTCAGGTAATTTAGTCTATACAAGAGTATAGCACGCCAGCAACGTGACAAGCGCCGTGATAAAAATCATGCCAGGGATTGATGAAACTCACTCTGTTTCGTCGTTCAGGAAAAGAATCAGGTCATTGAGCGCTTTCAGCCGTTTTTCCGCTGGCGTTTCAGCGGCATAGCCC